>DASXFW010000001.1:0-41252 GCA_036489395.1 Acetobacteraceae bacterium | reverse complement strand
CCATCCACGCACGATCGACCGTGCGTGGATGGCCGGGTCAGGCCCGGCCATGACGGGGGGACGGCGCCCGCCGCCCTCTGACCGCGCGCGACTGAAAGGCAGGGGATGGCGAAGCAGGACTTCTACGCCACGCTGGGGGTGGCGCGTGACGCCGGGGCCGACGACCTCAAGAAGGCGTACCGCAAGCTCGCCATGCAGTTCCACCCGGACCGCAACCCGGGGGACAAGCAGGCCGAGTCCCGATTCAAGGAAGTGAGCGAGGCCTACGACATCCTGAAGGATGATCAGAAGCGGGCGGCATACGACCGTTACGGCCATGCGGCGTTCGAGCAAGGCGGGGCAGGCGGCTTCAACGGCGGGTTCGATTTCTCCGCGGCGGGCGGCGGCGGGCTGAATGACATCTTCGACCAGATGTTCGGCGAGTTCATGGGCCGTCGCGGCGGCGGTGGCGGCCAGGCGCGTACCCGTGCGGGTGCGGACATCCGGCAGGCGGTGGAGATCGACCTCGCCGACGCGTTTGCCGGGACGAAGACCAACCTGCGCGTCCCGACCCGGGTGACCTGCGAGGCGTGCACCGGCACCGGTTCGGAAGACAAAAGCCGCGCCGCGGACACCTGCCCGACCTGCCAGGGCGCGGGAAAGATCCGCAACCAGCAGGGATTCTTCCTGATCGAGCGCACCTGCCCGACCTGCGGCGGCCAGGGCCGGGTGATCCGCAGCCCGTGCCGCACATGCCACGGCGCCGGCACCGTGCAGCGAGAGCGGACGCTGCAAGTCGCGATTCCCGCCGGCGTGGAAGACGGCACTCGTATCCGGCTGGCAGGCGAGGGCGAGTCTGGTGGCCAGGGCGCCGCGAACGGCGACCTTTACGTCCACATTGCGATCCGTCCGCACGCGTTTTTCCAGCGCGACGGCGCCAACATCCTGATGCGGGTGCCGCTGCGCATGGCGCAGGCGGCGCTGGGTGGGGACGTGGAAGTGCCGGTGATCGACGGCACGCGGGCGAAGGTGAAAATCCCGCCCGGCACCCAGACCGGGGATCAATTCAGACTGCGCAGCAAGGGATTTTCCGTGCTGCGCAGCGCGGCGCGCGGCGACATGTATATCCAGGTCGCGGTGGAAACGCCGCAGAACCTGAGCCGCCGCCAGCGCGAGCTGCTGGAGGAATTCGAGACCGAAGGCCAGAAGCACGCCAAGGGCAGCCCAGAACACGAGGGCTTCTTCGCCAAGGTGAAGGACTTCTTCGAGGGCGGCCGAGCCTAGGGGTTTGCTCCGGCGCACGGCCTGCTGCCGTGGCGGCAATCGGTTGACCTGATCCAGGGATGTTTTTGCTGGATGCCTAATTCTATTTGTGTAATCAACTCCCGGCATTATGCCGGGAGGCTGCCTAGTGGGCGATCGTCGTTGCACAAGCCAGACTGCTGACACGGCCAAGGTCCCCGGCCCGCCGGCCTGTTCAGGCGATGGCAGGCACGATGCTTCCATCCGCGGTCCTTTCAGGCTCCGCTACAGCCTGGCCGCAGGAACCAGCGTCCGTCTCCGCGCCAGACCTACAGAAGGCGTTCTCGATCTTCCATGAGCCATGGTGGCTGGACATCGCCACGCATGGCCGTTGGGCCGAGGCAACGATGACGGAGGGCGCCGCCGTGGTCGGGCGCCTGCCCTATGCGGGGGCAAAATTCGGCATGCCTGTCTCCGCATTGCCCGAGCTCATCCCCACGCTGGGGTCGGCGATCGCACCGGTCGGCGAGCCCGGCGAACCATCGCTGAGCCGCCGGCTCGAAATTGCCGATGCGCTGATCGGACGCGAATTTCCAAGCTACTGATGGCGACTCACCGCCCCTCCTGTCATTGCCGGTTCCCCACCAGCCTGGCGCTGACCCGCGGCTGGATAGAACGCGGCCCCCCCCTGTCATTGCGAGGCCGCTTGGCCGAAGCAATCCCGTTCGTGACGTGCTGTCGGCGGCTCGTCACGAACAGGATTGCTTCGGCCAAGCGGCCTAACAAGAAACTCAAGGTTCCCCCCTCCCCTTGAGGGAGGGGTTGGGGGGAGGGGTGCGTACATCCACAGTCAGTGGATGAACGCACCCCTCCCCCAGCCCCTCCCTCAAGGGGAGGGGGGAACCTACGTCAAGCCGCCGACGCCGTTTCATCCAGTCGCGGGTCGGCCGCCGGCCGGTGGCCAACTCGCAATGACAGAAGGGCGGCTGTTTCATCCAAGGCGGGTCGGCCGCCACCGGACGGTGGCAACTCGCAGGGACAGTGCGGTTCGCTCCCCGCATGCGTCCATCTTCGCGCCGCCCGATATTACGCGCCCGCGAGCTCCGCCGCCATCGCGCGCGCCCGCGCAGCTCCGTCGCGCGCCATATCGGCGCACAGTCCGGTATAGGCGGTCGGGTCCAGCAGCGCCTCGATGGCCTGAGCGTCGAGATGCGCGGTGACGCGGGAATCCTCGGCCAGCAAGGTGCCGAAGCGGCGGCCTTCAACCGCTGCCGTCTGCGCCGCGTCGTACACCACATCATGCGCGTGCTGCCGCCCGATCGTTGCGCCGAGCGACAGCATCACCGCCTCCGCCATGATCAGCCCGCCGCCGAGATCCAAATTCGCGCGCATCCGCGCCGGATCAAGTTTCAGTCCGCGCATGATCTCCACCAACCGGCTGAGCATGTCGCCGGTCGCGACGCAGGCGCGGCCTTCGGCGTCATCCATGATCAGGCTGGTGGTGCGATCCGCTTCATGCTCTGTCTGCATGGCTTCCAACGCGAGCGGCACCAGCGCGCGGATTTCCGCCGACGCGGCGATGATGTCCTGACAAAGTTTAGGATTGCGCTTCTGCGGCATGGTTGAACTGCCGACGGTGCCGGGCGGCACGGGTTCCTCCACCTCGCCGAACTCGGTCTTCATAAGCGTGTAGATTTCGCGGCCGATCTTGCCGCACGTTGCCGCCAGCATTCCAAGCACGCAGATGTTTTCCGCCAGATGATCGCCCAGCGCGCGCGACGGCACCGTCATCGTGCCAAACCCAAGCTGCCGCCCGATCGCCGCCTGCACTGGCGGCCCCTGCTGGCCGAGCGAGGCGAACGTCCCCGCGCCGCCGCCCAGCATGGCGACAAACATGCGAGGCGCCGCCTGGCGGAATCGCTCGACGTGACGGAGCAGCTCATCGATCCACACCGCGACCTTGTAGCCGAAGGTCGCCGGCACGGCGTGCTGGCCGTGCGTGCGGCCGGGGATCGGCATGTCGGCGCCACGCTCCGCCAGATCGGCCATCGCGGACAGCGCTTCGCCGATCAGTTTGAGGAACACGCCGTGCGCCTGGCGCAGCACCAGCAGGTCGCCGGTCTGCGTGATGTTCTGCGTCGTCGCGCCCCAGTGTACCCAGCCGCCATGCGGTTCGCCAACCACGCGGCTGAGCTCCCAGACCAGCGGCACGATGGTGTGGCCGGTGCGCGCGAAACCTTCGTCGATACGGGCGCGATCCAACAATTCCATGTGCGCGGCACGGGCGATCGCTGCCGCCGCTTCGGCCGGGATGATGCCGAGCTCCGCTTGCGCACGGGCCAGCGCGACCTCCACGTCCAGCCAGGCCTGCCAGCGGTTCTCCAGGCGATACAGCGCGCGGATGCCGGGATCGGATACGCGCGTGGCGGTGGGCAGGCTGTCGCTCATGGCGGCGTCTCCTTCAGGCCTGCGCCATTTCCTGGTGCCATTGCGAGGAGCACAGCGACGAGGCAACAAAGTTCCCCCTCCCCTTGAGGGAGGGGGTTAGGGGGAGGGGTCAAGGCGCACAAATCGACCCCTCCCCCTAACCCCCTCCCTCAAGGGGAGGGGGAAACTTGTCCGTTGTCAACTCGTAATGACATGGACTACCCCTGCCGGTACAGCGCCTTTGCGTTATTGTAGAAAAAGTCCCGCCGCTTTTGTTCCGGCAGCGGCATCGGCAGCACCTGCGTCGGATCGTCGTAGTCCCAGTGCGGATAATCCGTCGCGAACAGCAGCCGGTCCCAGCCGATCCAGTCGATCGCGTCGAGCACTTGCTCGCGCGGCTGCGGCTCCTCCATCGGCTGCGTCGTCAGCCACACGCTTTCGCGGATGTATTCCGACGGCGCGCGCTTCAGATGCGGCGTCTCCACCTTCAGCCGGTTCCACAGTTTGTCCAACCGCCACGCCAGCGACGGCAGCCAGGCGAAGCCGCTCTCGATCATCACCAGCTTGAAATTGGGAATGCTCTCGAACACGCCCTCGATCACCAGGCTGGTCAGGAAGGACTGCGCCGACTGCGCGTGGCCGACCATGTCCTCGATGTAGAACGAAGGCCAGCCGCTGCCGCTGACCGGATAGCCGCCGAAACCGAACGCATGCACGCCGATCGGCAGCCCCGCCGCCGCCGCGGCTTCATAGATCTTCCAATACTGCTTCTGCCCCGGCGGGTTCGCGGTGCGCGTCACCATCAGCACCTGCACGAACCGCGGATCGCCCGCCCACTTCTCGATCTCCGCCACCGACGCGTCGGCGTCTTCATACGGCACGACGATGGAGCCCTTCAGCCGCGGCTCGATCAGCCACTCCGCCTCCACCCAGCGGTTCATCGCCGAGGCGACGCCGTTGCCGAACTCCCGGTTCTGGAAGCTGGAGCCGTTGTCGCCGGTCGGGTTCAGAATGCCGAGCTGGATGTTGTTCTCGTCCAGCAACTGCTTCTGCATGAACGCCAGGCTGCTGCCGGGGCGCCCGCCCTCCGGCGGCCACGCGTCGCGGCGCGAAGCGTTCGGCTGCCCCTTCGGATACGCCGGCCCTGCCTGATAAGCCTGCCGCGGCCGCGACCCGAACGTTTGCGCCATCTCCACCCAGCGCTGCTCCATGTACGGGAACAAGTCCTTGTAGGAGTTGCGCTGCGGGTGGATGTCGCCATCGGCGATCGCGAGCTTGGAACTCGCGGCCGGCTGGATCGTCGGGCGGGCGGTGACCTGGACGTTCATCGGGCGGACTCCGTCAGGCTTGGGTGCGTGGCGCACGAACAGTCGAGCATGATCGTGCCGGTCGGGCCATGTGGCAAGAGCCGGGTGAACCGGCCGGCTGACATCAACGTCACCGCGCGGACGGCTTGGCCGAGGCGCGGATCGGTGATTGCACGCGGACTGCCGCACCGTCTTTTGGGAGGGTGACAGGGAGGGGCAAAGCCTTCGAGGCCGCTCTCCCGCACCTCATGCCTTGAGACCGCCCAGGTCTTGCGTCATTTCTTGTCCGCCCCGGTCCCGTCCAACCGCCGGGTGCCGAGTCGAGGAGGCCTGGGATGCGTGTGCGGCTGAGCGTCATTTTTGCGGCAGGTCTGCTGGTGCTCGGGTCCTGGCCGCTGGCCGCCCGCGCGCAGCCGGATAGCCGCGAGGCCATCGCCTTGCAGAACCAGATCTACCAGCTTCAGCAGCAGATCGAATCGCTTCGCGCGCAGGTCGCCAATGGCGCGTCCGGTTCGTCGCTCGGCTCCGGCTACCAGGCGCAGTCGTCGCAGGGCGGCGGGAACGACATGGTGGCGCAGCTTCTGGCGCGGGTGAACACACTGGACGACCAGGTGCGCGACCTGCGCGGCCGGGTGGACGAGCTGCAGAACGAGACGCAGCAGAAGCTTGCGGACCTCAACAAGCAGATCGGCGACCTGAAGTTCCAGATGCAGAACCCGGGTGCCGCCGCCGGTGCGGGCGGGACGCCGGGCGGCGCGCCCGCCGCACCGACCGAGCAAGCGCCGCCGTCCGGGCCGCTGAACAGCCCGCCGCCGACGTCGCTGGGCACCATTCCAGGGCAGCAGCAGGCCGCCCAGCCAGGCCAGCAGTCCCCGTCCCAGGCGCCGTCCTACCAGGCACCGTCCTACCAGCCGCAGAACTACCAGCCGCAGAACTACCAGCCGCAAAACTACCAGGCTGGGCAGCCGCCGTCGCAGGGCTACCAGCCCGCCGGGCAGCCGACACCACTGACGCAGCCCGCGGCCCCGCCGGTGCGCCGCACGCCCGAGGTGGCGATGCACGACGGCTACGCTGCCCTGGCGCACCATGACTACGCCGCCGCCGAGTCCAACGCGCGGGACGTGCTGAGCAATTATCGCACCTCACCGCGCGCCTATGACGCGCAGTTCCTGCTGGCGCAGGCGCTGGCGGGCGAGCACCAGTACTCGCAGTCGGCGATCGCCTACGACGACACCTATAACCGCAATCGGAAGGGCGGGCACGCGGCGCCGGCCCTGCTCGGGTTGTCGAGCTCGCTGGCGGCAATCAACGAGAAGCGCGCCGCGTGCGAAACGCTGGTCAAGCTGCATACGGAGTTCCCACAGAGCGCCACGGAACTGCGGGCGCCGATCGCGTCGGTGCGTCAGCGGGCCGGGTGTCAGTGAGGTGGGCAAGCGCCGCGCCATCATCCGTCATGGCCGGCTTGACGCGGCCAGCTTCGCACGATGTTGCGGGACGGGCTGATGCGGATCGCGTTGACTGGCGGTAGATGGCCGGGTCAAGTCCGGCCATGACCGGTTTGGCTTCGGCCGCGGCGGAAATCCCTCCTGCCGGGAGCGGTGTCGCCGCGGGCATTGCCCCGATTGCAGCCGTCGAATTCGCCGCGCTGATGGCGCCGCTTGGCCCGTTCGGGCCAACGCCCCGGCTGGCGGCGGGCGTGTCCGGCGGGGCGGACAGCCTGGCGCTGGCGCTGCTGGCGGATGCCTGGGCACGCGCGCAGGGTGGATCGCTGATGGCGCTGGTGGTGGACCACGGACTGCGGGCAGAATCCGCCGTCGAGGCGGTGCAGACCATCGAGCGCCTGACCTCGCGCGGCATCCCCGCCCGCCTACTGACCCTGCCCGGCCTGCACCGTGGCCCCGCGCTGGCCGAACGCGCACGCACCGCCCGCTACGACACGCTCGGCGCCGCCTGCGCCGAAGCCGGCATCCTGCACCTGCTGCTCGGCCACCATGCCGCGGACCAGGCCGAGACGGTACTGATGCGCCGGCGCAGCCACAGCGGCCCCGCGGGGCTGGCGGCCATGCCGGCGATCTCGGAGCGCCACGGGCAACGGCTGGTGCGGCCGCTGCTGGGCATCCCTCCGGTGCGGCTGCGGGCGACGCTGCGGGCGGCCGGGCTCGCCTGGGTGGAGGACCCGTCGAACGCCGACCTGCGTGCCCTGCGCCCGCGGCTGCGCGCGTCGCTCGCCGACCCGGACGGCACGGGGCCGGAGATCGCCGCACTGTGCGACGACGCGCGCCGCGCCGGCTTTGCCCGCGCCGCGCAAGAAACCGAGACCGCGGACATCCTGGCCGAGCGTGCGTCGATCCATCCCGAGGGCTACGCGTTGCTCTCCCCCGGACCGAGCCTGCCACCGGCCGTACTCTCCGCGCTGCTGCAGGCGGTGTCGGGGGCTGTCTTTCCGCCGCCGTCGCAGGCCGTCGCCGCGCTGGCTGCGGCGGTGCGGCCTGCCACGCTCGGCGGCGTGCGGCTGATGTTCGCGCCCCGCCTTGGCGCCGGCCTGCTGCTGGTGCGCGAGCAAGCCGCGATCGGCCCACCGGTGCCGGCCCGGCGCGGCGCGGTCTGGGATGAACGGTTCCGGCTCGCCGGCGACGCCATCCCGTCGGACCGCACCACGATCGGCGCGCTGGGCGCCGACGCTGCCCGCCTGCGCCGCCATTCCCCGCTGCCGGCCGCCGTCATTCGCACGCTGCCGGCCTTGCGCCGCGGCAATTCTCTGGTCGCCGTGCCGCTTCTGGAGTATCCTTCGGCAGAACTTTGTGCCGGCGTGCGCACGATCTTTGCCCCGCGACGGCCGGCCGCCGGCGCACCGTTCGTGCCCGGATAATGATCGGGGGAACGCATGGGGATGCGGGAACGGGGCGGACACCCTATGTTGTCCTGGGTTCGCGCCATTGGTTCAGCCTTTGCAGGGGCCTCGGGCAGCGATACGCGGACTGAGCACAAGAGCATGCACACATGAGCAATTTCGGTCGGAACCTGGCACTGTGGGTCATCATCGCCCTGCTGCTGGTCGTCTTGTTCAACTTGTTCCAGCCAGGGACGACGCATAACAGCGCCACCCAGGTCGCCTATTCCGACTTCATCTCCGAGGTGAACTCCGGCCAGGTGCGCGACGTGGTGATCCAGGGCCGCACCATCTCCGGCCAGCTCAACGACGGCCGCACCTTCCAGACCTACACCCCGGACGACCCGTCGCTGGTGAAGACGCTGACCGACAAGAACGTGCGCGTCATCGCCAAGCCTGAGGATTCCGACGTCAACCCGCTGCTGCACTACCTGCTGTCCTGGTTCCCGATGCTGCTGCTGATCGGCGTCTGGGTGTTCTTCATGCGCCAGATGCAGTCGGGCGGCGGCAGGGCGATGGGCTTCGGCAAATCGCGCGCACGCCTGCTGACCGAGAAACAGGGCCGCGTGACGTTCGAGGACGTGGCCGGCATCGACGAGGCCAAGGGCGAGCTGCAGGAGATCGTCGAGTTCCTGAAAGACCCGCAGAAATTCCAGCGCCTGGGCGGCAAGATCCCCAAGGGCTGTCTGCTGGTCGGGCCGCCCGGCACCGGCAAGACCTTGCTCGCGCGCGCCATCGCGGGTGAGGCTAACGTGCCGTTCTTCACTATCTCCGGTTCCGACTTCGTCGAGATGTTCGTCGGCGTCGGCGCGTCGCGTGTGCGCGACATGTTCGAGCAGGGGAAGAAGAACGCGCCGTGCATCATCTTCATCGATGAAATCGACGCCGTGGGGCGGCATCGCGGCGCCGGCCTGGGCGGCGGCAACGACGAACGCGAGCAAACGCTGAACCAGATGCTGGTCGAGATGGACGGCTTCGAGTCCAACGAAGGCGTCATCCTGATCGCCGCCACCAACCGGCCGGACGTGCTGGACCCGGCGCTGCTGCGCCCCGGCCGGTTCGACCGCCAGGTGGTGGTGCCGAACCCCGACGTGAACGGCCGCGAGAAGATCCTGCGCGTGCACATGCGCAAGGTGCCGCTGGCCTCCGACGTCGATCCGAAGGTGATCGCGCGCGGCACGCCCGGCTTCTCCGGCGCCGACCTCGCCAACCTGGTGAACGAGGCCGCGCTGCTCGCCGCCCGCATGGGCAAGCGCGTGGTGGCGATGGCCGAGTTCGAGTACGCCAAGGACAAGGTGATGATGGGCACCGAGCGCCGGTCCCTGGTCATGTCCGAGGCAGAGAAGCGCATGACCGCCTACCACGAGGGCGGCCACGCGCTGTGCGCCATGCACGAACCGGAATGCGACCCGGTGCACAAGGCGACGATCATCCCGCGCGGCCGCGCCCTGGGCCTGGTGATGTCGCTGCCGGAGGGCGACCGCTACTCCAAGTCCAAGTCCAAGCTGCTGGCGGAGCTGACCATGGCGATGGGCGGACGCGCCGCGGAGGAGATCATCTTCGGCCCGGACAAAGTGTCCAACGGCGCCGCCGGCGACATCAAGATGGCCACCGACCAGGCGCGGCGGATGATCACCGAGTGGGGCATGAGCGACAAGCTCGGCATGATCGCCTACGGCGACAACAGCCAGGAGCTGTTCCTGGGGCACTCGGTGACGCAGACGAAGAACGTGTCGGAAGCGACGGCGCGGAGCATCGATACCGAGATCAAGGACATGATCGACCACGCCTACGCCAAGGCGAAGCACATCCTGACCGAGAACGTCGAGGAGCTGCATCGCGTGGCGCGCGGGCTGCTGGAGCACGAGACGCTGAGCGGCGATGAGATCCGCACGGTGCTGCGCGGCGAGCCGGTGATCCGCAAGGTGGTGGACGAGCCGGCACCGGAGAACCGCCGCGCATCGGTGCCGAATGCGGGGCGGCCGGCGGCTCCGACGCCGCAGCCTGGTGGGCCGGCACCGGCGCCGCAGCCGGGGTAGGCGGGGCGGCCGAAGCGCCAACCGCAAGCGGCATTACGGTGACGGTCCCTGTCGTTAACGGCTTGTCAATGACTGCTGCGGCACAAGTGGCCTTTCGCGAAGTTCCAGCTTATCATCGGCGGCATCGGAGCCAGCACAATGCCACCACGACGCGATGCCGCAAAGCAGCCCGTCCCGAAGCCAGCGCGAGAGGTTCAGAGCAGGCGAGCGCGTCCGCAGGACCGGTCTGAGGCCAATGTCCGCCGAGAGGTCGGCGAGCTCCTGAAGCGCATCGACCGTGGTCTGGATTTGCTCGAGGATCAGGCGGATCGCCTGCTGGCAACCACGCGGTAGTGGGCCGACGCGGCCGAAATCGGTCGGTCGTGTTTTAACATTCCGTGCCGCAAGCCAAGCTCCGTTAGCCGGAAATTAACCCATTCGGTTGTATCGTCGGTCACGTTGCGACAGGCGGGTGACGAAATGGCATGGCTCGGCGAGCTGCTGGCTGCGCTGCGACGGTTCGATCGACTCATGCAAATAGAGCAGAAGCACGGGCAGAAGATCGACGAACTGGACGAACGGCAGCGGCGAGCCGAGGCGCGGGAAGAGATTCTCATCGCCAGGGCGGAAGCTGCCGCAGCGTAGGCTGCGTCCGCCGTCGCGTCCCAGCATATTGGAGAGCTGGCACGCCGCCTCGGCAGTCTCGAGGAGCGGGTCAGCCAATTGGAACGGGGTGGCAGACCGCCACGGTTACGCGGATAGCGCGTTTCCGCCCAGGTCCATCGCGACCGTGCCCTTCCCCTGGCCAAGCGCGCATACTCCCGCGAAGCGCGCGGCCAGGAATCACATCCATGCACCTCACCTCGAAGACCTACGACGTCGCCGATATCCAATCCGCGCAGGAGCTGTACCACGCCAACGACTGGACCGACGGCCTGCCGATCGTGCCGCCCACCGCCGACGCGGTCGCCGCGTGCCTCGACTGGGCGATGATCCCGCCCGACATGCTGCTCGGCGTCGAGCCGGTGCGCGCCGTGCCGATCACCGCGGAAAAGCTCGCGATCAACGCGGTGATGGCGGGCTGCCTGCCGATGCATTTCCCGGTCGTGCTCACC
Source organism: Acetobacteraceae bacterium (assembly GCA_036489395.1). Taxonomy (GTDB): domain Bacteria; phylum Pseudomonadota; class Alphaproteobacteria; order Acetobacterales; family Acetobacteraceae; genus JASHVB01. The sequence continues at coordinate 30,274 of DASXFW010000001.1, read as the reverse complement.
GCAATCGCCGCCATGCTGCAGCCGGAGTTCCTGCTGCACGGCGCCACGTCCTCCACCGGCGGCTGCGCCGTGCTGGTGGTGCTGAACGGCCCGATCCGCCGCGAGCTGGGCGCCGCTGGCGGCTTCAACGCGCTGGGCAACAGCGACCGCGCGACGGCCTGCATCGGCCGCGCCATCCGGCTCGCGCTGATCAACGTGCTGGAGGTGCGGCCTGGCGGCATCGACCGTTCGACGCTCGGCCACCCCGGCAAGTTCAGCTACTGCATCGCCGAGGACGAGGAAGACAGCGCCTGGCTGCCGCTGCACATGCAGCGCGGCCTGCCGGCGGAGGTCTCCGCGGTCACCGTCATGGCCGCCGGCGCGCCGCGGCAGATCATGAACGAATGGACCACCGCGCCGGAGGAGATCCTGGAGACCTTCGCCGCCGAGATGCGCGCCAACATGCGGCACTACTCGATCTGGAGCGGCAACTACGCGCTGGTGATCCCGAAGCAGTTACGGGATCACCTGACAGCGGCGGGCTGGAGCAAGACGGATATCGCGGCGTTCATCCATGCGCGGGCGCGGATACGGCGCAGTGAATGGGCGGAGGTCGGCAAGGGCGCGGTGGTGCGCGACCGAGGCGACGCGGAATACGCCGCGCTGCCGTCGCCCGACGCGCTGCTGGTGGTGGCGGCGGGCGGCCCGGCCGGCGGGTTCGGCGCGGTCATTCCGCCGTGGCTGGGCGACAAGAGCCGGGCGGTGACGATGGCGGTGGGGGCGTGTGTGGATTGCCGGTGAGGCGGTCGCATGCAGTGGTATGCTACGTGTCTTGCGTCTTGTTATGGTTGGTTGACGTTGACTCTTGTGTCTTATGGTTGGTTGACGCTGACTCCTGTGTCATGCCCGGGCTTGGCCCGGGCACCCACGGCTTGTCCCGCGACATGCGGCAAAGACGTGGGTGACCGGGCCAAGCCCGGTCATGACACAAGGCGCCGTGCCGTGCAGCCGTACGTCAAAACTTACGGCGCATGGTATTACGCAACCGCGCGACTGACGGAATTCGCGGAGACCTATCGGGTCACGCCCGCTCCACGAACCGGTCCAGCACCCGCTTCTCGCCCGCCTTGTCGAACGCGATATCCAGCCGGTCGTCCTCGGTCGCGCGCACCGTGCCGTAGCCGAACTTCTGGTGGAACACCCGCGCCCCCACCGGAATAGCCTCGCTCCGCGGCTGGCGCGCCGTCTGCTCCCAGGCCTCCACCGTCCGCGTCCGCCGCGCCACCAGCGGGAACTGCGACGGAAAGCTGGTCGCCGCGGCGATCCGAGCATCGCGTGCCAGCGCCGCCGACCCCGCCGTCTCCACATGATCTGCCGGCAGCTCGTCGATGAACCGGCTGGGGATGCTGGTCTGCCAGTTCGCATACACCCGTCGGTTCGCCGCGTGGCTGACGATCGCCCGCCGCCGCGCGCGGGTCAGGCCGACGTAGGCAAGCCGCCGTTCTTCCTCCAGCGATTTCAGGCCGCCCTCGTCCAGCGAGCGCTGGTTGGGGAACACACCCTCCTCCCAGCCCGGCAGGAAGACCGTGTCGAACTCCAGCCCCTTGGCGCCGTGCAACGTCATCAGCGACACGCGGTCGCTGCCGGCGTCTTCCTCGTTCTCCATCACCAGCGAGACGTGGTCGAGGAACCCGGCCAGCGTCTCGAACTCCGACAGCGCGCGGACCAGCTCCTTCAGGTTGTCGAGCCGCCCCGGCGCCTCGGGCGATTTGTCCAGCTTCCACATATCCGTATAGCCGCTCTCGTCCAGCATCGTGGCGACGGCGACGACGTGGCCCTCGCGATCCGCCAGCTCCCGCCAGCGGACGAAGCCGCGCAGCAGTTCGCCCACGCTCTCCTTCACCTTGCCGCGCATTCCGCCGGTGTCGATCAGCCGCTGCGCCGCCGCGGCCAGCGGAATGTCCTGCGTGCGCGCCATCTCGTGCATCGAGCGCAGTGCCGCCTCCCCAACGCCACGGCGCGGCACGTTGACGATGCGCTCGAACGCCAGGTCGTCGGCCGGCTGCACCGTGGCGCGCATATAGGCGACGGCGTCGCGGATCTCCTGCCGCTCGTAGAACCGCAGGCCGCCGACCACGCGGTAGGGCACGCCGATCAGGATCAGCCGCTCCTCGAAGGCGCGGGTCTGGAAGCCGGCGCGCATCAGGATGGCGATCTCGCTCAGGGGATGGCCGTCGCGGCGCAGCGCCTCGATGCGCTCGCCGACCATGCGGGCTTCCTCGTCGGAGTCCCACAGGCTGACGACCGTCACCTTGTCGCCGTCCTGCGCGTCCTGCCGGCCGGGGCGCAGCGTCTTGCCCAGCCGCCCTTCGTTGTGCGCGATCAGTCCGGACGCTGCGGCGAGGATCGGCGCGGTCGAGCGATAATTCGTCTCCAGCCGGATGATTTTCGCGCCCTCGAAATCCTTCTCGAAGCGCAGGATGTTTTCCACCTCCGCGCCGCGCCACGAGTACACCGACTGGTCGTCGTCGCCGACGCAGCAGATGTTGCGGTGGCCCTGGGCGAGCAAGCGCAGCCAGAGGTACTGCACCAGGTTGGTGTCCTGGTATTCGTCCACCAGGATGTAGCGGAACGTGCGGTGGTACAGCGCCAGCACGTCGTTGTGGGAGCGCAGGATCTCCGTCATGTGCAGCATCAGGTCGCCGAAATCGGCGGCGTTCAGCGCACGCAGCCGGTCCTGGTAGGCAGCATACAGCGCGCGGGCGCGGCCGGCGGCGAAATCGGTGTCCTCGGCCGGGGTGACGCGTTCCGGCGTCAGGCCACGGTCCTTCCAGCGCTGGATCACCGCCATCAGCGCCGGCGGCGCCCAGCGCTTGGTGTCCAGGCGCTCGGCCTCCATCACTTGTTTCAAAAGCCGGAGCTGGTCGTCGGTATCGAGAATCGTAAAATTTCCTGACAAACCCACCAGGCCGGCGTGCCGGCGCAGCATCCGGGCGCATAGCGCGTGGAAGGTGCCCAGCCACAGGCCCTCCACGGGCCGTCCCAGGATGGCGCCGACGCGGTCGCGCATCTCGCGCGCCGCCTTGTTGGTGAAGGTGACCGCCAGCACCTGGCCGGGCGAGGCGCGGCCGGTCAGCAGGATGTGGGCGAAGCGGGTGGTCAGCACCCGCGTCTTGCCGGTGCCCGCGCCGGCAAGCACGAGCAGGGGACCATCGACGGTCTCGACGGCTTCGCGTTGCTCGGGGTTGAGGCGGGCGAGGTAGTCGGTCATGCGGCGGGGAATCGCGTAGGCACGGGGAGAGGATACCGGGAGGGTGGCGGTCGTGGCCAGGGTTGCCGGGATGTCAACGCGGGCGGGCCGTTTTCGGCAGACTCGGGCATTTCAGCGCGCGGTCCGTGCCAATCAACTGGACGATTCGGGCCGCATATTCCGGCAGGACACGCATGCGAGCGGTGTGCAAGGCGCAGAACACGGCATTGCTCAGGTCATCGCTGCCAAGCGCGCTTGCCACTTCGTCGCGCAAGAACATCTCTGCTGTCGAAAGCAGGCGTAGTTCTCTGAAGCGGCGTGAGCAGATACTGCGGGCTTTGCTCTCATCGATCACCGCGACGGCACCGTGTGTCACCGCGACAGCAATCGTCGCAGCCTCGCCGTCGTCGAGGGTCTCGGTCGTTGATCCAGCGATCAGGCCCCCGAATATACTGATGGCGGTCTCGTCCAAGGTCATTATCGCAATACGTTGCGCCGCCACCAGTTCGGCGAGCAGATCGCCATCCTTCCTGCCCGTGCGCCGATCTTGCAGAAGCTCGGATTCGACAACGTCGGTCACGGCAGCCTGAAACGGCAACGCATCCAGAATTCCGGCGGCGCGATCCGTGGCGTTCAGATTGATCACAACGCTGGCGTCCAGGACCAATAGCGGAAGTTCGTCACGCACGGAGCGCAAGCACCTCGCCGACATCGGCCGGGTCCTCGACCAGTGCGTCGAGCAGCTCCCGCACCGCGACCCGATCGAGATGCAGCAACCGTGCGAGCTGCCCTTCGCTCAGCAGTTCCTTCCGCCAGGCCTCGGCGGCGAGCATGTTCAGCCGCAGCGAAGCCGGGCTGCTGGCATCGCCGCGATCGGTATCCAGCCGGACAACGTCGCCGAGCACCTCGCGCTCCTGCGCGTCGCTGATACTGCCGTGCGTTTCGAACCACTCCCAGGTGCCGGACTTTGCCAGCTCCAATCCTTCCAGCCGCCTGACGATGGCTTCACGCGACACGCCAAACACGTGCGCGAGCAGAATGACATGCCGGCGCGTGAGATGCGACGCGCCGGCGGTGACTTCGCGGAACTGCTGCATGACCGGGCGGGCGGGCATCAGAAATGCGTTGGCAAACGAATTCGCGTAACGTTCCTCCCGCGCCTGCGTCGGATTGTTCTCCAACAACAATTCGGACTCGCCACGCCTGGAGATCAGGTGCCCAAGCTCATGCGCTGCCGTATAGCGCCGGCGCGTGCGGCGCACGCTGAGGTTGATGAGCATGCAGGCGCCGACGGCTTCATCGAATGCGTACAGTCCGCTTATGCGGCCTGGCAGGGACCGAACAAAAACACGGACACCAAGTTGATGTTCCAAAAGAGCGATGAGATCCGGAACGGGTCCATCTCCCAGGCCCAGCCATTGCCGAACTTCCTGTGCATCTTGCTCTGCCTGAAGCCGCACATCTCCGGGCAGGATCGGCCGCTGCGGTGGGTAGTTCCGCGCGCCTTGGACGCCGAGAAGATCCTCCAGCTCCACCTCGGCTTTCACCAGATCGGAGAGAAGCGCGGCGGCATTCCCGACCGATGGATCGGTGTGACCCACCAGTTTCCGATACTTGGGCACGAGGTCCACGTGCACCGCTTCCGCACGCAACAGGGTGTTGGCCGACGTTCCATAGAGCTTGGCCAGGGCTTGCAGTTCGCCGATGCGGATTTTGCGCTGGCCCTGCTCGATCGCGACCAGCGTGGTGCGCGCCATGCCGGCCGCGGTCGCGGCGGGCGCTTGCGTCATATCGGCCTCATCGCGCGCGATACGCAGACGCCGGCCCAATTCAACCGCGTCGATCTGGTCCAAGGTCCCACTCATGGCGAGGCGCGCGCCCATCGAGCAACGAACGAGTCAGATCCGGGGGAGCTCACATAGCCGGCCCATCGTTCTTGGCGCACCTCCGCAGCCCCTCTCATCTGGCCGCCCGAGCGCGCCGTGTCAAGTATCTTTCATGAAAAATCTGACAATGTTGCATCGTGCCCTGGACAGGATCGTGCCCTGGACAGGATCTGGTCAGGCGGGCGCCGTCAAAGCCGGCGGCACCCGGCGCTTGGTATCGACGCGCGCGGCCTCCATCACTTGTTTCAAAAGCCGGACCTGAATCATCGGTATCGAGAATCGTAAGATTTCCTGACAAGGCCACAAGGCCCGCGTGCCGCCGCAGCATTCGCGCGCACGGCACGCGGAACGTGCCGAGCCACAACCCGACACCGGACGTCCCAGGATGGCGCCGACGCGGTCGTGCATCTCCCGCGCCGCCTTGTTGGTGAAAGTCACCGCCAGCATTTGGCTGGGGGAGGCCAGCCGCTCAGCAGGATGTGGGCAAAACGTGCCGTCAGCACCCGCGTCTTGCCTGTGCCCGCTCCGGCGAGCACGAGCAGGGGACCATCGACGGTCTCCACGGCTTCGCGTTGCTCGGGATTGAGGCGGGCGAGGCAGTCGGTCATGCGGCAAGGAATCGCGGCGGCAGGGGGGCAGGATACCGGGAAGCGGGCGGTGGAGGCCAGTGATGGCGTGGTTGTGGCGGCCTGGTTGGCGCTTTGCCGGGACGGTGGCGCACCCCGCCAGGTCTGCGGCCTGCCGGGCGGCTGCGTCATCTGGCTACGCGGCGCGGCACGGATTTGAGGGTTGTAAAATTCCCTGACGGCTCCGGGCGGCGAACGCCAGTTGGTGCGTAAACTATCCCGACATCTGGACCTGGGCGCGGTGCGAATGCGGCCGCGGCGGGCGGAACCGCCTATTAGTACGAGCGATATTTTACTATTATATGCACTATTGTTGGCGGATTACACGCGTGTATATCTATAAATATAGAAAAAATAACTCAACATGCCGCCGGGCCATGGGGGCATCGCGGCTGGCACGCGTTGAGGCCGGCTGGATCGTCCGATTGCGGGCCGGGGGCGCCGGATTCGCCCGCAACGAGTCAGGATTCTTTACAGGCTCCAGATCGCAGGAGTGCATACCACAGTTAAATCAATGGCTTACAGTCTGGCACCGGGTTTGCATTGTGGTGGTTAGACGGATTTGGAGACCTCACGATGCCCGCGTCTAAACTCGCAATGACGACCCTGGCGGCCCTGCTGTCGAGCACGGCCCTCGCAACGGCAGGTGTTGTCCACCACGCCTCGTACAGCGCCACCGACACGTACGGGACGTTCACCGACTGGGGCACAACCGCCCACTCGAGCCACTATTCGCCAACCCACGTGCTCAACTTCGCTGGCTTCACGCACGCGGGCAACCTCACGCACGTGAGCCTCCTCGCGTCGGCAAGCCTCAGCGGCAGCCTGACGTTGTCCAACACAGGCTCGTCGCCGGAAAGCATTTCGGCGAACCTCACCAACACGGTGAAGTTCCTGCTGCCCGGAGTTCCGGTCACCGGCACGCATCACTATTCGGTCAAGATCAACGACGCCAGCGCGCGCACCACCGCGACGGTGCCGGGCCATTCGAGCATCCCGCCGATTGCCGTTACCGGCGCCACCGTGACGCACCCCTCGGTCACCCCATCCAGCCTGTCGTTCTACGACACGGCCTGGACCGCCAAGGCGGGTGATCTCGGTCAGGTTGCCATCATCTCGGGCGCCAACGGCAAGGCGGCATTCACCGATAAGGGCAATGTCAAGCTGAAGATCACCTACGACTACACCTATACCACGACCCCCACCCCTGGTGTGCCGGAGCCTGGCTCGCTGGCTCTGGTCGGGGCCGGTCTCGCCGGCCTCGGTGTGATCCGTCGTCGCCGCAAGGCCTGATCAGCCATCAGGCTGACCTGAGGTCTCTCGTCCGGGAACCCGGGCTGCGTCGGCAGCCCGGGTTTTTCGTCTGTGGTCATTTGATTGACGCCGGATGCACGGACCCGCTACTGCCTGACAGCCTTCCCAGTCGGGCCTATTGCAGCACACCGAGTTCCCATGCCCAGCGAACCCAATCCCACCGCGCTTCTCGACACTGCGGTCGCGTGCCATCAGGCCGGACAGCACGCGGAGGCCGAGGCACTCTACCGGCAGGTTCTACAGGCCGATCCCGACGATCTCGACGCGCTCAATCTCCTCGGCGTCCTGTTGCAGGATCGTGGCGACCTCGCCGGCTCCATCGCCCTCCTGTCGCACGCGATCGAACTGGACCCGGAGTTCCCCGAGGCGCTGACCAATCTCGCGCGCGCCCAGTGCGCCGCCGGAGACGCGGAAGCAGCCGCGGCCAACGCCGCACTCGCCGTTATTTTCGACGCCGAGCTTGCCGAAGCCCATCAACAGCACGGCCGTGCCCTGCTCATGCTCGGGCAGAACCAGGCCGCCGTTGACGCCTGCCGCGAGGCCGTGCGGCTCACACCGCAATCGGCCGATGCGCATTGCGATCTCGGAGCGGCTCTGGCCCGGCTTGGCGCCGATCAGGAAGCCGCGGCCGCCTTCCGCGGCGCGATCGAATTGCAGCCGGATCACCTGCACGCCTTGCTCGGCCTGGCCAACGCATCCACGCGCCTGCGCGAACACGAAGCCGCGCTGGCGCTGTCAGAGAAGGCGGTCGCGGCTGCGCCCGACCATGCCGAGAGCTGGGTCTGCCTGGCCTATGCGCGACGCGACAATCGTGATGTCCCGGGCTCGATCGAAGCGTGCCAGCGCGCCATCGCCATAGCGCCCGAGCGGCCCGGCCTGTGGATTCTGCAAGGCGACAACCTGGCCGCCGCCGGCCAATTCGACCAGGCACGGGAACATTATGAGCATGCGGGCGAGCTCGATCCCGGCTCGGTCGATGCCCTGGCAGGGCTCGCCAAAATCTCCCAACTCAGTACCGCTTCATCCAGTCTCGGTCGCCTGCAGGACGTGCTGGACGATGCCCACCAGCCAGCCGAGGCCCGCATCACCGCCGGGTTCACGCTCGGCACCGTGCATGATGCCGCTGCCCACTACGACAGTGCGTTTGCCAGCTATGCGGCTGCCAACTCCCTGGCGCTGGAGGCCCTGAACGCTCATGGGCGATCGTTCGAGCGCGAGCCGCTGGCTCAGCGCATCGATTGGCTGATGGAGGCATTTGGGCCGGATACTTTTCGCGCGATCGCCGACTGGGGCGATCCGTCCGAACTGCCGGTTTTCATCGTCGGTTCTCCGCGGTCCGGCACCACGCTGGCGGAGCAAATCGTGGCAAGCCATCCGTTGGTGTTCGGCGCCGGCGAGCGCAAGGACATCCCGGACATCGCTTTTCGCCTTGAGAGCGATGCCGCCGTGATGGAACCGCAGACCTGGGACAAGAATGCCGTCCAGCGCGAGGCGCGCGAACACCTCGCGCGACTGCACAGCCTGGGCAACGGCGCCGAGCGGGTGATTGACAAATTGCCTGACAACATCCTGCTGCTTGGTCACATCGCCATGCTGTTCCCGCGCGCCCGCGTGGTGATCTGCCGGCGGGAGCTACGCGACGTCGGCCTGTCGTGCTTCTTCCAGCCGTTCCGCGACAATATGCCCTGGAGCTTCGATCTCGCGGACATCGCCACGCGACTCTGCGAGACCGAGCGCCTGTCCTGCCACTGGCGCGATGCCCTGCCGCTGCGGGTGCTGGAGCTGCAATACGAGGCACTGGTCGGCGACCTGGAAGGCGAAAGCCGCCGGTTGATCGACTTCCTCGGGCTCGATTGGGATGCGAGTTGCCTCGCCTTCCACCAACTCGACCGTCCGGTCATGACCGCGAGTGGCTGGCAGGTGCGGCAGCCGCTGTACACGAGTTCGGTTGGACGCTGGCGCCACTACCAATCGCATATCGGCGCGCTGCAGGAGGGCCTGGCCGGCGTGGCAACGACGGGCGCCGAGGCGGACACACCCGAGCAAATCCTGGCAAGCGTGCACCGGCACCTCGATGCCGGACGCTCCGCCGCAGCGGAGGCCGCATTGCGATCGTTGCTCGCGCTCCATCCGGATACGCCGGACGCATTGCAGATGCTGGGCCAATTGCTGTCCCGTCGCGGCGCCTTCGCGCAGGCCGCACCGCTGCTGGAAAGCGCGGTCAGCCTGCGCCCCGACGACGCCCCAACGCTGGTTGAACTGGCCGGCGTCCAGCATGGCCGCGGCGATCTGCAGTCCGCGGCGTCCACGGCGGGGCGAGCCGTCGATCTGGCGCCGAATGACGCCGCAGCGCGTCTCAGGCTGGGGTTGATAAGGCTGGACCGGGAGGACGCGACAGGCGCCGAAGAAGCCCTGAAGGAAGCCGTGCGGCTGGATCCCGCCTCGTTCGAGGCCCAGTTGCAACTCGCTATTGCGCAGATACGCCGGGCCAACGCGCGCGCTGCGGCCGGGAGCCTGCGCGCCGCCGTGGCGCTGAACCCGGACCATGCGGAGGCGCGCGCCAAGCTCGGGTTCGTGCTGAATTCGCTCGAGCGCCATGACGAGGCACTGGAGCACCATCAGCGTGCGGTGGAGCTCGCTCCCGATGATCCCCGCGCGCATCACGGGCTGGTCACCGGACTGTGGCGGATGCGCGACGCCGCCGCCACGGCCGAGGCAGCGGAACGTTTGCTCGAACTGGCTCCGGGCATGGCGGACATCTGGCTGGCGCGGGGCTACGCATTGTCCGCGCTGGGCCGCTTTGATGAAGCGCAGGTCTGCTTCCGGCACGCACTCGTGCTCTATCCGGACTACCAGGACGCGCGCCTGGGCCTGGCCGAGATCACCCACGAAAAGGAGGATCCGGCGGAACTGGAACGTCTGGAGGCGGCGCTCGGCAATGCCGGGATCGGCGTTCAGGAACGTGCCGCCGCCGGGTTCGCGCTCGGCACCGCGTTCGAACGCACCTACGATTACGATGCGGCCTTCGCCGCTTACGCCGAGGCGAACCGCCTGATCCGCGAGAGCCGGCCGCGGCCCTTGCCGCCGGTCGACGCGAAAGACCTGCGGCGAATCTTCCCCCGGAAGGTGTTCGGCGCCACGGCCGGTTGGGGCGACCCCTCCGAGCTTCCGGTGTTCATTGTCGGCATGCCGCGCTCCGGCACCACACTTGTCGAGCAAATCGCCGCAAGCCATCCGGCGGTGTTCGGTGCGGGCGAAGGGAAGGAAATCGCGTCCATCGTCAGCGCACTTGACCACGGCCTGCCTTATTCGCGTCCTGCGAGCTGGAACCGGCTCACGGTGCGAAAGGAAGCCACATGGCACATCGCCAGGCTGCGCGAGGTTGGCGGCGATGCCGCGCGGGTCACCAACAAGATGCCGGACAATCTGCGCTATCTCGGCCATCTCAGCGTGCTGTTTCCCAACGCCCGCATCGTGATCTGCCGCCGGGACCTGCGGGATGTCTGCCTGTCCTGCTTCTTCCGGCGATTTACCGACGAAGCGCTCGATTGGGCCAACGACCTGCGCGACCTCGCGCTGCGAGCGAAGGCATCTGAGGACCTCGTCGCGCTCTGGCGCGAGGTCTTGCCGACACGGGTTCTGGAGATCAGCTACGAGCGCCTGGTTGGCAATCTTGAAACCGAGAGTCGTCGCCTGATCGAGTTCCTCGGCCTCGAATGGGATCCCGCGTGCCTGTCGTTTTATGAGACCGAGCGCGCGGTTCTTACCGCCAGCCAATGGCAGGTGCGGCAGCCGATCTACGACAGTTCGGTCGGTCGCTGGCGGCATTATCGCAAGCACCTGGGGCCGCTGCTGCGGGAATTGGCCGGGTACGTGCCAGACGACGACGCCGGGTCAGCGTTCCACGACGCCGGGCCGGCCGAACATGCCGGGCCCTAGCCGGTCGAACGTCAGCGCGCGGAAATCGAAATCGTCGATCATCCATTGCCCATCCCGCTTGACCAGGCTGAACTGCATCGTAGCGATCCCGTTCAGAAATCTCTCTTGCGCGGTGAATGACGCCGATGCGCCATGGCCGAGCATCGCGAGCGACCAGACACTAACCGCGCCGGTTGCGCCGAGATACTCCTGGGGCGGTCCCAACTCGCTGGACGCCTCCTCCATAACGCTGGTTCTTTCGGTTCTCAGTTGCGCACGGTACTGGGGTGTCGCGTGGGCAATGATCAGGCTGCGATCCCAATTTGCAGAAATGACGGCGACCTCATTGGCAACGAACGCCTGGCTTTCTTTGTCCAGCGCATGTGCCTGAAACCCGAGCGCCGCCACCGCTGCACCGAACAGCAGGACGAGGCCGATCGCGATCAGCAATAAGCGGCGCATCGTGGAGTTCCCTTGGACTGACAACCGGGCAGGATGCCACCAGCAGGCCGCAAGCCGAATTCAAACGATTCGTCGCGCAGTGGCTGCACAGTGCCATGCGCGTAGTCCGGTGCTTTAGCGGCACTCCAGAACATGTGCAATTGCGAATGCCCGCTCCGCGTGTTGCACCATGCCAGGGGTAAGTTTTGGCGGGTCATGCGGGAGGCGCTCGCTGTTTCGCCGGGCGGCCAGACCTGCTGGTCGGTGCCGTTTCGCACCGTTTGCCTGTTCGCACGGTTGCCCCCGGCAAAAGCATCGTTTTGGCAAAACACCGGCTGGCTTGACGCACCCGATCATTAGCTCCATAATGATATACTGATAAAGGGGCCGCAATGCCAACCGTCGTTACCGTCAACCGCCCCGATGTGGTCGCCCTCATCGAGACTGCCGCGAACAGGCTCACCGGTGGCAATAAGACCGAAGCCGTCGCGCTGGCGATGCGGCGGCTACTGGAAAACGATGCGAGGGCGGGATCGCTGTTCGGCGCCAATCCCGGTTCGGTCACGGTGCGCGCCGGCGTCGATCTCACCGCTCCGGCGCTGGACGGTGTTCCGGACGCCGAGACCGGCGCCGAAGCCGATCGGTGACCGGCTCCCTCCTGTTGGACACGCATATCGTCCTCTGGCTGGACAGCGGCGATCGGCGGCTGCACGCCGCCACGAGTACACTGATCGACGAGTGCTGGCGCGATGGCGGCACGATCCTGCTGAGCGCCGTTTCCGTGTGGGAGATCGCGTTGCTGGTCGATACCGGCCGTATCGCTCTCGATCTAACGGTGAAGGCCTGGGTGGACCGCTTTCTGGATCGGCCGGGGATTGCGGTGGTGCCGCTGGATCACCTTGCCGCGGCACGGGCCTACCCGCTGCCGCATCTGGAGCACCGCGATCCGGCCGACCGGTTGCTTATCGGCACGGCTATTGCGCTGGGCTGTCCGCTGGTCAGCTACGATGAGCGGATCTCGCGGTTTGCAGCGAGGTATGGCGCGCAATGCGGGTTTGCGCTCGTGGCCTGACCGTCACCCCATCGCCGCCGCCCGCACCCCCAGGATATGCGCGATCGCGTAGGTCAGGTCCGGCCGGTTCAGCGTGTAGAAATGGAACTCATCCACCCCGTTCGCCTGCAGCAGCCGCACTTGCTCCGCCGCGACCACGGCCGCGACCATGCGCCTTGTGTCCAAATCGTCGTCCAGCCCGTCGAACATGTGCACCAGCCAGTCCGGGATGCCGATGCCGGACAGCGTCGCCATCCGCCGCAACCCGGCCAGGTTGGTGACCGGCATGATGCCCGGCACGATCGGCGCGGTGATCCCCGCCGCCAGGCACAAATCGAGGAACCGCAGGTACACCGACGTGTCGAAGAAGAAATTGGTGATCGCCCGGCTCGCCCCGGCGTCCAGCTTGCGCTTCAGGTTGTCCAGATCGCCGACCCGCGACACCGCCTGCGGATGCATCTCGGGATACGCCGCGACCGAGACGTCGAACGGCGCGACGCGCTTCAGCCCCGCCACCAGATCGACCGCGAAGGCATAGCCCTGCGGATGCGGCGCGTAGGTCTCGCCCGCCGGCGCGTCGCCGCGCAGCGCGACGATGTGGCGCACCCCGGCGTCCCAGTAGCTGCGGGCGATGGCGTCCACGTCGTCGCAGCTCGCGCCGACGCAGGTCAGGTGGGCGGCCGGCACCAGGCCGGTTTCCCGCACGATCCTGGTCACAGTCGCGTGAGTGCGCGCCTGCGTGCTGCCCCCCGCGCCGTAGGTCACGGACACGAAACGCGGCTGCAGCGGCTCCAGCCGGCGGATGCAGGACCAGAGCTGCTGCTCCATCGTCTCGGTCTTCGGCGGCATGAATTCAAAGGACAGCGCCGGCGGCTTGTGACCCGCGCCGCGCACCGGCAATCCGGCCACGCGAGGCCCGGTCAGCCAGCGTTCCAGCGTGGGCGGCAGGTGTTCCATCGGCGCGGTGGCGTTCATGTCGCCTGCATCACCGGTTTCCGCCCCGGACGCAAGAATTTGTGTGTGGCATCCGGCTCACGCTCCGCTGTTCAGTCGTTCCATTGCCGTGCCGCCACCCCATGCTACAAGCGGCCCGTCCCTGGCGGCGATGGACGACGGGGTTGCCACCATCCAATCGGCTCGCTTTGCTCTGGGGAGTGACCGTGTCCCGTCCACCCGCCCTGAGGTACCTTATGCGCGCTCGTGTCCGCTCCCTGCGCCCCGCGTGGGTACTCGCTTCGTTGCTGGCACTGCATGTGGCCGGCTGCGCCACGCCGCCGCCGGCGAGCGATCCTGACGCGCTGGCCGATTTCAAGCAGACCAACGATCCGCTGGAGCCGACCAACCGCGTCTTTTATAAGATCAACGACGTGCTCGATCGCTTCCTGCTGCGGCCGGCGGCGATCGCCTATCGCGACGTGGTGCCAGAGCCGGTGCGCACCGGCGTGCACAACGTGCTGGGCAACCTCGGCACCCCCGTGCAGCTCGGCAACGACATGCTGGAAGGCAAGCCGCGTCGCGCCGGCGACACAACCATGCGCTTCGTGATCAACACCACGTTCGGCGTGCTCGGGATTTTCGACGTCGCCAAGGGCTGGGGCTATCCCGACCACGATGCGGATTTCGGCATGACACTGGCCAGTTGGGGCGTGCACCCCGGGCCGTTCCTGTATCTGCCCGTGCTGGGCCCCACCGATCCCCGAGACGTGTTCGGGTTCGGCGTCGATGTCGTCGCCGATCCGTGGTTCTGGGTCGGCAAGGGCGCGGTGGTCAGCGACCTGGGCTACGCCAAGTGGGGCCTGAGCGCCCTGGACGCACGGTCCCGGCTGCTTGGCAGCCTCTCAGCGATCAAGAAAACCGCACTGGATCCATATGCCACTTTCCGAAGCCTGTATCGCCAGCACCGGCGTTCGCAGATCGAGGAGATGGAGAATGACAATCGGGCCACAATCCCCGTCTGGTATCCGCAACCCAAACCTGCCCAATGAAACGGCGGCTGCCGAAACGGCGCGTACTGATACCACCCCCCCTGAAACGATAACGAGACCGCACATGCTCCATCGCCGCTCCCTCCTGTCCCTCGCGACGGGCGCCGCTCTGGCGGCTGGGCTCGAGCCCGCGCGTGCCGACTCCACGACGCAGAGCGCGACGGCCTTCGTCACCAAGACCGGCAGCGCGCTGGTCGCCGTGGTCAACGGAGCAGGCTCGGCGCAGGACAAGCGTCAGAAACTGACGTCGATCATCGACCAGACGGTCGATGTGGACGGCGTGGCGAAGTTCTGCCTCGGGCGCTTCTGGCGCCAGGCGTCGCCGGACCAGCAGCAGCGCTATATCAAGACGTTCCACCAGGTGCTGGTCAGCAACATCACCGCCAAGCTGGGCGAGTATCAGGGCGTCCGCTTCAACGTGAACCGCGCGGTGCCGAACGGCGAGCAGGTGCAGGTGGACACGACGGTGCTGCGGCCGAACCAGCCGCCCACGGATGTGCAGTGGGTGATCGGCAGCCCGTCAAGCGATCCGAAGATCGTCGATGTGGTTGCCGAGGGCACGTCGCTGCGGCTGACCCAGCGCAGCGATTACGCGTCGTACCTGTCGCACAACAGCGACAACATTAACGCGCTGATCGCCGCAATGCAGCACCAGGTGGAAGCGAACCAGGCGAACGGGTGAGGCGGGAGCCGCTGCCATTGCGAGTTGGCCACCGGCCGGGAAGCCGACCCGCCGTGGATGAAACGGCGTCGCCCGCTTGACGTAGGTTCCCCCCTCCCCTTGAGGGAGGGGTTGGGGGAGGGGTGCGTACATCCACCGACCGCGGATGTACGCACCCCTCCCCCAACCCCTCCCTCAAGGGGAGGGGGAAACCTTGTTTCTTGTTAGGCCGCTTGGCCGAAGCAATGACAGGCGATCCTAGAACCTGACCCGCACCTGGGCGAAGACGCTGCGGGGAACTTCCGTGGTGTTCCCTGGTTCCAGGAACTCCATGTGCTCGCGGTGCAGCAGGTTGAAGCCGGACAACGAGACCTGCACACGCTGATTGATATCCCAGCCCAGCCGCGTATCGAGTTCGACATAGCCCGGCACCACCGGATGCTGCAGCATCCCGACATCCCGCAGATAGGCGTCCCACGTGACGCCATGCCCGAAATCGACCGACGAATGCAGCGTGGCCTGATGATTCGGATCGTCGGCGACGAAGGCCAGGCCGGCGGTCGTGATCGATCCCGGCAAGAACTGCAGGTCCTCATGCTGAACGTCGAATCCGGCGCTCAGGCGCCACCATTTGGCGACCTGATAGTTGCCCCAGACTTCCACGCCATAAACTTTCCCGGCCATCAGGTTGCCGAACTGCAGCGGGATGAGCGTCGGACCAAAATCGATGCTGCGAAGATCGTCATACACGTCGTAATATCCAGAAACTGAGAACGACGCGCGGGACGAGACCTCGACGCGCGTGCCGAGCTCATAGGCCGTCAGCGTTTCCGGACGGAAGCCTGAGGAGCCGTTCAGGAAATCGGTTGGGCCGGCATACTCGCGAAGATTGACATCGACCGGCGTGGGCGAGCGCACGGCGCGGGACACGGCGCCCCACAGCAGCGTGGAGGGCATCGCCTTCCACGCCACCCGGATGCTGGGCATGACCTGCACGCCGGCATACGGCTCATCCTCGAGCTTGATTCCCAAGGTCACCTTCAAGGTGGCGGCGAGGGAAATCGTGTCCTGGGCGAACACGTTCGCCAGGTTCAACGTCTGGCTCGTTGGCACGAGCTGCAGGCCGGGCGTGTCGTAGAAGTCATAGCCGAAGGAGCGCTCGCCCACGCCCCAAACGATGTTGTTCCAGCCGGCAATCCTGAAGTTGTGCTGCATCTCCACGTCGTAGGTCTGCACCTGGAACCCGCCGCCGCCGTTATCCACGTAACGTTCGGCATCGTCGTAGTAAGCCAGGAACTGTAAGGTGGAACCGTTGGCAAACGTGTGATGCCAGGATGCCGCCAGATCGCGGCCACGAATGAATCCATCCGGGTCTTCCGTGGCGGTGAACAGATCGCCCTGCACGCTGACTGAATCGTTTGGCGGGTTCCAGTCGAGGCGGAATCCGCCTTGCGGTTGCCACCACGCATCGTCCGCGCTGCCGCCGCCGGCCAGCGGATAGGCGCTGAAATTGGAATACTCGACATGCACCCGATAGGTCAGGTCGGGGGCCAGCCGGCCGCCGTACTGAATGCTGGCGTCGCGTTCCACGTTGCCGGCGCCGAGGGTCAGGACGCCGCCCTGCGTCTCGCTCGACGGGCGCGTGATGATGTTGATCACGCCGTTGACTGCGTTGGCGCCCCACAACGCGGCGCCGGGGCCGCTGACGACCTCGATCCGCTCGATATCTTCCGGCAGCACGCCCAGCATGTCCCAATAGACGCCGCCGAACATGGGCGAGTACACGCTGCGGCCGTCGATCATGACCAGCAGTTTGTTGGACAGGCTGGCATTGTCGCCGACATTGAAGCCGCGCGCGGAGATCGCATAGCTGGTGGCATTGAGCTGTGCCACTTCCAGGTTAGGCGCCAGCCGCAGCATCTCCGGAATGGTGGTGGCACCGGAACGGATGATGTCGTCATGGGTGATCACATAGACCGCGGCCGGCGCATCGCTGAGCGGCTCGGTTCGCTTGGCTACCGAGGAAACCTGGATTTCGCTCAATTGCTCGATGGAAAGTTTCTGCAAATCTTCCAGCGTCTGCGCCCATGCGATCCGCGGCAGCGCTACAACGGCGGCGGCGAGGCCGGCGGCCAGTAGCGTGCATCGGGCCGCCGCGGTCCCAAACAGATTCAGGGGCAGGGCTGGCAAGCAACGTCCGCGCGTTGGCACTGACGTTCAGCGTCAGGCTTGAGGTATGCGCAAGCGGGCTTCGACAAGGCGGCGCACGGCATCGGCGGATGCGGGAGTCCACCCCAGCCGGCAGCGGTTGATGGCCTGCTGCATCATGGATGGCGTCGCTGCGCTGATCGGAGTGCTCTTTCCCATCCCGCTGACGGTCTCCCCAATTGATTTACTGTGCTGGAATCTTAAGGCCGATCCGCTGGAACAACAAGCGATTGGGGATGGATCAACAATGAACCATGCCGCCGGAGGCGCGGCGGCGGCGTGCTGTGAATGTCGTAAAAAACCAAAGATCGTCTGCCGATCTGGTATAAATGCATCATGCCGGATGACGGCAGGAGCCGTTCGCTTCACGGAAAGTTGTAGCGGCAGAAAGGCCGCCCGCGAACATCAGAACGCGTCGGGTCAGGCTGATCTGATCAGTACCCCAGTGCCAGTCCGTCCTTGCGCGGTTCGGACCCAGCCACCAGGCAACCGCGGTCGCGATCGATCCAGATCGCCTGGCCGCCGCCATGCGGGCGTTCCACGTTCTCTGGATCGTGTCCCATGCGCGTCAGTTTCTCTACCACGTCCGCCGGGATGCCGCGTTCCACCTGCAACTTTCCGCGCAGCGGCAGCAGCCGCGGCAGGTCGATCGCCTCCTGAATGTCCAGACCGTACTCCAGCATGTTGGACAGGAACCACGAGTGTCCCATCGGCTGGTAATGCCCGCCCATCACGCCGAACGGCATCGCCGCCTGGCCGTCCTTCATCAGCATCCCCGGAATGATCGTGTGCATCGGCCGCTTGTGCGGGGCGATGCAGTTGGGATGACCGCGCTCGACGCGGAAGCCGAAGCCGCGGTTCTGCAGCATGACGCCGGTGCGGTCGGCCAGGATCGCTGAGCCGAAGCCCTCGAACAGCGAATTGATGAAGCTGCAGGCGTTGCCGTCGCGATCGACGACGCAGAGATAGATCGTGTCCCGATGCGGCGGCAGCAGCGTCTCGCCCGCCAGGGGCAGCACGGGCATCGCGGTGTCGTCGCGGATCAGCCCGCGCAGTCCGGACAGGTATTCGGCGCTCAGCAGCTTCTTCACCGGCACGTCCACCTGCGACGGATCGGCAACGAACGCATCGCGGTCGCGATAGGCCAGCCGCCCCGCCTCCACATGCCGATGCATCCGCGTCACGCCCATCGGACCGTCGGCGGCGGATGCCAGCCCGCCCAGGATGCCCAGGATGATCAGCGCGACGATGCCCTGGCCGTTCGGCGGACATTCGAACACGTCGTAACCGCGCCAGTTCAGGCTGATAGGATCGACGAAGTCGGCGACATGCAGGCCGGCGGCGAAATCGGCCTCGGTGTGCAGGCCGCCCTTCTCGCGCAGGGTCTTCACCATGTCGGCGGCGATCGGGCCTTCATAAAACGCCTTCGCGCCATGCCGCGCGATCGCGCGCAACGTCTCGGCCAGCGCCGGTTGCTCGAATTTGTCGCCCGGCTGCGGCGTCTTGCCGCCCGGCAGGAAATGATGGGCGCCATTCTTGCGCAGCTTCGCCTCCAGCCGCTTCCAGTCCCATGCGAGCTTCGGTGCCACCGGCCAACCGTCGGCGGCGAAACGAATGGCCGGCTGCAGCAGCTCGTCCAGCTCCTTGCGACCGTGCGCTTTCAGCAATTTTTCCCACGCACTGATCGCGCCCGGCACGGTCACCGCATGCGCCGACGTGTTCTCGATCGCGTTGATCCCGGCTTGTTCGTACCAATCGATGGTCGCCGCGGCGGGCGCTCGGCCGGAGCCGTTCAGCGCGATCACCTTCCCCGCACCGGCCGGCGCATACAGGCAGAAGCAGTCGCCGCCGATCCCGGTGGATTGCGGCTCGATCACGCACAGCACTGCGCAGGCGGCGACGGCGGCATCTAGCGCGTTGCCGCCGGCACGCAGCACATCCAGCGCGGTCAGTGTCGCCGCGGGCATGGACGTGGCGGCCATGCCATGCGTGGCATAGACCGGGCCGCGGCCGGGGAAATGGTAGTCGCGCATGCGCCAAGGCTCCGCTGCTTCGTTCCCCCCGCATATGGCACAGGGGCGTCGGTGGAACAAACCCGGCTGGCCGCGGCGGGCGAGGCCGCCTACAGTGCCGGCATCACGCGCACCGAACCAAGGAGGCAGGCCGATGGCCGAAATTCTCGGACTGGGGGTGACGCACTCTCCCCCGATGCTGGGCGTCGATGAGCGCATGGCGGGCATCGTCAACCGCGTGATGCAAAGTCCGCGCACGCCGCCGGCAATGCGCGATCCGGCGAACTGGCCAGCCGCGATGCGGCATGAATGGCAAGAACATGCGGCAGGGCGGGCGGCACCGGCGCACCGGGCACGGCTGGTGCAGAGCTTTCGCGCGGTGCGCCAGGCGCTGGACGCATTCAATCCGGACGTGGTGCTGATCTGGGGCGATGATCAGTACGAAAACTTCCGCGAGGACGGTATCGCGCCGTTCTGCGTGTTTGCGATGGACGCGATCGAGTCGCGGCCGTTCGCGCGCATGGGCAGCGCGCCGAACGCGTGGGGCGAGCCCGGCGACACCGTTGTGCGGACGCAGGGCCATCGCGCGGCCGGGCGCTACCTGACGAAGTCGCTGATCGAGCAAGGCTTCGATGTCAGCTATGCCTATACGATGCGGCATGAAACGGGGCTGCCGCACGCGTTCGTCAACGCGTTGCTGCTGCTGGATTACGACCGCCGCGGCTTCCCCTGGCCGGTGGTGCCGTTCCATGTGAATTGCTACGGAACGTCAACGATCTCCAAGCGCGGCGCGTTTGCGCATCTGGATGGCACGGGATCGGACGAGCCTGATCCGCCAGGTCCGACGGCGGCTCGGTGCTTCGACATCGGTGCCGCGACGGCGCGGGCGCTTGCCGCGTCGCCGTGGCGCGTCGCGGTGGTGGCGTCATCCAGTTGGTCGCATGCGTTCCTGGTGGGCAAGCATCATTATCTGTATCCGGATATCGCGTCGGATCGCGCGCGGTTCGAGGAACTGCGCGACGGCCAGTTGGCGAACTGGAAGAACCTGACGACCGCGCAGCTTGAGGATGCGGGACAGCAGGAGCTGCTGAACTGGGTGTGTCTGGCGGGGGCAATGGCGGAGGTCGGGCGGCGGCCATTGTGGGCCGAGCTTCTGGAAACGCACATCTTCGCCGCGTGCAAGTGCTTCGCGGTGTTTGACGGCGGGTAATTCGTTTCGGCTTCCGTCTCCTTGTCATTGCGAGTTGGCCGGCGGCCGGTGGCAACTCGCAATGACAGAGGTTCACGGGACAGACGCGCTCAGCAGCCGCTCGAACTCCGCGACTTCCAGCGTTTCCGCACGCCGCTGCGGATCGATGCCGGCGGCGCGCAGCAGCGCCTCGCCGCCCACCGACTTCAGCGACCCACGCAGCATCTTGCGCCGCTGGCCGAACGCGGCGGCGGTCATGCGCTCCATCGCCGAAAAAATCGTCGCATCCGGCTGCACCGCGCGGGGCGTCAGCACCACGACCGCCGACCACACCTTCGGCGGCGGTACGAACGCCGCCGGCGGCACCCGCAACGCAATGTCTGCCGCGCATGTCCACTGCGCCAACACCGACAACCGGCCATAAGCGGAGCTGCCGGGCGGCGCGCAGATACGTTCCGCCACTTCCTGCTGGAACATCAGCGTCAGCCGTTCGAACGAAGACGCCTGGCGCAGCAATCGCACCAGCAAAGGCGTTGCAATATTGTATGGCAGGTTCGCCACGACGTGCCGCGGCGCCGGCGCCAGCGTCGCCGGATCCAGAGCCAGCGCGTCGCCGGCAACAACCCGCAGCCGCGCGTCCGTCGCAGCGAGCTCCTCCATCGCGGCAACCGCGCGCGGATCGATCTCCACCGCGGTCACGCTGGCGACGTCGGTTTCGAGCAGCGCGCGCGTCAGCCCACCGGGCCCGGGACCGATCTCGATCACGTTGCGTCCCGTCAGATCGCCCGCCGCGCGAACGATGCGCGCGGTCAGATTGCCGTCCAACAGGAAATGCTGACCAAGCGACCGGCGAGCGTCCAAACCGTGCCGCGCGATGACATCGCGCAGCGGCGGGCGTTCCGTCACGCGCGGTTGTTCGTGCGGATGTCGATGCTCGACGAGCGGCGCAGCTCACGCATCATCCGCCCCGACAGCAATTCCACACGCCGGTCCAGCAACTGTGTCTTCACATCCTGTGCGGTCAGCGCATCGAGATTCTTCTGGTCTCGCGAACACACAATGACGACGGCAATTCCGTCGCTGGACACCAACGGTTGGGTGGCGTGATTCAACGGCACGGTGCCCAGAAGCTGGCGGAACGCCGGTGGATTCACGTTCTCCAACTGCACGTCGCCCGGATTCACCGGATGCGTCGTAGGGTTGTCCTTCGCCGCCTGTTCCATCTGCTCGCAACTGTGCACGCCGGTGCTGATGCCACGCGCCTTGTCCAGTGCCAGGCGCTGCTGATCGGTGGGGGCCTGCGGATTGAGCGGCGTGGCGAACGGCAGGAACGCCTCCCGCATCGTCAGCACCGTGCCCACGTCGTGGCCGATCACGCGCGTGCCTTGCAGCGTGACGATGGAAAACCCGCCGGGCACCGTGACCGGATTGCTGACAGCACCAACCGGCATTTGTTGCACCAGCGATGCGACCGCCGGATCGAGCTGGTTGGCTTGCACCCAACCGAGTTCGCCGCCCTGCAGTGCCGTCTGGTTTTGGCTGAACTGGGCGGCCACCAGTCCGAAGGGTGCGCCGGCGCGCAGATCCTTGATGACGGTTTCGGCGAAGCGTTCGGCATCCGCGCGGGCGGACGGGTCTTCGACCGGAATGAAAATCTCGCCGACCCGGTACTCCGACTGCCCGACCTGCGTGGACTCCAGGCGTTGTTGTTCGGCGATCTGGGCGGGCGTGACATCGATCCCGGTGCCGATTTCCTGCCGCAGCAACTGGGACCAGCCAAGCTGGGTGCGGATCTGGTCGATCAGCGTGATCTGGCCGACGCCATCGGCCGCCAGCCGCTGGCGCAGCGCGCCGGGCGACATATTGTTGCGGGCTTCGATCTCGTGGATGGCGTCAACGACTGCCTTGTCCGGCACGACGATCTTGTTGTGCTCCACCGCTTGCATGCGCAGCCGCTCGTCCACGAGCTGCTGAACGATCTGCTGCTTCAAACGGTCCAGCACGTCCGGCGTCAGCGTGAGGCCGGTGGAGAGGGCAAACAGCCGGGCGCGGTTATCCACATCGACGTTGCTGATCACGTGGCCGTTCACCACCGCGACGATGCGCAGGGCATCCTGGTCCGGCGCCGGCACCGGCGCCGCAGGGGGCGCGGCCATCGCGGACGGCGCGGCAAGCGACAGCAGCGCACAAAGCCAGGCGAGCCTAAGGAAGCCGGCACGATATTGATGTGACATGACGCAGTCTCTCGATTTCACAGCGCGCGATAGCCGAATTGCCCGATCGTCTTGAAGGTGAACTGGAACAGCAGCACCGTCGCGCCGCTGTCGCCGTTGATCGACGTATAGCGGCGGAAGAGCTTGACGTCCAAGATGAAACATTCGTTCTCGTAGATCGCGTCACCGCCCCAATCGACCATTTGCCCGCTCGTGAGGTTCTCGGTGGCAAAACCGCTGAACCGATAGGTACCCCAATTGGATGATGCGTTCAGCGTGAGTTCGTCTCGGGGCGTGTAGAATGCGTTATCCGATGGCGGCGGGGGCGCCTGATCGAACAAGGTATAGGGATTGTAGGTGGTATAGAGATACCCCGTTGTCACGTTCAGCTTCGGCACGCCCACGCTAACCGAGGCGTCAGCCATGCGCGTGGCGAGGTCTGTCTTATCGAGCCGGGTCCGATAGGTCAGGTTGAGCCAGGGCGTCGGCGCCGCGCTGACCCTTGCCACGATATCGGATACCTGATCGTGCAGTCCGGTATATTCCGGGAACAGATTGTCTTTGCTGTCACGGTAGGACTGGCCGATCATGCCATCGAACGTCGTGCCGCCGAGATACCAGGTTCCGTGCAAGGCCGCGTTCAGCCGGACACCGCCCTCCAGCCGATCGACACCCTGGAAGCGGTTCCACCCGAACAGATTGGCGTCGGTGTATTCGAACGCCATGCTGTCCTCATCCGGGTACTTGTCGATCTGGCTGTCGCCTTCCTGCGGCGCGGCAATAAGCTGCAGCTTCGGCTCGATGACCTGAGTGCCCCAGGTGCCCGAATCGCGCATGAACGGCCAGCGCCACGTGACACCAACCTGCGGCAACCCGCGTGCCGTATCGACATCGGAGTGCGTGCCGAAATTCGGCTGCTCATTGAACTCGGTGGCATTGTAGCCGATCGCATCGCCATGCACCGCGATCGTCCACAGATCGCCCAGCTCGCCCACGAACGGACGCTCCCAGTTCATCGTCAGGTTGACGCGCCTGGTGTCGGTGCCGTCGCTGCGCATGACGTTGAAGGCACCGGCATCCAGGGAGAAGCGACCACCCCAGGAATCCGGGCGGCCAAAATAGCTGTACTGATAGCGCGGCAGAACCACCGGCAGCTGGCTATCGACGATGGTGCTGGTGAGACCCTGATAGAAGCGCGTATCCAGCCGTGCATATGCCCCTTCGCCGAACCCTTCCGCATAAATGTCACTGCTCAGCAGCGTCGGGTTCAGCCCATAGCCGTTGCCGAAGTGGAAGTCGTCCACGTAGGTGGACGAGGAGGCGCGGTTGATGTCGAATCCCGTGCGCCACGTGTCGTTCAGATCGAACTGACCCGTGGTATCGATCGTGGCCTGCTGCGAATTATCCAGGTAACCCACGGATCCATCGAACAGCAGATAACCGTTGTTGAATCGCCGGCGATATTCAAGGTTCAGTTGCGGACCCGCCTTGGTGGTGACCACCGGAGTGATGGTGGCATCCGACTGGTCGTCGATCACCCAGTAGTAAGGTTCGGCCACAAACACGCCAAGATGGGAGGAATTGCCGATCGACGGCAGCAACAGGCCCGAGGCACGCTTCACGGAAGGATCAGGTGCTGAAATGAACGGAAAGAAGGCCACGGGGTAGCCGAACATCTGCAGCCACGCGTCCTGGTACTCGATGCGCTTATGCTCCAGGTCCTGCACCGCGGAATCGGCCTTCACCTGCCAGAACGGCGGCGCGTACGGGTTTTTCTTGCAAAGATTGCAGGGCGAATACACCACCTTTGACAGATCGTTGACCTTGCCCGCGGTGCGCCGCGCGCCGTTCGCCGCCAGCTTGCCGTTCTGCGCCAGCAGTGCGCGCATGTCCTTCAACACGCCGTCGTTCATGTTCTGCGTCAGCTCGGCATAATCGGCGAAGATCACCTCGCCGTCCGGCTCCAGCAAAACCACATGGCCCTTGGCGGTCAGCGTGCCGGTGGCGCGGTCGTATGTCACCTGGTCCGCGCGCACCACGTGGTCGTTTTGCCACGCCTGCACGTGGCCCGTGGCGATCACCAGGTTATGCTGCTGATCGTATTGCACCTGGTCGGCGGAGAACGTGACGGGCTGCTTGTTCGTCGGCCCCTGGCCATGCACGGAGGTGGCGAGCGACTTGAGCTGCGCCTGCGCTGGGGCGGCAGCAGCCAATAGCGCCAGCAAGAGCACGGCGAGGAATGCGCGCAGCATCCGCCTACCCATCTTCCATGTGCAGCAGCAGGGCGACCGCCAGCATCAGTCCGGACGCGGCGGGGGCCCAGGCGGCAAGCGCCACCGGCAACACGCCGGACTGGCCGAACTCCTCGGCGATCTTGGAGATCATGAACAAGGCGAAACCCGCGGTCACGCCGCCGGCGATCATCTGGGTCACGCCGCCGCGTCGCGCCGGACGCATGGAAAAGCCGGCTGCCACCAGCGCCATCGTCGCGCACAGCAGCGGCAGCGCCAGCAACGACTGGAAATGCAGTTGGTGCCGGATGGAGGAAAAGCCGGACCGATCCAGCAACTCGATGAAGCTGGGCAGTTGCCACAGCGACAGAGTCTGCGGCGACGCGAAACTTTCCTGCACGCGTGCCACGGTCAGATCGGTGGGCAGGATGATCTCGCGCGCCGGCTGCGGCAGTTGTTCCGGCCGCAGGGTCTGGGCGTTTTGCAGCACCCAGTCGCCCGATCGCAGCACCGCCTTGGTTGCCTCGATACGCGACAGCAGGCGGTCGGTCGTATCGAGCCGGAACACGCTCACATTATCGGCCGTAAGCTGCTTGCCATGCAACTCGACGCCCTGTGCGTGGATGATGGCGACGCCTTTCGGGGTCAACACGTGGTCCGACTGGCGCAGCCAGAGCTGCCCGCCGACCAATGCGAGCGGCCCCATTCCCGTGTGCAGATAGGTGTTGTCCAGCACTTCCGCGCGGGCAAACATGACCGACGAAAGCGGGCTGCCCAGCGTGATCGCAATCACGCCGAACAGCGTCGCGCAAAGCGTGGGTGCCGCCAGGAACTCCCACGCCGAAATGCCGGCGGCGCGGGCGACGATCAGTTCCGACGATCGGGTCAGCCGCCAAAAGCACAGGATGCCGCCGACCAGCGTGGCGAATGGCAGTATCTGCATGGCGATGAAGGGCAGCCGCAGGCCCTCGATCACGGTCACCAGGCCCAGCGTGGCATCGGGCCGGCTGGCGGCCTGGCGCAGCAGTTCCAGAAAGTCGAACAGCGACACCAGGCCGGTCAGAGCGAGCAGCATGCCGGAAACCGCGGCGGCGAACTGGCGGGCAATGTAGATCGACAGCGTGATGGAAGCGGTCATGCGGTCAGGTCGCGTGTGCCAGGTCGCGGTGCCGGAGCGATGCCAGTTGCGGACCGAACAGCAGCCCCGCACAGACGACGCCGGGAACGATCGCCTGAATCCACATCAGCGGGATCAGTGCGTTTTGGCGTGCCGACAGATTCTGGATGGCGAGCTCCAGTGCCAACAACCCGACCACCGTACCGATCGAGGCGAGCGGGCGCACGATCCCCCCATAGCGACGGAACGTGCCGGTCAGAACCGTCAGCAGCGCGACCAATGCATAGGTGACCGCGGTCAATGGCGTGGTGAGCCGCTTGTACGCTTCGGCGATCCACTTCGGGCGATCATCCGGATTCTGCGGATGCGGATGCAGCAGTGCGTGCAAGGACACTTCCGACATGTCGGCCGGACGGGTGCCATCGTTGCGGCTGGAATCGGCCAGGTCGATGTCGTTCTGTTGGAACGTCAGCACGTTCAGCCGTCCGGTCGCGTGGTCGATTTGCTCGCGGCTGCCGTCGAACAACACGACACGCGGTCCATTCGGACCTTCGACCAGCGTGCCGCGCCGCGCCAGGATCGTTGCGTGGCCGCTCTTGTCGCGCGAATCGTCCACCAGGATGCCGTGCAGCGTGCCGTCCGGATCGCGCGACCGGACATACACCGTGAGGTTTGGCGATACCTGCGTGAAGACACCTTCCTGGATCAGGAAGGCGGCCATGCTGTTGCGGATTTCCCACTGGAACTCACGAAACGATTGCAGGCTGATCGGCACCAGCCACAGGTTCAGCACGTACCCCGAGACCATCGAGAGCAGCGCCAGCACCAGTGCCGGCCGCGCCAGGGCGATCGGCGACAGGCCCGATGCGCGCATCACCGTAAGCTCCCGGTCGCCGGCCAGGCGCTGATAGACGAACTGGATCACCACGTAGGTCGTAATCGGCAGGATTACCGCGCACAGGCTCGGAATCAGCAGCGCGGTCAGATGCAGGAAAACGAAGAACGACAGGCCGTGATTCACCACCAGCTCCACAAAGCGAAGCGATTGGGTGAGCCAGATGAGCGCGGTCAACCCGCCGGTGACCGCGATCAGCGCCAGCAGCAACTGGCGGAAGATATAGACGTCGAGGCGGGTGACGACCCGGCCGGTTCGCATGTTGCGGTGCGGACTCCCTTAGCCTGGCGTTTCTGCGGCAGGGCGGGGAGCGATGCAACCCGTAGGGGCTAGGGTGTTGCAAATCTTGTAGCGGGGGCAATTCGTGTGGCGGACGCGACCAAGCGCATGCCGGCAGGCCAGGAGCGGCCAATGCCGGCAAGGACGGGCTGCAACAGCGGCATCATGCAGCCACGATGGAAAAGCGATGCGACGCGCATGGGGGTGCGGACGCGCTGAAGCAGGCGCCGATGGTAGTCCGTGGCGTTGCGGTGATGCAGCCAGGCTGTTGCGGCGAGCTGGCCGCTTGCCACGGCGATGGCGATTCCGTCGCCGGCGAAGGATGGGATGACGCAGGCCTGATCGCCCAGGCGGAACAATTCAGGCGGAGTTGCACGATCGGGACGGTACAGATGACCGTACGGGATGCCGGCGATGGCAAGCGGACGATCCAGGCAAGCGGACGCGCCGTTCAGGCGGCGATGCAAATGCGGGGCTTCGGTGGCCAGGCTGTCCAGCAGTTCGTTCCAGTCGGCGCCCGTGCGACGGTAGCGTTCAGCCGAGGTCAGCAGGCACAGCACGGCACGGCCGTGCTCCACCATTTGCAATCCGGCGTACCCGCCGGAGAACAAGACGAGCTCGATGCAACCCCGCAACGCCTGCTGCTCGGCGGGGGCGAGCCTGTAATACATCTTGAGGCCAAGCGGCTCGCCGCCGCGGTGCGGTCGGGCGGTGCCACGCAGGTCGTGCTTGCCGGTGGCGAGAAAGACGGTGGATGCGGGGATGGCTGCATGTTCCGCCGTGTGTGCGGTGAAGCCGTTGGCTGTTGACTCAAGCCGCCGGATGGCTTGCCCGCGCAACAGCTCGGCACCACAGGATGCAGCGTGCTGCAGCAACGCTTCGTCGAGCGTGCGACGCGTCAGGCTCATGGCGGGGAACGGCAGGCGTGTTTCGGCGACACGGTCGCGGTGGATCAGACGCAAGGTGTTGATGGTTTCCGCGCCGAGCGTTTGTGGGCCGATGCCCAATGCGGTCAACACGCCGATGGCGCCGGTGCTGAGGAAGTCGCCGCACACCTTGTCGGTGGGGCCAGCGGTGCGTTCGATCAGGCGCACCCTGTGTCCCGCGTTCGCAATCACTGCGGCGGCGGCGGCACCGGCCGGGCCGCCGCCGATGATCAGCGGGGACTGCATCGGCGCGACACGCAAAGCCGGAACGGCATGTGCCAGCGGATTTCGACGGCCTCCGGCGGCAGGTTCGCGGCGGCGATCAGCGCGCGCCAATCGACGGGAACAAAGCTGCGCGCGATGGAAATGCGGCCGTCGCTGCGGACGAAATGGTGCCAGCCCGCCGCCAGTGCCAACAGGCCGAAGCCGTAATAGGGGAACCAATGGCGATGCAGGTCGCCGATGTACCAGCCGCGCGCGGCATGCGCTTCCATCCAGTGGATGAAGTTCACAATGTCGTCGTTGGCGAGATGGTGGGCGAACTGGGAACTGACGATGAAATCGTAGTGTGCATCGTGCTGGAAGACGTCGCCGGTGCGCCACGTGATCGCCATGTCCGTCGCAGTGGCGGTGACGGCGGCGCGCATACTCCACGGATTCAGGTCGATCCCCGTCAGTTGTGCGTCATTGCCGTGCCGCACGCACCAGCGGCGGATGCGGCGCAGCAGATCGCCATGGCCGCAGGCGACATCGAGCAGCGAGAAGGACGCAAGATCGCGTGTCTCGCGCGCCAGCCATGCCAGCGTCGGCCGGTGCGTCAGCGTGACGACGTTGACCCGCGCCAGATCGCGCAGGCAGCGCGCGTAATCGTCGTAATCCGCGCAATCGGTGTCCATCCGCTCCGGTTGCGCGCTGCGAACGGAAAGATTCATGGCCGATGGAATGCGAAGGTTTCCACGGTGAGGCCGGGACCGAACGCCATCGCCACGCCGTCGCCCGTGCTGCCGGCGCTGCGCAGAATGCGGTCGAGCACGAACATCAGCGTGGCCGACGACATGTTGCCGAACGCGCGCAGCACCGTGCGCGAGTGCTGCAACGCATCCGGCGGCAATGTCAGCCCCGCTTGCACGGCGTCGAGGATGGAACGCCCGCCGGCGTGCACCGCCCACAGGTCGATGTCCGCGACACTGCGATTTCCCAGCAGCATCGCGCCGTGTTCTGGCAGCCAGCGGCGGATGCGTCCTGGCACCTGGCCGGAGAGATGCATCTCGAACCCATGATCGCCGATATGCCACGTGATCAGCCCGTCGCTGTTCGGGATCACCGCGGCGCGGAACGAGCTCAGCGCGAGGCCGGTCGGCTCCGCCGATACGATGCATGCCGAGGCGCCGTCGCCGAACAGCAGGAAGCTGAGCAGCTTTTCGATGCGCCAGTCTTCTTGCAGGTGCAGACTGGATAGTTCGAGATTGACCACCAGCACGCGGGCGCGCGGCTCGGAACGCACGGTATGGTAAGCCAGCTTCAGGGCATTCACCGCGGCGAAGCAGCCCATGAAGCCGACCATCGTGCGCTCGACGCTGTCGTTCAGGCCTGCCGCGCGCATGATCTGGAAGTCGAGCCCCGGTGCGGTGAATCCGGTGCAGCTCGCGACGATCAGGTGGGTGATCGCGGAGCGCTCGGATGCGATGTCCAGTGCTGCGATCGCGCGGAGTGCCAAGGCCGGCGCGGCGGTCTCGAAACGGGCCATGCGGGCAGCGGTGCTTGGGAAGATGCCGCGCCGGTAGAAGCCTTCGTCATCCAGGACACGATCGCGCGGCTTGGGACCTGGCGCGAAGATCGCGTAGCGGTGTTCGATGTCGGCCAATGCCACCATGCGGTCGAACACCCCGGCGATGCGACCGTCGAGCGCGGTGGTGCGCGCGAAGTCGACGAACTCGGCGTGGATGTCGTGCGGTGGCACTGCGGTGCCGATCCGGTTCAGCCAGGCTTGTGTCACCGCGGGGCCTTCCTGGTTATTGTGGCAGTAAAGACGCTGGCCGAGGCTGGTTTGTTCCCGGACGCACAACCTCCCCCCTCCCCTTGAGGGCTTGGGC
>DASXFW010000378.1:0-8420 GCA_036489395.1 Acetobacteraceae bacterium | reverse complement strand
GGTTGGGGGAGGGGTCGAGGCGTACAAATCGACCCCTCCCCCAACCCCTCCCACAAGGGGAGGGGAGAACCTGCGTTGCGACCGTCACAGTTTCATCCAGGGCGGGTCTGCTTCGGCTGATGGCAATGCGCAGTGTCAGTGGGGACTTTACCCCGCCGCCGCCGCCGCCACCGCCATCGCAGGACGCCGCGCGCGCCATTCAGTCGCACGCTCGTAAGCATGCGCGGCACGCAACACCGTTGCGTCCTCGAACGGACGGCCGATCAACTGCATCGACACCGGCAGCCCGCCCTCGCCGAAGCCCGTGCAGACGCTCATCGCCGGCTGGCCGGTGACGTTGAACGGGATGGTGAACGACGGCTTCTCCAGGTTGGCCCATTTCGGTATCGCGGTGATCTCCGGTGCCTCCCCGGGTGCGGCCGCGCAGAGCAGCAGATCGACGTCGCGCATTACCTCGGCGACCTGCTGGCACAGGATGCGGCGCCGGCGTACCGCCTGCACGTAATCCGCGGCGCGCAGCAGTCCGCCCAGCGCCACACGGTCGCGCAGCAATTCGCCGTAGTCGTTGAACCGCGTCTTCAGCCACGGTTCATGCACCGCGTACGCCTCGGCGATCAGGATCACCCAGCCGCTGGCCTGGAAATCCAGCATCGGCGGCAGCGTCACGTCGCGCACCGTCGCGCCAAGCTCGGCAAACACGTGTTCTGCGTCGGCGATGCCCTTGCGCGTGGCGGCGCCGACCGGGTGATCGACCTCGAAGAACGCGCGCACCACGCCGATGCGCAGCCCATTCACGCCGTCGCCGATGCCCGTGGCGTAATCCTCCGGCGGCCGGTTGGCGGAAGCCGGATCGGTCGGATCGTGACCGGCCATGGCGGTCAGCAGCAGGGCGCAGTCCTCGGCGGTCCACGCCAGCGGCCCGGTGTGGTCCAGCGTGAACGACAGCGGCAGCACGCCGGCGCGGCTGGCCAGGCCGTAGGTCGGCTTGATCCCCGCCAGTCCGCACAGCGCCGCCGGCCCGCGGATCGAGCCGCCCGTATCGGACCCAGTCCCGCCCAGCACCATGCCTGACGCGATCGCAGCAGCGGTGCCGGACGACGATCCCGAGGTGAAATGCGCCGGGTTCCACGGATTGCGCGCGGGAGGCCAGGGCAGGTCGAAGGACGGGCCGCCGAACGCGAATTCATGCGTCGCCAGCTTGCCCATCAGCACCACGCCGGCCTCGGCCCAGCGGCGCACCACCGTCGCATCGGCGTCCGGCACGTTGCCTTCCAGCAGCCTGGAATGCGCCGTCGTGGGGATGCCGGCGGTGTTGTAGATGTCCTTGTGGCCGATCGGGATGCCGTCGAGCGGGCCGAGGCGCCAGCCGCCCATCAGCCGCGCCTCGGCGGCTCGGGCATCGGCCATCGCGCGCTCCTCGGTCTGGCGGATGAATGCGTGCAGCGTCGGCTCCAGCTTGCGGATACGGGCGTAGCAGGCCTGGGTCAGCTCGACCGGCGAGAGCTGCCTGGCGGCGATCTGCCGCGATGCCTCGGCGATGGTCGGGAACGGCATGCTCATGGCTGCCCCCTTACGACTGCACTGGCGTGAAGGTCAGCGCCGGCTCGGCCTCGCGCGGCAGATCGCGATGCAGGCGGGCCAACAGCGGTTCGACCAGGATGTAGCCCTCGCGAATGGTGGCGATCTGCGCCGGGGTGAGCGGCAGGCCGGACGTGGCGACCAGGGCAGCGAAGGTGGCTTCATCGATTGGCATGGTGATTTCCTCCTCCGGCGCGAGGCGGGGCGAGTTTGGCAGGCGCGGCTGGCAACGGTGGAGGATAACCGCCCGGCCGTATAGGGGCGGCTCGGCTGTCGCGCGTGTTTGCGTTGCCGGCGCGGGTTCGATTCTAAGGCACTATTGACAAATATTCGCTGCAATTGACGCACGGTCGCATAATGTCGTCATGCCGACGAAGGTCGGCATCCACGTCTTCGTCCGCTGCGGCACTGCAAGACGTGGATGCCGACCTTCGTCGGCATGACGGGACAAAGGCCGGCGCCTCGCTCAACCGATTCGATTATTCGTCAACAGTGCCTAACGCGGAGAATCGCCGAGCACCGCGGGGCTTCGCGGAGCAGGTTTTCGGCGCCTCGCGCAAAGCGCAATGCTTTGCCTCTCCGCGATTGCTCAGCGGTTTCCCGCGTTACTGCAAATATCATCCGGCGCGTACCGCACGAAAACAGCGGATCAGCCCGGGCAATCGCCGCCCGCACCAACGCTTGAACCCACCACCGGTGTCCGCTCCCCGACGGCCGTGCTACGCCCGCTGCATCCAACCAGGTGCGTCCACCATGATGACCTTCGAGCTCGTCTGGGACTCCCGCTGCGGCGTCGCCGAATCCCCCGTGTGGGATGCCGCCAACCGCCGCGTCTTGTTCTGCGACATCCCGGGCGGCCGCATCAACGCGCTGTCGGTCGAGAACGGTGCGCGCGAGACTTACCAACTTCCGGAAGTCGTCGGCAGCTTCGGCCTGTGCCGCTCCGGCAAACTGGTGGTCGCGCTGCGGCATCGCGTGGTGCTGTACGACACGCGCTCCCGCCAGGTCGAAGAGCTCACCGCGCCCATCTCCGAACCGCCGACCAACCGGCTGAACGACGGCAAGGTCGGGCCCGACGGCGCCTTCTGGGTCGGCAGCATGGATGAGAACACACCGCGCCAGCCCACCGGTGCGCTGTATCGCGTCACCGCCGATGGCCGCATTGAGCAGCGGACGACAGGCTGTGCGGTCTCCAACGGCCTCGCATGGTCGCCGGATGGGCGGTTGATGTACCACTCGGATTCCACCGCCGGCATCATCGAGGCCTGGGATTTCGATCCGTCCACCGGCGGCATGACCAACCACCGGCAGATCGCCAGGCTTACCAGCGATGAAGGCCGCCCTGACGGCGCCGCGACCGATGCCGACGGCAACTACTGGTCCGCCGGCCCCTCGGCTGGATGCATCAACAAATTCTCGCCGGCGGGCGCACTGCTGGAGCGCATCCCGTTCCCGGTGCCCGGCCCGACAATGCCGTGCTTCACCGATCGCCAGATGTTCGTGACGTCGCTGCGGGAAGGGAAGGCGCCGGATGTATTGGCGCGCTTCCCCACGCTCGGCGGAGTGTTCTGCGCCGACGCGCCGGTACGTGGCGCGCCGGTCGGGGTCTTCGCGGATTCCTGAGCGTTCAGCGGTAACCCGGTGGCGGGGGCGGCGGCGGGTAATATCCGGACGGCGGCGGCGGGTTCGGCGTCGTCGCCGCGCCGCCGACCGCACCGACAGCCCCACCGATCAGCGCGCCTGCCAGCGCGCCGCGTCCACCGCCGGCCAGTCCGCCGATCGCCGCACCGGCACCGGCGCCGAGCAAGCCGCCACCCACCGCGCGCTGCCCCGGATCATACGGGTCGGTGCACGCGGTCACGCCCAGCAGGATGCCGAGTGAGACGCAGGCTGCGAGAGGTAGTTTCATGTCTGTCTCCTGCGGTTGGGCGAGCTATGGAATGCGGACGCCGATCGACACGGCCGGCGGATAATATACCGGTGGCGGTGCATACACGACCGGCGGCGGCGGCGCGTAATAGACCGGAGGCGGCGCGTAGTACACCGGCGGCGCCCATGGATGGTACCAGACAGGCCCGTGCCAGTGATGATACCAGCCGTGGCCGTGATGCCAGTCGGCGTTGGCGGGGCCGGCGAATGCCAGAGCGCCGACCATCAGGGACGTGGCAAAGCCGATCGCTCCTATGCGTCGCAGCGTCATGTCGCGCCTCCTTCTCAGGACGCATCAGCAATGCATCGGATCGTGGCGCGGGCGCGGCAGCGGGGATAACGAGTACGTGACGAAAGCGGCGGAAGGAACTGATCACCACCAGCAATAACCGGGGCCGGCGGGCTTCGGCGCTTGGTACCAGCGGCCTGATGTGCTGACCGGTCGGCAGCGTCCGCCTCGTCATGCCGACCGCCGCTGATAACTGAGAGGGGAGCAGAGTGTTCGACGTTGCCGCGTCGCGCCTGGAACAGTGCGCGCTACCCGGCGTCTTCGATCTCCAGGGGGAACAATCCGTCGGGATCGGCCGTGTGCAGCAGGTGGTACACGTTGAAGCGGTATGCGGGACCCAGCGACACTTCCGGCGGCGTGAACGGGAACGCCAGGTTGCCGGCGGTGGACAGCCGGCCCGGATAGCCGTGGTGCAGCAGGTATTGCTTGCAGGTGCGCACGACTTCCGCGGCACGTTCCGCGGTGGGGGCGATGCATTCGCCCATGACGAACACCTCGCCGGGCGGTGGTTCGTTCGCCGGTGCGGCCATGCGCACGCCATCCACGCCATAGACACGGAAGCGCAACGTATAGTCCTGCGGCTGGTCCTCGCACACGAGTTCGCGCACCACTTCCGACACCGCGGCAAGGATGTCGCGGTGGTGTTCGATGAACCGCGGATCGGCGGCGCCCGACAGCAGCACCGCGCGCTCGCCGATCTTCCGCGCGCCTTCGATCTTCACGCACGGATCGCGCGAGGCTTCCCAGCGCGCGCCGGTGACGCGGCTGCGGCGCTCATCCACCGCGGCGTATTGCGCGACGCTGAGGTCGAGCTTGCCCTCCGGTTCATACACGGTGAACGGATCGGATTGTTCGTAAAGGCTGTGCGCCGCGACGGAGGTCGGTGTCGCGCGGCGCTGCGGGTTCATGCTTTCCAGCACAAAGCCGTCGTCGTCCAGCGTCGCCAGAATAGAATCGCGGCCGCCGGGAATACAGCACAGTGACGCGCACTCGATGATCTTCGCCATGTGCACGGCAAGGCCGGTGGGAAATCCCAGCATCGTTGGCAGCGAAGCGAAGATCGCGGTGTCGCAGGCGCGGCCGGCGATCAGCACATCGACACCCTCGGCCAGCGCGCGGCGGAACGGTCCCATGCCCATCTGGCCGACGATCTGCGCGGCTTCGGCGACCTCTTCTTCCGTAAGCTTCGGCATGTCGTCGATGCCGACGACCTTTCCCGCGCGCACCGCGTCGCGCAGCAGCGCGCGGGGCAGGTCGGCGCGGAGTACGCCGAGGCGGAAGCGCAGCCCGTCGGCTCGCGCGATCTCCCGTACGATGGCGAGCGTCGCGTCGAGATGCGGCGCCGCGCCGGCCGACCCCGCCGAGCCGATCACCAGCGGAATGTCCAACTTTCGTGCGCCGTGCAGCAGCTTGCGCAGATCGCGCCGCGTGGCGGCAGGCGCGGTCGCCATCTCGCCCTTGCCGAGATAGGTTGGGCCGATGTCGATCGATCCCATGTCGGCGCCGATCAGGTCCGGCTCGCGCGCCAGCGCCGCGTCGAACGCGGGTGTGGGCACGCCGTAGCCGAGCTGACCGGATGCGCCGACCAGCCGCATGGGGCGGCGGGCGCGCGTTAGCGAATCCAGAACGCGAGCAGATGCGGTCATGGCAGGGCCAGCTCCGACTCCCTCCCCCCTTGAGGGGGAGGGTTGGGGAGAGGGGTGCGCACATGTACGGCCCGGGGTGTGTGGCCCCCTCTCCCCTGTCGGTCCGCTTCGCGGCCCAACCCCCCACAAGGGGGGAGGGGGTTCTGTTCCACCCCCTGCATGCGCGTTTTCATACTTCCAATCCCAGCAACGGCGCGTGCTGCTGCGCGCCGTACACGTCGAAATCCCCCGGATCGCCGGCCATGATCGCACGCGCCAGCACGATCTTGATCGCGCGGCCCACCGGGTACGGGATGATCGTCACATCCTCCGCCGGCACGCGATACAGCGCGGCGATCGTCGCGCGATCCAGCGCCGGCGATTGCACGACGCGCTGATAGTCCGCGTCGTTCGCAAACATCAGATCGAGCGTCAGCCGCCGCGGCCCGGCATTCTTGCTGCGGATCACCTGGGCGATGTCGGAAAGCTTCATGCGTGATCCTCCGGAAAGCGGCGGCGCAGGAAGGCCAGCACGTCGGCGGCGCAGCGTTCCGGCACGATGTCGCAGATGTTGTGCGGCAGGCCAGGGTAGCTGAGCAACTCGGCGTCCGAAATCCGCGCGCGCATCTTGTCGTAATTGTCCGCATGACCGACGGTTTCCGCGCCCGGCACGACAAGCAACGTCGGGCATTGGATGCGGTGCAGCTCGTCCATCCACCACAGCGTCGTCATCAGCCCGACGAAGCGGCCGATCCACGCGGTGTCGTTCTTGCCCGCCTCATCGAGGAACCACTGCACATGGCCGGGATCGTGACCGGGTGGAAAGCGATCCTCGATGGTGGCAGCGAGGAAATTCCGCAGTCCCTCCTTCGCCACGCGCGGCAGCCAGGTGTGCGCCTGCGATTCCTTCAGCCCGGGCGTGGAGCCGAACAACACCAGGCTGCACACCAGGTCTGGCGACTGCATCGCCAGGTTCTGCGCAATGTAGCCGCCGGCCGAATTGCCGACGATATGCACCGGCCCGACGGTGCCGGCATGCGCCAGCAGCTCGCGCACGTCCTGCACCAGCCGGTTCACGTCGAGCGAAGACTCCGCTGGCGGTACCTGCGAATCCCCATGCCCGCGCAGGTCGAGGCACAGCACGCGATAATGCCGGCACAGCGTCGGCACCGCCGCATACCAGCGCTTCGCACTCCCCATGGCTGCGTGCAGCAGCAGCAGGGTTTGCGGCGCCCGCCAGGGGTCGGTGAAATCATCGACGTAATATGCGAAGCGAACGCCGTCGCTGCTGGTGAAGTATGCGTTTGTGGTCATGGCCGCGGACGTTCCTCACCCGCTCCGCGTCATTGCGAGCGCAGCGAAGCAATCCCCAGGGGGTTTGTGCCACCTCCCGCGGGAGATTGCTTCGCTTCGCTCGCAATGACAGGGGGCGCAATGACAGTGGTTGCGGTCGTCAGCCGATCCGGGCCGCGATACGTGATGATCGCATCGCCTTCCTCCGACTCCACCATATATGCCGCCACCGGCCCGAACATCTCGCGCAACTGCGTCGCATCGCACGTCGACAGGAACGATCGCAGCACGCGCGGATCGTAGAATCGGAACAGGAGACGCTGCTTTTGTTCGGTCTGCACCATGTTGAGGCGACGGAAATGCGCGCGCAGCGTCTCGGGCGACACAAGCGACCAGAGGAAGATGCCCCAGCTCTCGCCCCAACCCTGGTCCCAGAGCCAATCGAACACCCGATCGATCGTGCCGAGACACACCAGGTACGGCGCGACCGCCGCAAGCTCCGTCGCCGTGCGCCCCTGGTAGAGGCCGACCACCAGCTCGCTCCCCGCAAGCTGCCGCAGGCGCGGATAGATCCGCTTGTCGCGCGCCGCATCCAGCACCGCATAGAGATACGACTGCCGCCGGCCACCCGCGGCGCTTAGTTGCCACAGGCAGCGGATTGCTTCCGCCTTCGCCGCCGGGTCGCGCCGGAGCGCCGCTATGTCAGCCATTGGCCGCTGCTTCCGCGGCGGCACGGCGCGCGCATTCCTCGCAGAACGGCGTGCCGTCCTGCGCCGCGTCGATCAGCGCCTGCGCTTGCGACGACACGTCGGCCGGCGCAACGGGCAGCGTACTCTGCGGCGGCGGAGGCGGCGGAGA
The DNA here is from genome assembly GCA_036489395.1 of Acetobacteraceae bacterium. Taxonomy (GTDB): domain Bacteria; phylum Pseudomonadota; class Alphaproteobacteria; order Acetobacterales; family Acetobacteraceae; genus JASHVB01. The sequence goes on along the minus strand of DASXFW010000378.1, from coordinate 848 downwards.
CGATGGCGCCGCGGCTTGCGACGATGGCGGCGGCGGCGGGGCCGGAGGCGCCGGCGGCGCCGCATGCTCTGCCCAGACCAGACGCAGCATCTGCCGCGAACCGCTCGACGGCAGCAGCGCGAGTTGCCGAGTCAGCAACAGCCCGGCGAGGCGCAAATGCAGCGCCGCACCGCCCGACTGGCGGTCGCCCTGACCCTGCCGCGTGGCAAACGGATGCCGCAGCGCGTCGGCAAACGCCGCCTGGTGCTTCGGCGTGCGCAGCGCCGTCAGCACGAAGGCTTCCGCGGCCTGCGGATTGCCGAACATGATGGCGCCGGGACCGTACGGCGCGGACGGGCCGCCGGCGTCGAAGCTTAGCGTGGCATTAACGGGCAGCGCGGTGGCGACGCCGATCAGGCCGTCGGCGATGGCACGCGCGGCGGCCTCGATCAGCGCGTGCGGATACGGCAGGTTGTTCTCCGGCGCGGCCAGGCAGCGGCGCAGTTCCTCGACGATCGCAGTGACGAAGGCCAGATCGTGCGGCTGCCAATCGAGGAACGCGCGCGCGCCGATGACGTCGTGCGCGAACCACTCGCGCACGAAGGGCACCGCCACGTCGTGCGGCGAGATGGATTGCGCGTGCGAATTCTGGTCGATCAGCAACACGGGGCGGCGGTCCTGCTAACGTGCCGGCGCGGCAGTCTGCACAGGCGGCGGGCGGAGGGAAGTGATTTCATCCACGGCCGCGGGCGATGGGGTGAGAACGAAGGAAAGGCCAGGGGTTTCACCCCTGGACCCCACCAAGGGGCGCTGCCCCTTGGATCCCCGCCAAGGGCATTGCCCTTGGGACCCTTTACTTCGCTGGATGG
>DASXFW010000072.1:0-20149 GCA_036489395.1 Acetobacteraceae bacterium | reverse complement strand
GTCCTCCGGCCCTGTGCCCCCTCCCCGCCATCCAGCGAAACAAACGGATTGCAAAGGCTACGCCTTTGCCGGAGGTCCAGGAGGCAGAGCCTCCTGGCGGGTTTCAGGGCGGAGCCCTGACCTTCCGCCGTTCACCCGATTGCCCTGGACCTTCAACCCACGCCGCTTGCCCCCCATCTGCGCTCCGGCTAATCCGCGCGTTCGTTCAGCAGGAGTGTTTGTTATGGCCTACCGGGTTGCGGTCGTCGGTGCCACAGGAGCGGTCGGGCGCGAGATGCTGAAGACGCTCGCCGAGCGCAATTTCCCGGTATCCGAAGTGGTGGCGCTCGCGTCGGCCCGCTCGGCCGGGCAGGAAATATCGTTCGGCGAGAAGACGGTGCTGAAGATCCGCAATCTCGACACGTTCGACTTCAAGGGCTGGGACATCGGCTTGTTCTCGCCCGGCGCGTCGATTTCCGCGGTGCACGCGCCACGTGCGGCGGCGGCGGGCTGCGTGGTGATCGACAATACCAGCCAGTTCCGCATGGAGCCGGACGTTCCGCTGGTGGTGCCGGAGGTCAACCCGCATCACCTGGCGCGCTTTTCCAGGCGCAACATCATTGCCAACCCGAATTGCTCCACCATCCAGATGGTGATGGCGCTGAAGCCGCTGCACGACCGGTGGACGATCAAGCGCGTGGTGGTCTCGACCTACCAGTCCGTCTCCGGCGCGGGCAAGGAGGCGATGGACGAGTTGTTCAATCACACCAAGAAGGTGTTCGTGCACGAATCCGAAAAGCCCGAGCAATTCACCAAGGAGATCGCCTTCAACGTCATTCCGCATATCGACCGGTTCATGGACGACGGCTCGACCAAGGAAGAGTGGAAGATGGTGGTCGAGACGAAGAAGATTCTGGGCGCAGACATCGCGGTGCACGCCACGTGCGTGCGCGTGCCAGTGTTCATCGGTCACGGCGAGGCGGTGAACGTCGAGTTCGCGGAACCGGTCACTGCGGGCGAGGCACGCGCCGCGCTGCGCGAGTTTCCAGGCATCGAGGTGGTGGATGTGCGCGAGGACGGCGGCTACGTCACGCCGCTGGAATGCGCGGGTGAGGATGCGGTGTATGTCAGCCGCATCCGCAAGGACCCGACGGTGGAGCACGGTCTGTCGTTCTGGTGCGTGTCCGACAATCTGCGCAAGGGTGCGGCGCTGAACGCGGTGCAGATTGCCGAGACTCTGGTTGCGCAGGGCATGCTGACGAAGAAGGTCGCGGCCTGACCAACGCCCGCACCGTGGAGGCCGACCTTCGTCGGCATGACGGTGCGGGCGAGCGGACGTCACGATTCGATTGCTTATCCGGGAATCCATGTGACGGCGAAGGTCGTGGGAACATCTTCTCCACCACACCAGCGCGAGAGGATAATCGCATCCAACGGCGCTCTGCCGTGGGATTTCCTTGCAAAGCGCGCTTCCCTCGCGCGCGGCGTTGCGCCATAGTTGCCGAAACCAAGGCGGAATGAGCCGCCTGCGAGACGGAACGGCAGACAGGGGGAAATCGTGACAAGGCAGCACATCGACTTGCGCGACGGCGCGCTCACGCGGCGCAGTGTCCTCAGTGGCGCCGGCATGGCCGGCTTGGTGGCGTCGGCCGGGCCGGCCTGGGCGGAGTCGGCTAATCTCGGCCTGACGGGCGGCGCGCCGGAGCGGCCGATCACCACCGCGTTCCCGCAGAAGGGCGCGATGGTACTGCAGCGCACCCGCCCGCCCTTGCTCGAGACCCCGTTCGACGTGTTCGACCGAGGCGTGTTCACCCCGAACGATCGCTTTTATGTGCGCTGGCATTGGGCGGTGATCCCGAACTCGATCGACACCAACACGTACCGCATCGCCGTGCGCGGTCATGTCAACACGCCGTTGTCGCTGTCGCTGCCGGACCTGATGCGCCTGCCGCAGGTGGAGATCGCCGCGGTCAACCAGTGTTCCGGCAATTCCCGCGGCTATTTTCAGCCGCGCGTCCCCGGCGGCGAGTGGGGCAACGGCGCGATGGGCAACGCGCGCTGGACCGGCGTGCGGCTGAAGGACGTGCTGGACCGGGCGGGGGTGAAGGCTGGTGCCATACAGGTGCGGTTCAACGGCCTGGACGAGCCGGTGGTGGCGGACGGTCCGGATTTCATAAAATCGCTCGCCATCGACCACGCCCGCGACGCCGAGGTGATGATCGCGTATGCGATGAATGGCCAGCCATTGCCGCTGCTGAACGGGTTTCCGGTGCGGCTGGTGGTGCCGGGGTGGTACGCGACGTATTGGATCAAGATGCTGAGCGACATCGAGGTGCTCAGCGAGCCCGACACCAATTTCTGGATGAAGACCGCCTATACGATTCCCGATACGCCGCACGCCGACATGAAGCCGGGGCAAACCGGCATCAAAATGGTGCCGATCAATCGCATGGTGCCGCGTTCCTTCACCACCAACCTGAAAAGCGGCGCCACGATCCATGCGGGCAACGCGACCGTCGTGCGCGGTATCGCGTTCGGCGGCGATACAGGCGTTGCCCGCGTCGATTTCTCCGCGGACGACGGCAAGACCTGGCAGGCCGCGTCGCTGGGCAAGGACGAAGGAACATACAGCTTCCGGCGTTGGGAGACCCGCTTCACCGCAGCGCAGAAAGGACCGCAGGCATTGAAGGTCCGCTGCACGAACGCGGCGGGCGTGGTTCAGCCGGCGGAACCGAACTGGAATCCGGCCGGGTTCATGCGCAACATGATCGAAACGACCACCGTCACCGCGGCGTAAGGGAGAGCCAACATGCTGCGCAAATTCCTGCCGCTGCTGCTGACCGCCGGAATCGCCATGGCGCCGGCGCTGGCTCAGGCGAAGTCGATGATTGTGCTGAAGCCGTTGAGCGTCGATCTGCCGGACAATCCGGCGGAGTTCCCGCCGGGTCCGAACGTGGACGTGGTCAACAACAACTGCCGGTCCTGTCATTCGATCGGCATGGTGATGAACCAGCCGACGATGGCGAAGGCCGCATGGCAGGCGGAAGTTGCCAAGATGCGCGGTATCTATAAGGCGCCGGTGGAGCAAAGCGATGACGCGGCGATTGTCGATTACCTGACCGCAGTCAAGGGACCGAAATAGCCGAGCCGTGGGGTTCCATGCGGGGTTCGATCCGGGATGCCTCATACCACGGGCCGAAAGTCCTGACTCTTGTGTCATGGCCCGGTCATGACACAAGGGGACGTGCCGTGCAGCCGTACGTCAAAACTTACGGCGCCCGGTACCATACGGTGTCATTGCGAGTGCAGCGTAATTGCAAGTACAGAGTCATTGCGAGGAGCGAAGCGACGAAGCAATCCCGTTCGTGACAAGCAGCGGCTCGTCACGAACGGGATTGCTTCGGCCAAGCGGCCTCGCAATGACAGAAGGCCGGCGTTTCATCCAGGGCGGGTCGGCCGCTGCCGGCCGGTGGCCAACTCGCAATGACATCGTCAAGCGCTCGGATCGGGCCACGGGCTTCGTCGTCCTGCCCAAACGCTGGGTGGTGGAACGAACGTTGGCCTGGCTGAACCGCTGCCGCCGCCTCGCCAAGGATTGGGAGAACCTCAATCATAAGGCGCGGGCCTTTCTGCTGATGGCCTCCATCCGCCTCATGGTCAGGAGGCTATGCCGGGCCTAGCGATGTTTCCGGACAGACTCTAAGGGGGGAAAGCCGGCGCCATGTTGACTCGATCGCGTTCACACTCCCTCCCAGCATGCATTCATCAGTGTTGGTGGGCGTTACCCAGGTTAGTGGGCTAGCCGGCGTTCTATACAACCCGAATCCGAAGTTCGCGAGCGACTTGGCACGGTCCATATTTACAGCTTCTCCATAGCCACGCTGCATCAATCACAGGCGCATAAGCGGTCTCACTCCACCACGATCCGCGGCCCGCTCGACCTGACAACCCCCTCCCCCGACACCTTCGCCCAAACCGCGTCAGCGACCGCGGCAAACGCCTTCGCCCCCTCGCTGTCCGGTGCCGCCGCGACGATCGGCGTCCCGGCGTCCGACGCCGTACGGATGTCCAGCAGCAGCGGCACCTCCCCCAGGAACGCCGTCCCCAGCCGAGCCGCCTCCAGCCGCGCCCCGCCATGCCCGAACAAATCCGTCCGGTGGCCGCAGTTCGGGCAGCAGAAGAACGACATGTTCTCCACCAGCCCCAGCACCGGCACGTGCACGCGTTCGAACATCCGCACCCCGCGCCGCGCATCGATCAGCGCGATGTCCTGCGGCGTGGACACGATCACCGCGCCCGCCAGAGCCACCCGCTGCGCCATGGTCAACTGCGCGTCCCCGGTCCCCGGCGGCATATCGACCACCAGGATGTCCAAGGCCCCCCACTCCACCTGGCCCATCATCTGCTCCAGCGCGCCCATCACCATTGGGCCGCGCCAGATCATCGGCGTCTCCTCCTCGACCAGGAAGCCGATCGACATGCAGGACACACCCCAGGCCTGCAGCGGGATCATCCGGTCGTTCCGCACCTCCGGCTTGCGCGACAGACCGAGCATGCGCGGCAGGCTCGGACCGTAGATGTCCGCGTCGAGCAGCCCGGTGCGGTGCCCGGCGCGCGCCAGCGCCACGGCAAGGTTCACCGCGACGGTCGATTTCCCCACGCCGCCCTTGCCGGACGCCACCGCGACGATCGCCTTCACCTCCGGCAGCAGCAGCGCGGGCCGCTGCCCACCGCCCGGCTGCCCCTGACCATGCCCGTGCCCGCCATGCCCGTGCCCATGCCCCTGCACCGCCGGCGCAGGCTGCGCCGCTGCCTTGTGCGCCGTCAGCACCGCCGTCGCATTGCGGACGCCCGGCTGGCGCGCCAGCACCGCCTCGGCCTCCTTCCGTACCGGCTCCATCGCTGCGGCATGCGCCCGGTCGGTCAGCAGCGACACCTGCACCATGCCGTCACGCAGCTCGATGCCCTCGACCAGCCCCGCGCTAACGACATCGCGGCCCGAGGCAGGGTCCTTCACCACGCGCAAGGCCTCACGCAGAGCATCCGGGCTGATGGCCATGGGCGGAAATCCTATATGCTGTTGCAAACACCTCGCGGCGGGCCGATAAGCACGCCGCCGTGACGCCGCCGCCAGATATGGCGCAGCAGGCACGTTCCGCCAACGGCCCGCATCGAGCGCCGGCCACTTAGGGGAGCCTCTCCGCCTCCATGGCTTTGAACACCGACGGCCCCACCGTCGTGCAAAGTGGGCAGGGTCCCTGGAACTTCCCGGGCGGCTCCGGTGGCAACGGCTCGGGCGGCAACCGGCCCCCGCCAGGCGGCGGAGGTCCCTGGGGCGGTGGCCCCAGCGGTCCCGGCGGACGGCCGGGCGGACCGCGCCCGATGTCCGATCTCGACCAGATGATCGCCCGCGTGCAGACCTTCGTCCGCCGGCTGCTCGGTGGTGGCGGTGGCGGCGGTGGCCCGCGGTTTCGGCTTACCGGCGGCCGGCCCATCGCCCTGATCGGCATCGCCGTCGTCGCCCTTTGGCTCGCCAGCGGCATCTATCGCGTGGAGCCGGACGAGCAGGGCGTCGTGCTGTTGTTCGGCGCGGTCAATCGCGTCACCCCGCCCGGCCTGCGCTACCATCTGCCGTGGCCGATCGAAACGTATGAGCTGCCGGCCGTCACCCGCATCAACCGTACGGAAATCGGCTACCGCTCCACCACGCCGGACCAGGCTGGCATGCAGTTGCCGTCGGAATCGCTGATGCTGACCGGCGACGAGAACATCATCGACATCAACCTTGCGGTGTTCTGGCGCATCAACGATGCCGTCGCCTACTTGTTCAATACCCGCGATCCCGACGCCCTGGTGAAAGCAGTGGCGGAAAGCTCGATCCGCGAGGTGATCGGCCGCACCCCGATCCAGCCCGCACTGACCCAGTTGCGCGCGCAGATCGAATCCGACGTGTTCCACCAGACCCAGCAGATCCTCGACAAGTACCACGCCGGCATCGAGATCACCCAGGTGCAGTTGCAGAAGGTCGATCCGCCGGACGCGGTGATCGAAAGCTTCCGCGACGTGCAGCGTGCCGCCACCGACGCCGAACGCATGGTCAACGAGGCCGAGGCCTATCGCAACGACATCGTGCCGCGCGCCCGCGGCGACGCCGCGCGCATCGTCGCGCAGGGCCAGGCGGTCCAGCAGTCGTCGATCGCCCAGGCCACCGGCCAGGCGCAGCAGTTCGATGCCGTGCTGAAGGCCTACCAGGCGGCGAAGCAGGTGACGCTGACGCGCATGTACCTCGACACTATGAGCGACATCCTCAGCCATTCGCATCCGCTGGTGGTGGATAACCGGCTGAAGGGTGTGCTGCCGTTCCTGCCGCTTGATCTGCCACCGGCGCCCGCCGGCGCCGCGTCTCCCCCGGCCGCGCAGCCGGCCGGTGCTTCGCCGCCAAGTGCCGCGACGACTTCGTCGGACAGCCGGCCATGAACCGCCCCATCATCATTCTGATCGCCGCCCTGGTCGTGGCATTGTTCGTCCTCGACGGGACCTTCTTCACCGTCGATCAGACCGAACAAGCGATGATCACCCAGTTCGGCCGGCCCGTGCGGGTGATCACACAGCCCGGGCTGCACGCGAAAATCCCGTTCGTGCAGACCGTGCTGACCTTCGACAAGCGCCTGCTGAACGTCGAGCTGCCAGGTGAGGAAGTGATTCTGGGCGACCAGCGCCGGCTGATCGTCGATAGCTTCGCGGTGTACCACATCGTCAATCCGCTGGAGTACTACCAGGCCGTCGGCACTTCGGATGAAGGATTGCGCAGCCGGCTGAACGCTGTCGTCACCGGCAGCCTGCGGCGGGTGATGGGCAACAACACGCTGCTGGAAGTGCTCTCCGCCGACCGCGAGCACATCATGAATTCCATCCGCAACGAGGTGAACGCCGAGATGCAGAATTTCGGCGTCGCGATCGAGGACGTGCGCATCCGCCGCGCCGATCTGCCGCCGGAGAACACCGAAGCCATCCTGTCCCGCATGCAGTCGGAGCGGCAGCGTGTCGCCGCCCAGGAACGTGCGGAAGGCGCCGAGGCGTCACTCAAGATTAAAGCCAACGCCGAGCGCGATCGCACGGTGCTGCTGGCCCAGGCCCGCGCCACGGCCGACCGGCTGCGCGGCGAGGGCGAGGCCGAGGCGACCGCCACCTACGCCAAGGCGTTCAATCAGGATCCCGGCTTCTTCGCCATCTGGCGCACCTATCAAGGGTATCGCGACGCGCTGGCGAGCGGCAATGCTCGGCTCGTGATCACGCCGGACAACGCCTATCTGCGCTATCTCCAGGATCCGCCCATCGGACCCGGACCCTGATGGTGAGGTGACGACTTGCTGAATTGGTCCGCTCCCCTTGAAGGTTGGGAGATCCCCTCATCTTTTGGAAGGATCAACCTTCCGCGTTTTTCGTGTAGTGTGCGCCCAGCCGCCGGGTGTCATTGGGCGCCGGCCGATTTTTTGATGGCGTAGCTGCCAGGGAAACCGTGACCATGCGCTTCGTGTACCCTTCCATTACCCGTGCCGCCGTGTTGGGAATTGCCACCGTGCTGGCAGTCCCCGCCGCCGTTGGCGTGGTCGTAACGCCGGCCTGCGCGCGCAGCGCGCCCGACAGCTTCGCCGACCTGGCCGCCAAGCTGCTGCCCGCGGTGGTCAACGTCTCCTCCACCCAGACGATCACCGCGAGCAACAATGGCCCCAGCGCCGGCCCTGAGCTGCCGCTGTTTCCGCCAGGCTCGCCGTTCGAGCAACTCTTCAAGGATTTCCTGAAGCACAATCACCCGGGCGGACAGGGCGACGACCAGCAGGAGCCCGCGCAACGGCTGCAAAGCCTCGGCTCCGGATTCATCATCGATCCGTCCGGCCTGATCGTCACCAACAACCATGTCATCGACGGCGCCGACAAGATCACAGTGACACTGCAGGACAACACGACGCTGAAGGCGACCGTGGTCGGACGCGACGAAACCGGCGACATCGCGTTGCTCAAGGTGAAGCCGGACAAGCCCCTGCCGGCCGTGCAGTTCGGCGATTCGGATGCCGAGCGGGTGGGCGACTGGGTGCTGGCGATCGGCAATCCGTTCGGTCTCGGCGGTACCGTCACCGCCGGCATCGTGTCGGCGCGCGGCCGCAACATCCATCAGGGGCCGTACGACGACTTCATCCAGACCGACGCCGCGATCAACCGCGGCAACTCCGGCGGCCCCTTGTTCAATATGGACGGCCAAGTGATCGGCATGAACACGGCGATCTACTCGCCGTCTGGCGGCTCGATCGGCATTGGCTTCTCCATCCCGTCGAACATGGTCAAGAACGTGGTGGCACAGCTCAAGGATTTCGGGCATCCGCGGCGTGGCTGGCTGGGCGTGCGCATCCAGGAGGTGACGCCCGATATCGCTGAAAGCCTCGGCCTGAAGGAAGCCACGGGCGCGATGGTCGCCGGCGTGAACGATGGCGGGCCGGCGGACAAGGCGAAGATTCAGAACGGCGACATCATCCTGAAATTCAACAATCAGGACGTGAAGGACATGCACGCCCTGCCGCTGATCGTCGCGGATTCGGCGGTCGGGGACAGCGTGCCCGTAGTGGTGTGGCGCAACGGCAAGCAGGTCACGCTGACCGCGAAGCTGGCGGAAAAGCCGGATGACAACCAGGTCACCGCCGCGGCCACCAGCAAGGTCGATGTCGCGAAGCCAACGGACATTTCGGGGCTGGGCATGAAGCTGGCACCGATCTCGCCGGATCTGAAGGACAAATATTCGCTCAATGCGGACCAGAAGGGCGTGGTGATCACCGACGTCTCGCCGAACGGCATCGCGGCCGATCGCGGCCTGAAGCCGGGCGATGTCGTGGTGGAGGTGCAGCAGGGCGAAGTGAAGACGCCGGCAGACGTGCAAAGCCGCATCGACGCCGTGCGCAAGGAGAACCGAAAGTCCGTGCTGCTGCTGATCCAGCGGCAGGACGGCCTGCAGTGGGTGCCGCTGTCGCTGAGCGAGGACAAGGACAAGCAGCCCGGGTAGCGCTGCCGGGACGCTCTGGCGGCAGGACGGCTCTGCGATGGCCAGAGTGCGCGGCGTTCAGAATATCCCCGCCGCCAATCCGGCGGCCATCGCGGCACCGACTTCCTCGCACTGACGCAGATCGTCCGGGCTGATCGTCTTCGGCGCCCGAATCGCTTCGGGCGTCTGGGCGTGCGTGCACACGATGACCGGCTCGGCAATCGGCCGCAGCCGCCAGCCGGTCGCAATCCGCAGGATCTGCCGCACCGCGTTGGTGCCGTCGCTGCCGGCGCAGATCAGTATCGCGTACGGCCGCCCGTTGATCCGATCGAGCGCCGGATAATAGCTGCGATCGAAGAAGTCCTTCATTCGGCCGGCCAGCGCGGCGAGATTCTCCGGGGTCGCGAAGACATAGCCGTCGGCGGCCAGCAAATCATCGCCGCCTGCATCGCCGGCATGCAGCAGGCGGACCTTTACGTTTGGTTCGGCGCTCGCGCCGCGTAACGCGGCCTCGGCCATCTGCCGCGTACCGCCGGTCAGCGAATGAAAGACGATGAGCAGGGTTTTCATTCGCATTCATGCCGTTGCGAGTGGACCACCAGCCGGCGTAGCCGACCCACCCTGGATGCAACGCTCGGCACTGCCCTCGTCATGCAGACAAAGGTCGGCGTCCGCGACTGGATCTGCGGGCAGCAGACCCAGTCGTGGATGCCGACCTTCGTCGGCATGACGAGGGGGCGACCGTGCGACCGATCCATGACTTGAATGGCCTGGTTTCCTGTTGGTTTAGTTGTCGCCGGCCGACGGCGGCTGGATGGAACGGCCGCGAGGGTACCCGAAGTTCCCCCCTCCCGCACGGGGAGGGTTGTCTGATTGCGCGCCTCAGGCAAAGAACGGATGTGCATCGCCACTCGTGCGCTGTTGCACCGCCTCAGCAAGCTGCGCCAGATCCTCCTCGTTCAGGACAATCCCGAACGCGTCCGCGAGGGTTCTGCCGTAATCGTCGGCGCTGCGAAGTTCCCGTCGCTCCACCCGCCCATCCATGGACCGCCTGGCAAATTGCCGATTGAACAGGGTCATGCGGCAACCATCGGCCGGGCGCGCGACAATCAGGTTCGACACGAACATCCCCCCGGGGCGAGTCGAGGTGAACCAGTTCCCTACCTCGTAGTCGATGTCGAACTGCGGCTGCAGCGGGAAGCGATACACGTTCGCCCAACCCCCAGCCAACCGTGCCTGCAACAGCCATTCCTGGCCTACCGGCAGAAGCCGACAGGCTTCGTGCAACGTCTTTTGCTCGCGTTCCTGTGCCAGCGCCAGCGGTGCGGTCGGGGCCAGGTTGCCGAAGCCGACATCCGCCAGGAACGGACCCTCGGGCAGATCGACGCGCAGAGTCATGTGCGTGCGCGGCGTCTGCGCCGTCGCGTCCATGCCGCGCACCACCCGTGCCATCAGCCCGGTCACGTCGAACCCCATCGCCGACAGTGCCGCACGCAGCAGCGTATTTTGCTCGAAGCAATAACCGCCCCGCCGCCCGTCCAGTATCTTCCGTTGCAGCACCGCGCTATCGAGCGATACGCCGCGCCCCAGGAACACGTCGATGTTCTCGAACGGAATCACCGCGGTGTGCGCGGCGATAACCGCCCGCAGCACCGCCAGCGACGGATCGCGCGGTCCGGTATGGCCAATGCGGGCGAGGTAGGCGTCGAGGTGGAACATGTCGGCCGGCATCAGTCTCCCCCGTGAACATCGTCCGCGGCGACCCAATCTGGTCCATGCTGAGCAGGGAACGGTCAACCCCGGAAGATGGAGTCGTCGCATGAAGCAGCCGGTCCGCTACACCGATCTCGCCGATCCGCAGGCGCGCCCTCGCTACACCGGCATCGCCAGCTTCTTCCGCAGCCCCTTCACCGACCGGCTGGACGAGGCGGATATCGGCCTGATCGGCGTACCGTTCGACGGCGGCGTGACCAACCGCACCGGCGCCCGTCACGGTCCGCGCGCCGTCCGTGAGCAATCGGCGCTGCTGCGGCGGTTCAATGGCGCAACCGGCGTGGCGCCGTTTGCCACCGCCCGCGTGCGCGACCTGGGCGATTGCTGGCTGGAAAGCCCGTATGCGCTGGAGGGCGCGCTGGAGGAGATCGCCGCCTTCTACCGCGGCGTGGTCGGCGCGGGCGTGGTGCCGCTGTCGGTCGGCGGCGACCACTCCATCAGCCTGCCGATCCTGCGCGCGGTCGGCGCCGCGCGGCCGGTGGGCATGGTGCACATCGACGCGCATTGCGACACTGGCGACGACTATATGGGTTCGCGCTTCCATCACGGTGCGCCGTTCCGCCGTGCGGTGGAGGAAGGGCTGCTGGATCCTGCTCGCGCAATCCAGATCGGGATCCGCGGCACCACCAACGACCCGGACATGTGGGCGTTCAGCACCCGCTCCGGCATGCGTGTCATCGGCATGGATGAATTTGCCGACAAAGGCTGGCGCTTCGCCGCGGAAGAAGCCCGCCGCGTCGTCGGTTCCGGCCCAACCTACCTGACCTTCGACATCGACAGCCTGGATCCGTCGCAGGCGCCTGGTACCGGCACCCCCGAGGCCGGCGGCATCACAGCGTTGGAGGCGCTGCGGCTGTTGCGGACCCTGCGCGGCATCGATTTCGTTGGCGGCGACCTGGTGGAGGTCGCGCCGCCGTTCGACGTGGGCGGCCTGACCGCGTTCAACGGCGCCTCGATCTTGTTCGAGATCCTGTGCCTGCTTGCCGAAGCCTGGGAAAAGCGGCGCCCTACGGTCTGATGCGAGCGGTCCTCATGCCAGACGGCCGAAATAAGGAGTGCCGCGCCGACGCCCGTATTGTCATGCCGATCACCGGGTCAAGCACCCGGTGGCCGGCTCCGGTCGGCATCCGCGACTTGCCCTGATGCACACGGCAACGTCGCGGATGGCGACGCTTCGCCCGCCATGACGACGGGGGCGCGGCCGGAGACTCACCCATGTCGGCACTTGGTGTAAACTCGTGGGGGTACGCCCCGCACCCGCCATGACACGAAGGGCCAGCGGGCAGGGACCACGGCGGGCGAGCATGCCGCGGCGTGGGAGCGTGCCCTCGTCACCCACGCCTATGCCATCCAGACCAGAATCCCGGATTTCCGGCGTCGCTTGACGGTACGACCGTCGCCGAGACCGTCGCCCCTTGCCCTACAGGGTGCGAATCGTCAAAGCGCAAATTCTGACGCGGGATTACCTCTGCTATCCCGCCGGACTCCGGTGCGAACCCATGCAGCGTTTGCGCGCTCTTGACGACGAATTTTTCACGGTCCCGTGATCTGCCCAAACTCCTGCAACCGACTCCGAGATGCTGAACCGGCCAACCTAATGCATTGAAACCACACGATCCGGTGATCGACCGCCAGCGGTGGCTGGAATACCGCCGGCCGTTTCCCTCACGCCGCGACAAATTAGCGTGACAAAGCGCGCTGCCGGAATGGAACAGCGATTGAGGGCGGGCGGAGCCGCCGTTACTCGCGGTTAACCGCGCGTGAAAAGATTTTGTATGAACACTTAAGCTAACTTCCATGGCGCCTAACTGGGTGTTGGCGTGGTTCGGACGAAGCAGTTGCGGAACGGTAGGCGCCCAGGTGCCACGCCGCTGTGCAGATGCCATCGCCGGACGCTGGATTGAGAAAACATAAGAAGACCGTCGGGCCATGGAAGAAGACCAAGCGGAAGTCGGCGTGCTGATCGCCGATCGGCTGACCTTTTACCGTCACGGACTGGCGGCCCTGTTGCGCGACAGCAGGCCTGGCTGGTCGCTCGCGGAAGCGGGTACGTTCACGGAATTGCTGGACCGGCTGGATCAAGGGCAGGCCAGGCTGGTGCTGATCGACCTGCAGCTTCCTGGAATGGACCGTGCCGACGGGGTGCGGCGGCTGCGCCAGATGTTTCCCAATCGCAGCTTCGTCGTGCTGTCGGACGATGACGGACGCGCAACGATTCTCGAGTGCCTGGCCGCGGGTGCGCAAGGTTTTGTGCTGAAGTCCACGACACCCACGCAGTTCCTGCGCGCGATCGACACGATCCTGAGCGGCGCTGTGTTCGCACCCGCATCGCTGAGCAATGCACCGTTCCATCCGCCGGTGCCGCATTCCCGCATCGACGTGCCGCCCAAGGAAACGCTCGCCCCGCTGACCGATCGGCAACGCGCGGTGTTCGCGCTGCTGGCGGAAGGCTGCGCGACGAAGGAGATCGCCAGGCGCCTCGATCTGGCGATCGGCACGGTCAAGGTGCATCTTGCGGCGATCTACCGCGCATTGGGGGCGCGCAGCCGATTGGAAGCGGTGGCGAAGGCGCGCGGCAATTTCACCATGACCTCGATGCTACTGTCCGGCAGCCTGCGGACGGCCGATCGGCTGAACTGATCCGCCGTCATGCGGTCCGTTGCAATACCACGCGCCGTAAGTTTTGACGTATGGCTGCACGGCACCTCCCCTTGTGTCATGACCGGGCCATGACACAAGAGCCAGGGCTTTCGGCCCCTGGTAAAAGCAGTGCTGCGGCGGATCGAGATTTCTTCCTTCCGTATGGGGAGGTGAGCCGTCGCTTCTGCGTAACGCTCTCCGCCTGGGCGCATTCCGCGCCCCGCGATCAGTCCTGCCGGGAGAACACCAGCCCCTTCACCCGCCCACCATCGACATGCAGCCCACTTACCCGGCCGGCAGCATCCCGCAGCACACGCGTATCCACCCAGCCGCGGTACAACGTCAGCGGCGTCTGGATACGGATGCAGTCGCCCTCGATCGGCTCGATCTCCCACGGCCCCGCTGCCTGCAGCAGCGGCCCTGACAGGCGCAGTTCCGCCCCTGAAATGATCCAGGTCGCGGCGGTATCGGGATTGGCATAGCGCCCGGACAGGCCCTCCGGCAGGCGCGCGCCGGGTGCGACCGGATGCAACATCTCCCGCACGCCGGCGTCGCGTTCCACCTCCAGGCCCTCCGCCGTCAGACGCATGGTGAAATCGCCGGAGCCGCGGTTGGTGGCAAGGCGTCCGTCCTCCGTCGGCATCAGCCAGGTGCCGACGCCATGCGTGTTGGCCGTGACGCGGCCTTGCGCATCGCGGCCGATCTCCACCGTGGCGCCGGTGCGGCGATTGAGGAACCGGCCGGACAGTTCCGGCCCCTCCGCCCACGCTGGCAGCGGCGGCACGGCATGCACGCCCGGCCTGCTCTCGATCAGTGCATCGACCACCTGGTATGCCAAATCGTGCGGATCCGACGTGCCGTCGTTGCTGATGCAGATCACCGCGGCGTGTTGATCCGGCAGGCGAACGAAGCTGGTCTTGAATCCGGGCCATAGCCCGTCGTGCCCGATCGTGCGCACGCCGCGCCAGGTCTTGATGCGCAGCCCGCGCGCATAGGTGTTGGGCGTGTCGTTAGCGAACGGCGTCATAGCGGCGAGCGCGTCGGCCACCGCAGAGCCAGCCCGGGTCGGCAGGCCGAACTGCGCGTGCCACAGCGCGAGGTCTTCCACCGACGACACGAGGCCGCCCTCGCCGTGCAACGGGAAATGATGCCGTGTGCGGCGCCAACCTTTCTCGGCCGGCAGGTAGCCGGTGGCGAGGCCTGGCACGAGCTCCTCGGTGCCCGGCGTGTGCCGCGTCATCGTCATGCCGAGCGGCGCGAAGATGCGGCGTTCCAGGAACTCCGCCAGCTTCTCGCCGCTGACATGTTCTACGATGCGGCCGAGCAACATGAAATTGGAGTTGCTGTAGAGATAGCGGGTGTTGGGCGGGAAGTTCAGGTCGAGCTGCCGGCACACGCCATCCAGCAGGTCCTGTGGCGAACATGGCTGACCGAGATCGACGCCGCCAAGCCGCATGATCTCCAGCATGTCGCGAATGCCGGAGGTGTTGTGCATCAGATGATCAAGCGTGATGTGGTGGCGCATATCCGGGAACGCCGGAATGTACTCCCGCAAATCGTCGTCGGGCGAGAGCCGGCCCTCGGCCGCCAGCATCAGTACGGCGGCGCAGGTGAACTGCTTGCTGACCGAGGCGATGCGAAAGGTGGTGCCGCGGTCGATCGGCACACCGAGCTCGATGTTCGCCATCCCGGCGTTGCGGTGCACCGTCAACGCGTCGTCCTGCACCACGCCGATGGTCACCCCCGGCCCGTTGCCCTGGCGCCACGGCAGCAGCAGGCGGTCCACGACGCGGTGCACGCGCAGTATCGCGAGGTCGGTCATGTGCGGAACTCCCCTGGGCACCCGATGAAGCCGAGGCGGCGCGTGAAGCGACCGTCGGCATTCGGCAGATCAACCACCAGCTTAAGCCTTCCTTAACCTGTCGCGCGACATGGTGCCCGGCAGCCTTGCGTGGCCACGGGAGCGGCAACCCACATGAGCGGCATCGTCACCGGCATCAACTACAACCTACTGTTCTCCGGCGAGACTTCGTCCGACGCCACGGCGGCCATACTCAGCGACCTGTACAGCAGCTCCGCCACGCCGGCCACTTCGTTCGTGTCGTCGGGGAATCCGATCACCGATCTCACGCTCGCGCAGCAGGAACAGACCACGGGCGTCGCGCAGGAGGCGCTGCAACCACGGGTCGCCAACGCAATCAACGAATTCAAGACCGCAGTTGCCAACTCAACCAGCATCCAGAGTGCGCTTGGCAATCCCGAGGTGCAGCAGGTGCTGCTGACGGCGAATGGGCTGTCCAACTACATCGGCGACACGGCGCTGGCGCAGAAATTGTTTATGTCGGATCCCAACGATCCCAACTCGCTCGTCAACCAGTTCGGCGATGCAGGCTGGATGAGCACCGTGCAAACCTATAATTTCGCACAGAACGGGCTGGCGGAGCTGCAGAACCCCAAGGTCATCTCGACGCTGACCAATGCCTATGCCGAAGTGCAGTGGCGCACGTCGCTGGACCAGGCGACGCCGGGACTGTCGAATGCGCTGACGTTCCTCAGCCAGGCCAGCTCCATCACGTCGATCAACGATATTCTGGACAATGAGACGAATTTCGAGGTGATCACCGGCGCGCTGGGGATTCCGCTGGAGATCGTCAATCAGGACACGTCGGCGCAGGTGTCCGCCATTACGTCGCGGCTTGATATTTCCAAGCTGCAGAATCGGAACTATGTGACCAGCCTGACCGATCAGTATCTGCTGACGATGCAGGAGAACAACCCGTCGGGCAGCGGCAGCGGCACGAATTTGGAGGCGCTGGCAGTACAGGCGCAGGGGATTCTGGTGTAGCTATCATTGCGAGTTGCCCACCGGCGTTCGGCCGCCCCGCGACTGGATGAAACGGCGTCGGCCGCTTGACGTAGGTTCCCCCTCCCCTTGAGGGAGGGGGCCAGGGGGAGGGGTGCGTACATCCGCGGTCGGTGGATGTACGCACCCCTCCCCCAACCCCTCCCTCAAGGGGAGGGGGGAATCTTGTTTCTTGGCGGCGATACTACCGCCCCGAAAGCGGCCGCGTCTGATCGATCAGTGCGATCAGACCGTCCGGGTGGGGTGCAAAAAGCCGCGCCTCGGTGCGGGCCTCCTCGGCGATGCGATCAAGGTAGGCTTCCGCCTCGGGGATTTTTGCCTGGAACGCCTGTGCCAGCAGCGGCAATTGTTCCTCGGTCGGATCGGCGAACAACCGCGCGGTTGCCGCATCGCGGATCGCCAGCGCGGCCGGCAGAGTCAGAATCCCGTCGCGCAGGTCGTCCACGCCGCCGCCGCCCAGCGCCGACGAACCGCGCACATCCGCCACGTCATCGCAGCCATGGTACAGCAGCCCCAGCAGGCCGCCGAATTTGCGCAACCGCTGCGTCCGATCGCCGAGACAAGCGGCGATTTCGAACATCGATCCGGTGTCCTCGCCGGCTATCTTGCGCCAGTCTTCGACGCCCAGCGGCTGCCGGCGCAACCGCCACTGCATGCATTCCGCGACCGCCAGGCGCTTCAGCAGCTCGGCGAACAAGCCGGTGAGACCGGGGTCGCCCGCCGCCAGGCGGAAACCGTCGGCGACGATGTAGCCGGAGGTCATGAATGCCGCGAGCTCGCCGAACTTCGTATGCAGCGTCAGGCGGCTTCGACGACGCTCCGACTTGTCCACGATGTCGTCGATGATCAGCGAGACGTTGTGGAACAACTCGATCAGCATCGCGGACTCGATCACCGTATCGGGCGCGGCGGTGCCGTGCATCGCGCGATAGCAGGCGAATACCGTGAACGGACGGAAATACTTGGAGCCCGCGAGGAACTGCCATTCCAGCTCGGCGCGCATCTCCGCGTCGCACTTGTCGATCCAGACGGCGATCTTCTCGCGCAACGATGCCATTTCGGTGGCGAAAGCGACGTCGGGCGCGTCCGGGGCGGTCGATCCATCAGCCATCAACGCGAGTCCCTGCTGGTGTCCTGAACGCCGGCACTACGGCTTGACCCGCCAGCGCCGGCGGTGCTCGCCCGGCGCCGAGCCGGCATCGATGGATTCCGCCAGTCCCAGCGACAGTCTTTCCAGTTCGCGTTGCAGCACCCGCGCTTCCTGCAACGACACGTCGCCCAGTTCGCGCACGTAGCCGCGGAGTTCGTCGATCATCGCGCGGCGTTCGTTCTCGGACAGACCGCCGGCTGCCAGGGCCTGGAGGATGCCGGCCTGGTGCTCGCCGTACATTTCCGCCAGCCGGCGCCAGTAGCGGAAGCCGCTGGTTGCCGCGACCATCCAGGTCTGGCCGAGGAAGCCGACGACGTCCGCGGCGTCCTGTGCCATGCCGGGGTCCGCCGCACCGGTACTGTGTCGAAACGAGTCCAGCATTGGGGCGAAGGAGGCGGCGGCGCGCGCCATGTCCGGCTGGCCGGCCAGTCCGCCGAGCATCGCGGAGCCAAGCGCGCAAAGGCCGGTCAGGGCGTTGGCGAATTCGCCCAATGCGTCGCCGGCCGCGGCACCATCCGTAGCTTCAGCCATCGACACCATGCTCCGCTCGGGAAACGATCGAGCGGAGCCTAGCACATGATGTCGATTGGGCAACCACACAGTTGTCTATGGAAGAAGGCGGCTGGACACCCCCTCCCGCTGACCTTGATCCGCCTCGCGGCTCAAGCCCACAGGGGAAGGGGGGCCTTCTTCCTCGCCCGCGCCTCGCGGCGACGGAAGCGGACGCTACACCACGGCTTCCGCGCCGGTCTCGGTCACCAGCTCAAGCTGGCCGACCGTTTCTTTGCCGAAAAGCAAAGGAATGCATGCGCCGATCCCCACCACCACGGCGATCCAGCCGAAGAAGAACACCGCGGAGCCCGTATGCGGTTCCAGTACGTAGGGCGTGATCACGCCAGAGAAGATCCGCCCTGTCGCCTCGCCGAAGAAATGTCCGCGGCCGCGCAGTGCGGTGGGGAATTGCTCCGACAGATAGACCCGCACGGCGGTGAACGACGACAACACCGTCAGGCCGGTGATCAGCGCGCCCGCCACCATCGCGACGGTGGCGTACTCCCCCATCGTGTGTGCCAGTGCCATCAGCACGAGTCCCGGCACCGCGCCCCCGAGGCAGTACGTGATCGTCCAGCGGCGGCCGATTACTTCCATGATGAATCCGGTGAAGAATTTTCCCGGAATTGTCACAAGGAACAACAGCGTGCCGAGGCCGAAGCTGAGGCTGACGGCGGCGCCCTGATCGACCAGCGCCTTCGGCAACAGGATCGCCGAGCAATAATAGGCCGTAGTCGCCGCGGCGTACAGCACGATGCCGACGATGGTCCACTGCATCTGCCCGCGCGCGAACAAGGCGCTGAACGGCGGCAGCGCTTCCGCCGCGTCCGCGATGTTCGGGCCGAGATCGGCTACCGTCAGCGGCGCGACGCGATTGCCGCAGCGCTCGATCAAGCGGTTGACCGTCGCCACCGCGGCCTGCGGGTTGCCGCGACGCAGGTACCAGCGCGCGCTTTCCGGCAGGCCGAAATGCACCAGCAGCGGCACGATGCCCAACGCCAGTCCGCCCGGCAGCGCGATCAGCCGGAAGCCGTCCGGATTGCCCGCCAGCAGGAAGCCCACGAACGGCAGCAGGGTGAATGCGCTTGCCAGCATCACCTCGAAGATCGCGCCATAGGTGCGGCGATGCTGCTTCGGCATCAGCTCCGCGGCGATCGGGAACGGTGCCGAGATGGCGAAGCCGAGACCGATGCCGGTCAACACGCGAATGGCGATCAGTTGCTCGCCGGTCTGCGCCAGCGGGATCAGCAGTGTCATGCCGGTGCTGATGATCACGCCGATCTGCATCACCGTCTTGCGGCTGATGCGGTCCGACATGGCGGATGCGGCGAAGCCGCCGACCACCACCAGGAAGGTCGGCGCGACGGCCAGCCAGCGGATTTGCGATCCGGTCAGGTGCAGCGGCGCTTTCGCCAGCACCAGCAGCGAGCCGCCCAGCGCGAGGTCGTAACCCTCGATGAACCCGACCGCACCCAGCACCAGGATGATGACCAGGTGGTAGGTGCTGAAGGGAATACTGTCGAGCTTCTGTCCAAGTATGTGGCTGGCGGGCAGACCCGGCCGGCCGAGGTTCGAAGTACCGCTCATGTCGTCTCGTTCTCCCAGGATTCCTCCGGAAGCGAGCGCCAAGGCAGCAAAAGGCCAGGCCGTAAACCGCAATTTTGTCGTGCAGGCATGGTCCGAAGAAAGCTCAGCCTTCTTCGCCGACGCCCCCCTGTACTTTCGTCCGCCTAAGCACCTGCCGCCGTCGTACGTTTCGTTTACGTGCAGCAGGGGGCGAGTTCGCATCCCCTGTTTATTGGCGGCAGATCAGCCGCGAAAAAAGCCTATATCAATCCCGGCCGGCTCTCAAGCGGCGCGTTCACGCCTTGGCCATCTCAGGCGGCTCCCGCAGCGCCAATCGTTGCAGCATCGACTGCAACGCGGCGCGGCTACTGTCGTCCAGCGCGAACGCCACATGCAGACCGTCGCTGTTGGTCGAGCGCGCGACGCACGCCAATGGCATCGGTACGCCTTCCAGTCGCAACGCGGCGTGCGCCCCTCCCGCCGGCACCGCAGGCATGAAGCAGTCGAAGGAAGGTCAGGCCTCCGCCCTGAAACCCGCCTGTTTGGCTGGGATGGAGGGGAGGGGCACCGGGCCGGTCGGATTGGCGCCCCCAAT
>DASXFW010000330.1:0-2658 GCA_036489395.1 Acetobacteraceae bacterium | reverse complement strand
GGCCCAGCGGCCTCGCAATGACAGACCTGGATGACAGCAGGGACGGGTCGGCACCACCACACTAGCCCTCGATGCGAGAGAAATCCGCAAGACGGTCCATAGTTGCCCGCACGAGGTTAAGAAGGCGCAAACGATTGCGGCGTAAATCGGCCTCCGGCGCGTTGACAGTGACGCGATCGAAGAACGCATCCAGCGGCGCCCGCAACCTCGCAAGTTCCGTCATCGCGGCGGTGAACTGCTCCTGTTGCACAAGCCCGACTACCGCATCCATCGCGCGGAGCGAATGATCCAGGTCAATCTCGGCCGCATCAACGAAACGCGAGGCGTCGGGTGCGGCATCGTGCGGGCCGTCCTTGCGCTCCTCGATGCGCAGGATGTTGGCGGCGCGGCGGTATGCGGTGAGCAAGTCCGCGCCCTCCGGGGAGCGCAGCAGGGCGGCGATGGCGTCGGCGCGGGCCAGCAGGCGCACGATGTCGTCATCGGCGCCGGCGGCGAACACGGCGGCCAGCACGTCGTGGCGGGCGCCCTCGGCGCGAAGCTGCACGCGCAGGCGGTCGGCCAGGAAGTCGAGGATCTCGCGCGCCGGCACCGGGTGGACGCCGACGTGGTGGTAGCCGAGCCCGGCTTCGTCGATCAGCGGCAGGAGCCGCAGCCGCAGGCCGTTTTCGCGGATGATGCGGATGATGCCGAGGGCGGCGCGGCGCAGTGCGTAGGGGTCGCCGCCGCCGGTCGGCTTCTCGCCGATGGCGAAGAAGCCGGCAAGCTGGTCCAGCTTGTCGGCCAGCGCCACCGCGATGGAGACCGGTGCGGTCGGGACGGCGTCGTTCGGGCCGCGTGGGGCGTAGTGGTCGCGGATGGCGTCGGCGACCTCCCGCGGTTCGCCGTCGTGCAGGGCGTAGTAGCGGCCCATGACGCCCTGCAGCTCGGGAAACTCGCCGACCATGCCGGTGACCAGGTCAGCCTTGGCCAGCTCCGCCGCATGCTCTGCGAGCTCGACCGGGGCGTGCACGTGCGGGGCGAGCAGCGCGGCGAGCCGTTTCAGCCGCGCCGTACGGTCGCCCTGGGTGCCGAGTTTGGCGTGGAACGTCACATGCTCCAGCCGCGGCACCCGCGCTTCCAGTCGCGCCTTGCGGTCGAGGTCCCAGAAGTGGCGGGCGTCGGCGAAGCGGGCGCGCAGCACGCGCTCGTTGCCGGCGACGATGGCGGCGCCGCCGTCTTCCGCCTCCACGTTGGCGACGAAGGCGAAGAACGGCGCGGGCTGGCCGTCGGCGGTGCGCAGCGCGAAGTAGCGCTGGTTCACCCGCATCGATACCTGCATGACCTCGGGCGGCAGGTCCATGTGTTCCGGCGCGATGCGGCCGAGCAGGGGCACGGGCCATTCCACCAGGCCGGCGACTTCGTCCAGCAGACCGGGATCGTCCACCACGCGAAGCTGGCGTTCGGCGGCGAGGCGGGCGACGCCGTCGGCGATGACCTGGCGGCGTTCGGCGGCGTCCGCCAGCACACGGTGGTTGCGTAGGGCGGACTGCCAGTCCGCCTCGCTGGTTATCGCGAACGCGCCCGGCGCGTGGAAGCGATGGCCCTCGGTCAGGTTGGCGGCGGCGAGGCCGTGTCCGTCGTCCTCGCCGTCGCGCAGATCGAAGGGAACGACGGCGCCGTCCAGCAGGCAGGAGATGCGGCGCAGCGGGCGGACCCAGGTGAAGTCGCTGCCGGCGCCCCAGCGCATCGATTTGGGCCAGGGGAAGCGGCGGAGCAGGGGAGGGAGGGCTGTGGCGACCATTTCCGCAGCGGGTTGCGCCGGCGCCGATTTTTCCAGCACCCAGTGGTCGCCTTCCTGGCGAAGCTGGTCGCGGCTTGCGCTGTGCTTGCGGAGGAAGCCGGTCAGCGCCTGGTCGGGCGCGCTGGTGCGCGGGCCGCGCTCGGTGCTGCTGGCGGCGGCGACCTGCGGCGCGACCTCGGCGGCGAGCGCGATGCGGCGGGGGCCGTAAAAGCTGCGCATGGCGGATGGCGCCAGCGGGGCGAGCGCCTCGGTGGTCAGGCGCACGAGGTCCTCGGCCGCACGGGCCTGCATGCGCGCCGGAATCTCCTCGCTGAAAAGTTCGAGAAAGAGTTCCGGCATGCGGCGTCCTTGTTGCGGCGGCTTATCCGGCCAGCGCGCGGCCGGCGTAGGCGGTCTGGTCGTTGGCGGGGCCGGCGGGCAGGCCGATGGCGATCTCGCGGGTGATCGCCATGATGCGGTCCTGCCAGTCGCGGCGGGCGCGTTCGCGCTCGAACCGCTCGCGCAGGGCGGTCATCACGGCCCACTGCAGGCTTTCGCCGGTCAGTTCCATCAGGTCGGCCGCCAGACTGTAGGCATCCTGACCTTCGATCCGGAGTTCGGCGTGCATGGGGGTTTCCTCAGGTTTCTGGGTTGTGGCCGGCCTTCTAGGCCAGGATTTGCGCCCTGACTAGCCTCGGAAAGCGGATAACGGGGATATCTCAGGCGCGGAGGGCGGAGTTGATGTCGGTCTGGGAGAAGTCGGTGCCCTTGAACAGGAGGGGCTCGCCGGTGGTCTTGGCGAGACCGTAAGCGAGGCAGTCGCCGAAGTTCAGAAGTCGGCGTCACCCCCACGTCATGCCGACGAAGGTCGGCATCCACGCCTTGCTGTGCTGGCCGCG
>DASXFW010000326.1:0-1718 GCA_036489395.1 Acetobacteraceae bacterium | reverse complement strand
GAACCACTGTCATTGCGAGGCCGCTTGGCCGAAGCAATCTCCCGCGGGAGATTGCTTCGGCCAAGCGGCCTCGCAATGACAGTGGTTAGCCCGCCTCACCCCTCATCCACCCCCGCTACGGCCAGCAGCGTCGCTAGCCCGGCGGCCATGCCCTGCACGCTGGCTTCCGGCTCCACGTCGATCCACTCATCCAGCGAATGGGCCCGACCGCCGGTGCCGCCCGAGCCGATCTTGATCGCGGGAATCCCCAAACTCATCGGGATGTTCGCATCGGTGGACGACGCCTCGAACCCCACCGCGAACCCGTGCGCCGAGATCGCGGCGTGCGCCAGCCGCACCAGTTCGCATGTTTCGTCCGTATGTCCCGCCGGGCGGTCGCCGATCGGTGTGATCACGGCCTCAACCCGCCCCGCGCGCGTCAAGCGCGCGGCGTTCTCCGCAGCCACCGCTTCCTGCACCAGCGCGAGGAAATCTTGTTCCAGCCGCGCCAGTTCGTCCGCCGCCTCGGATCGCAGGTCGAACTCGGTCCACACGTTGTTCGGGATGGAATTGATCGACGTGCCGCCGCCGGTGACGGACGCGCTGAACGTCGTCTTCGGCCGCGACGGCACCGTTAGCCGAGATAACCGCAGCACGGTATCCGCCATCGCGTACATCGGATTGACCAGGCCGAACGCGCCGTAGCTGTGCCCGCCGGGGCCCTCGAACGTGATGCGGTAGCGCTTCGATCCGACGCCGCCGGTGGCGATGCGCGTCATATCGGGACTATCGACCGTCAGGAATGCGCTGATGCGGTCCTTGTAGCGGCCCTTCTGAAACAGGTGGCGCATGCCGCGCAGGTCGCCCTGTCCTTCCTCCCCCACGTCGGCCACGAACAAGATGTCGTCGCGGGTGCGGATGCCCGCCGCGTCCATGGCGCGCAGCCAGGCCAACAGCACCGCGAGGCCACGGGTGTCGTCACCGACGCCGGGGGCGAACAATTTGTCGCCCTCGCGCCGCACCGTTACGTCAGTGCCGGCGGGGAACACCGTGTCGAGATGCGCCGCGACGCAGATCAGCTTGCCGTTGCCGATGCCGCGGCGGATGCCGGTGACGTTGCCCTCGGCGTCGATCTCCAGGTTGGTCAGTCCGTGCGCGCGGGCCATTTCCAGGAACGCGGCGGCGCGGTTGGCTTCCTGGAAGGACGGCGCCTCGATCTGGGTCAGCGCGACGATGTCGCCGACTGTTCGTTCGTGCTCTTGCGCCAGCGTGGCGCGGGCGGTCTGGAAGGCCGCGCTGTCGGTGATGCGGCGGACGGTGCGTTCGGCGGCGTCGGTCATCGTTCGGATCCTTCTGCACTGTGCCGGAACGTAGCCGAGGTCGCACGGATGCACAGGAGGGGTACAGGCAATCCCGTTTGCGACCAATCCGGCCAGCCGCGGGCAGCCGGCCTGGTCGCATTGCTCGTAACGTTCGTGCGGTTCGTTCTGCTGCAAGTATTTAACACGGAGGACGTGGAGGGCCTCGGAGAACCACGGAGCCGTACTGCTCGTAGGCGTGCGTTGGCACGGGATATTATACCAGGTGCCGAAATTGCCGACTCATCGGCTGGTCGCGTCGGCATCGGCATTTCCCGTCATGGCCGGGCTTGACCCGGCCATCGTGCGTCCGTGAGCGTGCCTTGTCAGGAAGGTGCAAGTCCATCCTGGGCCTACCGACCAAGCCTGAAGCCAGAGGTA
>DASXFW010000195.1:0-24012 GCA_036489395.1 Acetobacteraceae bacterium | reverse complement strand
CAGACCGGAGGATTACGCGTCGTTGGCGACGCATAATTCTCCGGTCTGGTGCCCCCTCCCGCCCATCCAGCGAAGTAAAGGGTTCCAAGGGCTCCGCCCTTGGCGGGGATCCAAGGGGCAGCGCCCCTTGGCGGGGTCCGGGGCCGAGCCCCGGCCTTTGCTCCGTTCACCCGATTGCCCTGGCTGCGCACCGCCGACTTCTTTCGCGACCGCGCCCGCCGGGCAAATGTGCCGGCCGCCCTCGCCCTGCTCGACAGCATCGGAGCAGATGCGGCACCTCGCACGGGTGACGAACTGGACGACTGACCGGCAAGCGGCGGCAGAGCACCATGTGCTCCGTCACCGATACCGCTCGATGGCGTCCGCGTCCGAGTAAAGGTCCGGCTCGTCGTCGAGAAAACTGAGGCCGCCGCCGGCGTTGTGCGGAATGGACCACAGTTCGACCGCCAGCGTCTGGCGCGCCGCGTATTCTTCGTCCGATTCGCCGGCCGCGCGGACGACGTCCTCGGGTCGGATGCTGTCCGGGGCGTCCGGTGCCGCGTACATCGTAATGATCCGGTCCGCCTCTTCGCGGCGTGCCAACTCGCGCAGCAGCACGGCCTCGACGTAGTTCGCGAGAGAGCGGTTCTCGATCGTCGCAATGTCCCGAAATCGCACCGCGCGGTCAGGGTCGAGGCGAACCGTGACGGCAATCCTGGCCGGTGGCTTGCTTGGCCCGGATCGCGTAGGCGCGATCGCGCGGCGATGAGGGGCAGATTTCTTGCGTGCTTGCGGCATCGACAGAATGTGCGGCGGCCTTCGGTCCATTGCCAACGCGAGTCGCATGCGTCGGCGCCGAAGCGCCGGTCGTTCCGCTTCAATCCCCGTTACGAATTTGCGGCTTCCCTCAGCAAACACCCCGCATCGCCCGCGCCGTCGATCTCCAGCCGCACATGCGCGGTCCCCTCGTGCTTCATCTCCAGCAGCTTCGCCGCCGCCGGCGACACATCGATGATGCGGCTGCGCACCGCAGGTCCCCGGTCGGTGATCCGCACCACCGCCGAACGTCCGGTGTCCAGATTGGTCACCCGCACCATCGTGCCGAACGGCAGGTACCGATGCGCCGCGGTCAGCGCGGCGGAGTCCAGCCGCCCACCGTCCGCCATGCGCGTCTGGCCCGGATGCGGCGCGTACCACGACGCGACGCCATCCTGAACGCAGGCCGGACGCGGCGCCGCGGTCTGCACCTTCGGTGCGGCACAGCCGGCAAGTGCCAGAAGCAGCAACCACCAAGGCAGCATCGCGCGCATGGCTGGTTCTGCATGGGCAACGGTGGCTAAAACAGGGCAAGTGCTGCCGGTTCCGTTTCAGGAACGCGTGTAAACCGGCCTTCGCCCATTTCCGTGATAGGTTGGGCAGACCGGCGTGCCCGCTGCTATGGTCCGCGCAACACCAGCCAGGACCTTCGCCCATGCCCCTTCGCCTGACCGAGCCTTGCGCATGACCCACCCCCTCTCCGTCGCCGTCGCCGGCCTGGGCACCGTCGGCGGCGGCGTGCTGAAGCTGCTGCGCGACAACGCCGACATCGTCACCGCGCGCGCCGGCCGTCCGATTGCCGTGACCGCCGTCTCCGCCCGCGACCGCACGCGCGACCGCGGCGTGCCGATCACCGGCCTGCGCTGGTATGAGGACCCGGTGGCGCTCGCCGCCGACCCCGCGGTGGACGTGGTGGTGGAACTGATCGGCGGCTCCGACGGCCCCGCCCGCGCCCTGGTGGAAGCCGCCATCGCCGCCGGCAAGCCCGTGGTGACCGCGAACAAGGCGATGCTGGCGGTGCATGGCGCCGCGCTGGCCAGGGCGGCGGAAACGCGCCACGTGCCGCTGGCGTTCGAGGCCGCGGTCGCCGGCGGCATCCCCGTCATCAAGGCGCTGCGCGAGGGCCTGGCCGCCAACCGCATCTCCCGCATCGCCGGCATCCTGAACGGCACCTGCAACTACATCCTGACGCAGATGCGCGAGCGCGGCCGCGAATTCGCCGACGTGCTGGCCGATGCGCAGAAGTTGGGATACGCGGAAGCCGACCCGTCCTTCGACATCGACGGCATCGACGCGGCGCACAAGCTGGCCATCCTGGCGGCGCTGGCGTTCGGCCGTCCCGTCGCGTTCGACGCGGTGCATGTCGAGGGCATCCGCCGCATCTCCGCGTTGGACATCGCCTTCGCCACGGAGCTTGGCTACCGCATCAAGCTGCTCGGCATCGCGCGGCGGAGCGAGGGCGCGCCGGAGGGTGGCATCTCGGCGCGCGTGCACCCCTGCATGGTGCCGGCCGCGGCGCCGATCGCCCGTGTCGATGGCGTGTTCAATGCCGTGGTGGCCGAAGGCGATTTCGTCGGCCGCGTGATGCTGGAGGGGCGTGGGGCAGGGGCGGGGCCCACCGCCTCGGCCGTGGTCGCGGACCTGATCGACCTCGCGCGGGGCCGGCTGACCCCGGTGTGGGGTGCAGACGCGGCGGAGCTGTCCAATGCGCCCTCGGTGCCGATGAGTTCGCATGTCGGCCCGTACTATCTGCGCCTGATGGTGGTGGATCGGCCGGGTGTTATCGCCGACGTAACGGCGGTGCTGCGCGATCTCGGCGTGTCGCTGGAATCGATGCTGCAGCGTGGCCGCGCACCGGGGGAGGCGGTGCCTGTCGTCCTGGTCACCCATGAAACGCAGGAAAGCGCCATGCGAGAGGCGCTGACGCGGATCGAGGCGCTGGACGCGGTGCTGGAAACGCCGACACTGATCCGCATCGAGGCCGGCTAAGGCCTCAAATGCGCTATGGGTCATTGACATACTGTGTCAATGACCATATCTCGGGGCATGCGCTTTGGCTGGGACCCGGCGAAGAGCGATTACAACGCTCGGCAGCGGGGCTTGCCATTCGCCGTGGCGATGGCGTTGTTCGACGAGTCGACAATCGAATTCGACGACGATCGCCAGGAGTATGGCGAGCGGCGGATCATTGCCTACGGCCGCGTCGCGGGCCGCACTTTGGTGTGCATTTACACCTGGCGCGGCACCGACAACGACCCCCTGCGCTGGATCGTCAGCCTGCGCAAGGCGAACAAGGGTGAAAGCCATGCCTACGAAAGCGTTTTCCCGGAGTGACCTGGACCTCTCCCGGATCGACTGGCGCAAGGTCGATGCGACGGACGATGACGAGATTGCCCGGCAGACGGCGGTCGATGCGGATACTTCCCCGATGTTTGCCGCCGAGGAGATCCTGGCCGCTGGCCGCCGGATCGCCCCCGACGCGATCGAGGACGTACGTAGGTTGCGAGCCCGCCTCGGCTTGTCCCAGCAGGCGTTTGCGGCTCGGTTCGGATTCTCAGTCGATGCAATCCGCCAGTATGAAAGCCGCCGCCGTCAGCCGACTGGTCCGGCGCGCACCTTGCTCCGGGTCATCGCGCGGGAGCCGGATGCGGTCACCCGTGCGTTGAGCGGCGGATCGCGACGTTAGGCACTGTTGACGAATAATCGAATCGGTTGAGTGAGGCACCGGCCTTTACCCCGTCATGCCGACCACCGGGTCAAGTGCCCGGTGGTCGGCATGACGATATTATGCGACCGTGCGTCAATTGCAGCGATTATTCGTCAACAGTGCCTTAGGTGCGGAAATCGTATCTTATCAATTCTGTGCTGCGGCATGAGCCTATATATTAGGCTATATCTGCCTAATAACTAGGTATTTCACCTAAAATACCACCATAACGATCTGCCCACTTGCGTGGCAGCCTTCTTTCGCGCCATGCTGCGACGCAGCAAAAAACGCGGAGGACGCCCAGGCACGCCACACGCACAGAGGGGCCCCCGACCATGCACGCCAACCACACGCCGACCCGCCGACCCGTCAACCACCTGACCCGCCGCACCCTGCTGAAATCCGCCGCCGCGGCAGCCGGAGCAGCGGCCGGCAGCGGGGCCATCACCGGCTTCCCCACCATCTGGGCGCAGGAGATCAAGAACATCGTCCTGCACCACGCCGGCCCGCCGGTCAGCGCGATCCCCGCCATCGCCGCGCAGGCCACCAAGGACCTCGGCTTCACGATCCAGATGCAGGCGACCGAGAACGCGGACTTGCTCAACCGCTTCCTCAGCCAGTCGTCCAACATCGACTGTGCCGACGTGGCTTTCACCTTCCAGCGCTACCTGGTCGGCCGCAACGTGCTGCAAGCCGTCCCCGTCGCCAAATTCAAGAACTGGGACGTGACGATCCCGCTGTTCACCAAGGGCGTCTATTCCGACGGCCGCGAGGCCTCGCGTCAGGGCACCGCACCCTTCACCGTGCTCTACGCCACCGGCCCCGACGGCCAGAAGTTCAGCGCCGAACCCAGCGACTACCTGACCGGGGCTCCCACCATCACCAACGCCGACACGCTGGGCGTGCGTCCCGACCTGGTGAAGCGCCCGGTGACAAGCTGGGCCGATCTGATCAGCCCCGACTTCAAAGGCCGCGCCGCGCTGCAGGACCAGTCAACCGTCGGCATCATCGATGTCGCAATGGCGATGGAGGCGAGCGGCCAGGTCAAGTACCGCGACAAGGGCAACATGACCCGCGCCGAGATCGACCAGACCATCGGCACGATGATGAAAATAAAAAGCGAGGGCCAGTTCCGCTCGTTCTGGACCACGTTCGATCAGTCGGTGAACCTGATGGCGTCGGGTGAGGTGGTGATCCAGTCGATGTGGTCGCCCGCGGTCACCGCGGTGAAGACGCGCGGCATTCCCTGCGTGTTCCAGCCGCTGAAGGAGGGCTATCGCGGCTGGGGTTATTCTCTCGGCGTGATGAAGCACGTCACGGGCATGAAGCTGGACGCGTTCTACGACTACATGAACTGGTACACCGGCGGCTTCCCCGGCGCGTTCATTGCGCGCGAGGGCTATTACTCGCCGCAGCCGACCAACGCGAAGAAGTACCTCACGCAGGCAGAGTGGGACTATTGGTACGCCGGCAAGCCCGCTGCGACCGACATCATGAATCCATTCGGCAAGGTAATGGAGAAAGCGGGCCGCTCGCGCGACGGCGGATCCTTCGAGCAGCGGATGGGGCACATCGCGGTGTGGAATTCGGTGATGGACGAAGATCGGTATCTGACCCGGCGCTGGAACGAATTCATCACGTCGTAAGGGAGACGACACTCCCCCTCCCCTTGAGGGAGGGGGCAGGGGGGAGGGGTGCATCCAGCCGCCGGACTTCGGAAGTACGCACCCCTCCCCCTAACCCCCTCCCTCAAGGGGAGGGGGGACTCCTTACACTCCTTACAGCCCATACACTTCCGCCACTCCTTACACTCCCGGCACTCCTTGCACTGCTGCCCCTAACCGGAGCCTCCCATGCAGATCGGCATCTTCATCCCCATCGGCAATAACGGCTGGCTGATCTCCAGCACTTCCCCGCAATACAAGCCCAGCTTCGACCTGAACCGCACCATCGTCGAAAAAGCCGAGCGCTTCGGCTTCGACTTCGCCCTGTCGATGATCAAGCTGCACGGCTTCGGCGGCCAATCCGGCTTCTGGGACTACAACCTCGAATCATTCACCCTGATGGCGGGCCTCGCCGCGGTCACCAGCCGCATCCAGCTCTTCGCCACCTGCGCCGTGCTGACCATGCCGCCGCCGATCGCCGCACGCATGGCCGTGACGATCGATTCGATCTCGCACGGCCGCTTCGGCATCAACATCATCTCCGGCTGGCAGCGCCGCGAATACGCCCAGATGGGCATCTGGCCCGGCGCCGAGCACTACCGCCGCCGCTACGATTACTGCGGCGAATACGTCACCATCATGAACGAACTCTGGAACACCGGCCGGTCCGACTTCAAGGGCGACTTCTTCCAGATGGACGACTGCCGCTGCCTGCCAATGCCCACCGCGAAAATCCCCATCATCTGCGCCGCACAAAGCGATGCCGGCACAAGCTACGCCGCCCGTTACGCCGACTACAACTTCTGCTCTTCCGGCGGCATCAACCAGCCGACGCGCGTCACCGACAGCGTCGCCCGCCTGGTGCAGGCAACGAAAGACGCAGGCCGCCACTGCGGCGCCCTGGTTCTGACCATGGTCATCGCCGACGAAACCGACGAAGCCGCGCTCGCGAAATGGGAACACTACAAAGCCGGCACCGACCACGAGGCACTCGCCTATCGCGACGCGCAGTTCGACGACGATCCCTCGCGCGATCCGCTCGCCGGCCCGAACAAGCGCCGCACCCTCGGCACGCAAGGTCTGCCGACCCAGGGCGGCGTGCTGATCGGCTCCTACGCCTCCATCGCCCGCATGCTGGACGAACTCGCCGAAGTCCCAGGCGTGCAAGGCGTCATGCTGACCTTCGATGATTTTGTCATCGGCATGGAGCAATTCGGCACTCGCATCCAGCCGCTGCTGCGTTGCCGTAACGAAGTGAAAGCCGCCGCATGACCTACGTTCGCCACAAAACACCTCTCCCGCCCGCGGGAAAGGTCGAGGTGCGAAGCACCGAGGGTGAGGGTGCCGCCAACCGGCACACGCTCTTTGCTTTTGTCCGTCCCCTCCGCCTGACCCCCGAGCAAGTCTCCTGGCTGCAGATCAGCCCGCTCGCCCTGGTCTTGTTCTGCCTTGTCGCCGCGCCGATCGTCCTGTTCCTCGTCGTCAGCTTCTTCGACTACGACCGCATCGGCATCTATCCAGCCTTCCTGATGGACAACTACCGCGATCTGCTGACGACGCCCGCTACCCTGCGCGTCTATATCAGCTCCCTCAAATTCGCCCTCATCGTCTGGGCCATTACCCTGTTCCTGGGCTTCAACATCGCCTGGTTTCTGATCTTCCACATCCGCACCACCATGATGCGCACCATCCTGTTCCTGCTCTGCGCCATTCCGTTCTGGACCTCCGGCATCATTCGCACGATCGCCTGGATTCCCTTCCTTGGCCGTAACGGTGCCTTCAACCAGATCCTCATGGCCCTGCACATCACGGAAAAACCGCTGACCTTCCTGCTGTTCTCCGACTTCGCCGTTATCATCACCTACGTTCACCTGTTTACGTTGCTGATGATCGGCCCGATCGCCAACTCCATGGGCAAGATCGACCCCGCCCTGCTCGAAGCCGCCCGCGACGCCGGGGCCAGCCGCTGGCGCACCATGACCGACGTCGTCATTCCGCTGTCGAAGACCGGCATCGCGCTCGGCTCCATCCTGGTGTTCACCCAGGTCATGGGCGACTATTTCGTGGTGAAGACCATGAGCGGCGGACAAAGCGCCTCCATCGTTTCGCTGCTGTCGAACCAGATCAACGCGATGGAATATCCGCCCGCGTCGGCCAACGCGATGCTGCTGGTGATCTTCGTCGCCATCACGGTCGCCTGCATGATGCGCGTCGTCGATGTCCGCCAGGAATTGGTGAAATAGATGGTCGTCGCAGTCTCCGGCTCCGGCCGAGCGCTCGGTCCGTCCGAGAACCGTCCCTGGACCTTCTACGCCCTCGGCGGCTTGTTCTTCGGCTTTCTCGCGTTCCTCTACGGCCCGATGTTCGTCATCTACCTGCTGTCGTTCCAGGGCCCGAACGGCGGCGTCACGTTTCCCATGGTCGGCACCTCGCTCACCTGGTTCCGCGACATCGTCAAACCCGAGCAAATGGCCGACATCCCCGCCGCGTTCGAGCGATCCATCTTCCTGGCCAGCGTGGTCAGCGCCATCACCGTGGTGACCTCCGTCGCAGCCGGCCTCGGTTTTCGTCGCCGTTTCCGCGGCTCCTTCATCCTGTTCTATCTCGCCGTCGCCAGCCTGGTGATGCCCAGCCTGCTGGTCGGCTTCGGCATCGGCCTCGGCTTCCAGGTGCTTGGCCTGCACAACAACATGTTCACGTCAGCCCTCGGCGCGCAGCTTACCTGGACCATGCCGTTCGGCTTGTTCGCGATGTTCGCCGTGGTGAACCGCTTCAACCGTTCCTACGAGGAAGCCGCCGCCGACCTCGGTGCGACCGCCTGGCAGCGCCTGCGGCACGTGACACTGCCGATCCTGCTGCCTGGCATCATCGGCGTCGCAATGGGTGCTTTCACGCTATCGTACGACGAATACGCCCGTACTACGCTCACTATCGGCAACCACAACACGCTGCCTTTGGAAATCTACGCACTGATTTCCAGCGCGACCTCCCCCATGCTGTTTGCCATCGGCACGGTGACCACCGCGGTATCATTCCTGCTGATCGGCATGACACTCGTCGTGGTATTCCGCATGCAACGCCGCCGCCGTGCCATAGCCACCGAGAACTGAAGGAGCCAATACTTTGGACCCTCGCTTCGATGTCGAGCTTGTCGCCGTTACCAAGCGCTACGGCACTACCCTGGCGGTGGACGACATTTCGCTGCGCATTCCCCGCGCCAGCTATTGCTGCCTGCTGGGCCCGAGTGGCTGCGGCAAGACCACCACCCTGCGCATGATCGCCGGCCATGAAGCAGTCAGTGCCGGCGACATCCTTATCAACGGCGACAACGTCACGCTGGACCCGCCGATCCGCCGCGGCACCGCGATGATGTTCCAAAGCTACGCGCTGTTCCCGCACCTCAATTGCCTCGACAACGTCGCGTTCAGCCTGAAGATGCGCGGCATTGGCAAGGCCGAGCGCCACGCCAAGGCGCGCGAATTCCTCGGCCTTGTGCACATGGCGAACTACGCCGAGCGTCTGCCTTCCCAATTGTCCGGCGGCCAGCAGCAGCGCGTCGCATTGGCGCGCGCGCTGATCACCCGTCCGAAGGTGTTGCTGCTGGATGAGCCGCTGTCGGCGCTTGATCCCTTCTTACGCATCAAAGTGCGCGAGGAACTGAAGCGCCTGCAACGCGAGCTCGGCATTACCTTCATCCACGTCACCCACAGCCAGGATGAGGCGATGGCGATGGCCGACCTGATGGTGGTGATGGACGATGGCCGCATCCGCCAGTCCGGCCCGCCGCGCGAAGTGTTCGAGCAACCGGTCAGCGCTTTCGTGGCGCGGTTCATCGGCGGACATAACGTGCTGCAAGGCGCGCGCGGTCCAATCGCGGTGCGCGCGGATCGCTGCCGCCTGGGCGTTGCAGGCGACAGCCCGCATGTCTCCGGCCGCGTGGCCGCTGTCGAATACCAAGGCACGATGGTGCGTGTCGCGCTGGCCATGGACTCTGGCGATGAGGCGTCCGCGTTGGTCCCCGACGCGGCGTTCTACAGCGCCCCAGTCGAACCTGGCGACGCCGCAACGTTGGTATGGTCGGAGCCCGACGCGCACGTCCTCGCGGAGATGTAGCTCCAGCTTCGCCATCGCAGGGCTCAAACGCCGTCGCCCCAATTGACCGCAACGCCACCGCATGCCTTCCTGCGCTGCAAAATATGCTGGGGGAGAAGGGGGACATGCCGCTCGTCCATAATACGACGAAGCGCCGGATGCAGGCGGGCGAGGTCGCGCTCGGCTTCGGGGTGCACCATCTGCGCAGCATCGCCACGCCGGTGCTGGCTGCCGCCAGCGGGCACCACTGGATTTTTCTGGACAACGAGCATGGTTCGTTCTCGGTGCATGAGATCGCCCAACTCTGCATCGCGTCGCTTCCCACCGGCGTTACGCCGATCGTACGTGTCTGTGCCAACGCGATCGATGAGGCGACACGCGCGCTGGACAACGGTGCCCAGGGCATCGTCATGCCGCACGTCGATACTGCGAAGGAAGCGCGCCGTATCGCCGAGGCCTTTCACTATCCGCCTGACGGGCGGCGAAGCTGGGGCGGTCCGCCGGCGATCTACGGGTATCAGCCGCCATCGATGGCCGAGGCGCAGAAGGCGATCAACGACGAGATCCTGACCGTTGTGATGCTGGAAAGCCCCGAGGCGATCAAGAACGCCGACGCCATTGCGGAGGTTGACGGCGTGGATGTGCTGCTGATCGGCACGTCGGATCTGTCGGCGGAATTGGGCATTGCCGGGCAGATGGGCCATCAGAAAATCGTCGATGCCTATGAAGCCGTGGGCAATGCCTGCCGCAAACACGGCAAGGTGCTCGGCATGGGTGGTGTGTACGATGAGGTGAATGCCGCGCGCTATGTCGGAATGGGCGCGCGTTTCGTGCTGACCGGCTCCGACCACAGCTACATGCTGATCGGCGCCAATCAGCGCACGGCATTCTTCACGGGCCAGCCACCGGTGGTGGCCGAGTCGAAGAAGAAGAAGGGCAAGAAGTAAGCGACTCACTGTGTCCGCCCGCGGCGCCATTGCCGGCCTCATCGGGCTGCCCGGATTGAGCTTCGACCTTCCGGTGACCATGGCGACGATGCTTCGTTCGATCGCCGGGATCGCTCGATCCCACGGCGAGGATCTCACAGATCCCGATACGCGGCGTGCCTGCATCGAGGTCTTTACCGTCGCCGGCCTGCCGCGCGGCGACGCCGATGTGGAACTCAGTTATTGGGCCGCGCGAGCTGCTCTGAACCACGCAACGAGCGGCCTGACGATCCAGCAGGCGGCGCGTATTCTCTCGATCGCCCTGTCAGAGAAACTGTTGACGCAGACTGTGCCGATTGCCGGCGCGGTGACGGGCGGCGCGGCGAGCTACATGTTCCTGGGTTACCACCAGCGCATCGCGCGCCTGCATTTCTGCGTGCGGCAATTGGAACGGCAAAGCGGCGACCCGGCCGCGGTTCGCGCAGCGCTGCACGAGACTATTGTGGATATTCGCAATAGACGAAACGTGCAGGCGTGATCGCGCACCCGATGTCATTGCGACCCCGGCGAATGTGGCGGAAGCGGACTTCGTCCGGGCGGACGCAGATGACCTGCGAGAGTGCTTTGCGCCTCTGGCAATGACAGATGCGGGCAGCGTGCTACCATCCCGCCGGCAACCGCCCCAACATCGGATTCCCGGATACCAATGCCGTGACGCAACGCCCGCGCACTCGCCTGGCCGTCGATATCGGAGGCACCTTCACCGACCTCGTTCTCGCGCTGCCCGATCGCACTTTGTCCGCGAAGCTGCTGACCACGCCGCACGCGCCGGAGACTGCGGCGATCGAAGGCGCCGCCGCGATCCTGCGTGACGCCGGCATCGCGGCGCGGCAGATCGACCTTGTCATCCACGGCACCACTCTCGCCACCAACGCGTTGATCGAGCGCAAGGGTGCCCGGACGGCCCTGATCACCACGCAAGGTTTCCGAGATTCGTTGGAAATCGCCTACGAGCATCGCTTCGAACAATACGACCTTTACATGGAACGTCCGACGCCGCTGGTGGAACGAGACCTGCGGTTCGAAGTGTCCGAACGCCTGTCCGCCGACGGAAGCGTGCTGCGTCCGCTGGACGAGACCGGGCTCGACGCCTTGCTGCCGCTGTTGCGCGCACAACAGATCGAGGCTGTGGCAATCAGTTTCATCCACTCCTACGTCAATCCGATGCATGAGGAAGCCGCGCGCACTCGTCTGGCGCGCGCGCTGCCGGATATGCCAATCACCATTTCCTCCGAGGTCTGCCGCGAGATTCGCGAATACGAACGGACATCGACCACCGTTGCGAACGCCTATGTGCTGCCACTGATGGAGCGTTATATCGCACGCATGCAGGATGGGCTGCACGCGCTTGGTATTGATTGCCCGTTGCTGCTGATGATGTCGTCCGGCGGCATCTGCACCGTGGAGACCGCGCGCCGCTTTCCGGTGCGTCTGGTGGAGAGTGGTCCTGCGGGCGGTGCGATCCTGGCGCGAAATGTCGCGGCGCGTGGCGGCTGGGACCGCGCTATCTCTTTCGACATGGGTGGCACCACCGCCAAACTTACACTGATCGACGATTTTACCCCGCAACAGTCACGGCATTTCGAAGTGGCGCGGGCGTATCGCTTTGCCAAGGGCAGCGGCTTTCCTGTGCGGATCCCGGTAATTGACATGGTGGAGATCGGCGCTGGCGGCGGTTCGATCGCGCGCGTGGATTCGCTGAAGCGCATTCAGGTCGGTCCGGACAGTGCCGGGGCTGATCCGGGTCCTGCGTGCTATGCGCGCGGTGGCACGGCGCCGACGGTGACCGATGCCGACGTAGTGCTGGGCCGCATCGATCCGACGCATTTTGCCGGCGGGAGAATTGCGCTCGATGCCGCGCGAGCGCGTGCCGCGGTTGCGTCGGTCGGCTCAGCGCTTGCGATGCTGCCCGAAGAAGCAGCGCGCGGCATTGCCGCAATCGTCGATGAGACGATGGCCAGCGCAGCGCGGGTGCACGCGGTGGAGAACGGCAAGGACACCGGCGAGCGCACGTTGATCGCATTCGGTGGGGCAGCGCCACTGCACGCTGTACGATTGGCACAAAAGCTGGGGATCAGGCGTGTGGTGATCCCACGCGACGCCGGCGTCGGCTCTGCGCACGGTTTCCTCGCCGCGCCGGTTGCTTATGAGGTCGCGCGCACCCTGCTGGTACGGCTCGACGCGCTGGCACAGGAAACGATCGATGCGGTGTTTTGTGAAATGCGCGCGGAGGCCGAAGCCGTGGTGCGGCTCGGTGCGCGCGAGGGCGATCTTGTGGAAACGCGCACCGCGTTCATGCGCTATCGCGGACAGGGACATGAAGTGGCGGTACCGTTGCCCTCAGGCGCGCTCGATCCCGCGGCGTTGCGCGCGGCGTTCGATACGACCTATGCTCGATTGTTCGGCCGCACGATCCCGCGGCTGGAAATCGAAGCAGTAAGCTGGACACTGGGTTTATCGCAGCCGCACGCATCCGTCTCGCGCGCCGCTGTGCCGCCCCCGATCGCGGCCGGCCTGCCGCTGCGCCAGACGCGCATCATCGATACCACGACCGGAGACGTGGTGCAGGCGGCGGTCTTCGCGCGAACGTCGCTGGCACCGGGCGCGGAAGTCGCAGGTCCGGCGGTTATCGTGGAAGATGGAACGTCCACAATTCTGCCGGCGAACTTTGCCGCGCGCATTGCCAGTGGCGGCGAGATCATCATCGAGGAGAACGCCGCATGATCCGCCGCAACATCTCCGAAATTGAACTGCAGATCATGTGGAACCGCCTGCTGTCGGTGGTGGAGGAGCAAGCGCAGACCCTGGTACGAACAGCGTTCAGCACGTCGTCACGCGAGGCGGGCGACATATCCGCTGGTGTGTTCGATCTGCAAGGCCGCATGCTGGCCCAGGCCGTCACCGGCACGCCTGGCCATATCAACACGATGGCCCGTTCGGTGGGACATTTCCTGGAAGCATTTCCGGTCGCGCAGATGCGCGAGGGCGATGTTTACACGACTAACGACCCGTGGAAAGGCACCGGTCATCTGTATGATCTCGTCGTCGTCTCCCCCACCTTCATCGACGGCCAAATCGTCGCGCTGTTCGCCTGCACTGCGCATCTTGTCGATATGGGAGGCGTCGGGCAGACTCCGGAAGGCCGGCAAATCTACCACGAGGGCTTGTTCCTGCCGATGCTGCGTCTGGTGCGCGCCGGCGAGATGAACGAGGACCTGCTGTCCATTATCCGCGCCAATGTGCGTGAGCCGGTGCAGGTGATCGGCGACGTGTACGCGCTGATCGCCTGCAACGAAATTGGCGGCCGACGCCTGACGGCGATGATGCGCGAATATCGACTGCGCGACCTTGATGTGCTGGGGGAGGAGATCATCGCCCGCAGCCGCCGCGGCATGGCCGAGGCGATCGGCAAGCTGCCGCAAGGCACCTGGACATCGTCGATGCGCATCGACGGGTATGAGGCACCGATCGACCTGATAGCCAGACTAACGATCGGGCGGGACCGCATCGACGTCGATTACACCGGCACGTCGGGCATGTCGTCTTATGCGATCAACTGCCCTCTCTGTTACACGGAGGCCTATACGACCTTCGGCGTGAACTGCGTGGTGGCGCCGCATATTCCGAACAACGCCGGCACGCTGGACGCGGTGCGCGTGACCGCGCCGGAAGGCACGATCCTCAGCGCCCTGCATCCGGCTGCGGTTTATGCGCGATCGGTGATGGGGCACATGCTGCCCGACGTGGTGTACGGCTGCCTGGACCAGGCGCTGCCGGGGCGCGTGCCGGCCGAGGGCACATCAAACCTGTGGACGCTGAACCTGATCGCCGGGCACGGGTTGACCGGCATCGGTCGTTCTGCCGGCACACCGTTCATGGTGAACAGCTTCCATTCGGGCGGCACAGGGGCGAGGCCGATGCAGGATGGACTTTCGGCGACGCCGTTCCCGTCCGGCGTGCGCAACGTGCCGGTGGAGGCGACCGAGGCGATCACTCCGCTGGTGATCTGGCGCAAGGAGTTGCGGCAGGATTCCGGTGGGGCGGGCAAATATCGAGGCGGGCTCGGGCAGGTCATGGAGGTCGGCTCGCGCGAGGATGCGCCGTTCGGGATTTTCGCGCGGTTCGAGCGCGTGACTTACCCGGCGCGCGGCAGGCATGGCGGCTTGCCGGGCGGGGCAGGGCGGCTGTCGCTGGCATCGGGCACGGTGCTGAAGGCGAAGGGGCTGGCCGTGGTGCCGCCGGGCGATCGGCTGATTGTCGAGATGCCTGGCGGTGGCGGGATGGGCGATCCGCGCGAGCGCGATCCCGTGGCGGTGCGACGGGATGTCAGGTTGGGGTATTTGTCGCAGGAGGCGGCTGAGCGGGAGTACCGCTAGGCCGACAGGGGGCTGCCGTTTGATCCAGCGCGGGTCGGCAGCCGGTTGGTGAGGAACTCGCTATGACTGGGGCGGATCAGGGCTCCACCCGCCGCTTCTCCAGTTCCGTCTCATCCACCACCAGGCCCAACCCTGGACCTTCCGGCAAATGGAACAGCCCGGCGACCGGCTTCGGCGGATTTGTGAAGACGGCGTGCGTGCGCGACGACGGATCGTTCCACTCTGCCGGCTTGGTAGCATGCAGTTGCGCAGCCAGCACGTGCAGGTTTGCCGTGTGACCGATCGTGGGCTGGGTCTGGTGCGGCACCAGCTCCACGCCGTGCGCCTGCGCCAGAGCAGCGCAACGAAGCAGGCCGGTGATGCCGCCCATTTTCACAATATCGGGCTGCACCATGCGCACGCCCGCCTCGATCAGATCGGCGACCGCCGCCAGGGTATAACTTTGCTCTCCGGCCGAAACGGTGATGTCCAGCGCGCGCGCCACCTCGCCCGTCGCGCGAACATGGTAGTGCTGCACCGGTTCCTCGAACCACCAGAAGCCGAGTTCCTCCAGCGCGCGTCCCACGCGGATCGCACCGCCGCTGGTGTAGCCATTGTTGGCGTCGAACGCCAAAGGAAAGCCGTCGCCGACCAGCCGTCGCACCGCGCGAGCTTTCGCAATGTCGCCGGGAATGTCGGCATCCAGCTTCGTGCGGTCGTTATCGAAACGGATCTTCACGGCGGCGGGACCGTCGGCCAGCCGCGCTTCCACCACACGCAGCACATCATCCAAGGCGCGATCGCCGTTGCCGCCGATCGACGCGTAGAACGGCAGAGCAGTACGCCAGGCGCCGCCGACAAGTTTGTAGATCGGCAGTCCGGTCAGCTTGCCTTTCAGATCCCACAACGCGATATCGATCGCAGCCACGGCGCCGGTCAGCGCGCCCTCGGGCCCGAGCTTCACATGCGAATGGAGCAGCCGGTCCTGCAGCACGGCATGATCCAGCGGGTCGGCGCCGATCAGCGCCGGCGCAAGATGATGCCGCACGATCGACAGCGACGCGAGGCCGCCCTGCATCGGTGACGCCTCGCCGATCCCAACCAGGCCGTCGTCGGTGTGTACGCGCACGAAGGCGCTGTGCTGCGTCGGCTTTTCGTTCGCCGCCCAGCGCACCTGGAAGGCATCGATGCGGGTAATCTTCATGGCGTTTCCTCCGCCGGTTCGGTCTGCAATCAACACCGGCAGCGGCGAGACGACAAGCAGATCGACGGCGACGGCCGCAATGACAGAACGGGAAAGGATGTTCAGCCTTGGCCGCGCGTAACCAACCTGCCCGCACGTGCGGCGGTCGCGCCCTGTCCGCGCACGAAGGCGCTTTGTCCGTTCACCCAGGTCTCGACGATGCCGTCTGCCGGTTTTGTCGGTTCATCGAACGTAGCGGCATCGTGCACCGTCGCCGGATCGAACAATACCAGGTCCGCGTAAGTGCCGGCGCGGATCACCCCTCGATCGACCATTCCGAACACGGCGGCGGTGTGGCCGGTCATCTTGCGCACCGCGTCTTCCATGCTGAACAAGCCCACATCGCGCGCGTAATGACCCAGCACGCGCGGGAACGTGCCCCACAGCCGCGGATGGGGGAAAGAATCGTGCGGCAGGCCGTCGCTGCCGATCATCGCCAGCTTGTGCGACAGGATACGTCGCACGTCAGCTTCGTTCATCTGGAACATGATGGCGCCAGCGGGCAGCAGGCGTTGCGCCGCGTCCTGCCGCGACGTGCCCCAACCCCGCGCGATGTCGTCCAGCATGCGGCCGGCCATTTCCGGATGCGGCACGGACCAGGAAACTCGCACGGGAACGTCGTCCCGCAGCCGGTCCGGGATCAGTACGGTGGAACCGGCGACGTAGGGATACACGTCGAAATCCACACGCTGCCGCTGTGCGGCCGCATCGATCACCGGCAATGTTTCGGTCGAACGGCCGAAATTCTCCGGCATCGCGCATTTGTGGTGGCTGATCACCACGGGCACGTTGACCGAGCGGCCGATCTGCAATGTCTCCTCGATTGCCGCCACCACATCGTTGGCTTCGTTACGCATGTGCGTGACGTACATCCCGCCGGCAGAGCGCAAGGCCTCGGCGACGGCGATTACTTCGTCGGTTGGTGCCATCATGTTCGGTGGATAATACAAGCCGGTGGAAAAGCCGGATGCGCCCTGGGCCAGTGCCTCGGCGAGGCGGCGCCGCATGTGCGCTGCCTCCTTGTCAGTGGCCGCACGCCGGGTGTCGCCGTGCATCGCCTCGACGCGCAGCGACATGTGGCCGATCAGCGCGCAGGCGTTCACCGGCGAGGGATCGCGTGCCAGGCGTTCGGCGTATTCGCCGAAGCTGTCGAAAGTCCACCAGGATTCGTCACCGAGCAGATCCAGCGGCGGCACGGGCCGCGTCTTCATGCGGACGGGTGACAGGGAAATGCCGCAATTGCCGACAACGACAGTGGTGACGCCTTGCGACATTTTGCACAGCATGCATTCCGGTCCGCACAACACGGCGCGGTCATCGTGGGTGTGCGCATCGATGAAGCCAGGGGCGATGGCGAGGCCGGTGGCGACGAGCTCTCGATCTGCACCTGCCGCGCCAAGATCGCCGACCGCGGCGATGCGGTCACCCGAAACGCCGACATCGGCGACGAAGCGCGGCGCACCGGTGCCGTCGAACACGGTCGCGTCACGGATGATCAGGTCGCAGCGCAGAGCCATGCCGGCAATTCCCCAGGTGTGGACTGCTGCTCGTTCAGCACAGCGGCGGCGCCATGTCCACGCGGGACACGGCGCCGCGGCCGGTCAATCCGCCTGCGCGCCGGCAGGCCGAACCTGGGGCGACATCGCCTTGGGGCCGGATACTGCGTTGGGAATGTCCAGCCAGAACGCGCAGACGATCGAGGAGAGCAGGCAAAGGAATGCCAGGCCATACAGCCCGCCGGCGTAGCTGCCGGTCGCGTCCTTCACCGCGCCGACATACCACGGGCCGAAGAAACCCCCGAGATTGCCGATGGAGTTGATCCACGCGATCGACGCCGCTGCCGCGGTGCCGGTCATGAACATCGGCGGCATCGACCAGAACGGACCCTTCGAGCCATAGAAACCGAATGTGGCAATGCACAGTCCGACCATCGCCCACCATGTCCCCATAGTCAGGCCGGCGATGACCAGCCCGACGGTCGAGACCGCGCAGGCTCCGAGCAAGTTCCAGCGCCGTTCATTCATGCGGTCGGAGATGCGGCCCCAGGTGACGAGGCCGATTCCGCCGCAGATATAAGGGATCATTGTAAGCCAGCCGACGTTCATGTTGCTGATGTTGCCGAAGGACTTCAGAATCTGCGGGACGAAGAACAACACGCCGAGGCTGGCGACGACGATGCCGAAATAGTTCAACGCCAGCAGCAGGACCTTTGGGTTGAAGAAGCCCTGCAGGA
Organism: Acetobacteraceae bacterium; assembly: GCA_036489395.1. Lineage (GTDB taxonomy): Bacteria > Pseudomonadota > Alphaproteobacteria > Acetobacterales > Acetobacteraceae > JASHVB01. Next base: position 5,937 of record DASXFW010000195.1, on the reverse strand, counting down.
TGGTGAACTTCCGCACGGCTTCCTTGGCCTGGCGTTCCGATGCGAGCTTCGCGATGAGCCAGGATTTCTCAGTCGCCGTCAGGAAAGTTGCTTGTTCGGGCTTGTCGGTCAGCACGAAGAAGGTCAGCACGCCGACCAGCACCGTGGGTACGCCCTCGGCAATGTAGAGCCACTGCCAGCCGCGCAGGCCCAACGTGCCATCGAGACCGAGCAGCGCTGTGGAGACCGGTGCGCCGAGCGCAACCGCGACCGGCAGGCCGATCAGGAAGCCGGAGACGATGCGGGCGTGGTGATGCTGCGGGAACCAGTAGGTGAAGTAGAGCACGATGCCCGGGAAGAAGCCGGCCTCGGCGGCACCGAGCAGAAAGCGGATGGTGGCGAAGCTGGTGGTGCCGACGACGGTGGCGGTGAGCGCGGCGAAGATGCCCCAGGTGACCATGATGCGGGCGATCCAGATCCGCGCGCCGATCTTTTCCAGCACGATGTTGCTGGGCACTTCGAAGATGAAATAACCCCAGTAGAACGTGCCGACGGCGAAGCCGAAATTGGTCGCCGACAGGTGCAGATCGCCGCGCATGGTCAATCCGGCGAAGCTGCCGTTGATGCGGTCGATATATGCGAGGAAGTAGCAGAATACGGCGAACGGCAGCAGGCGCAGGTATATTTTGCGCATTGCCGATTTTTCTACGGCGTCGTCCATTAAGCCCCCCTTATGGCCCGTGCCAGACCTCTGGCACATGTCGGCCGAACGTCACTTGCTTTTTGCTAATAACGTAGAGGCTAAGGGGCCGCAACGGTTTCGTGACCGGCGGGGCAGTGCCTGGGTAGGGGTGCGTACAGCCGCGCGACCTTCGAAGCAGGCACCCCTCCCCCTGGCCCCCTCCCTCAAGGGGAGGGGGGACCTCAGGTATGGTCGCAGCCGCTTCATCCAGGGTGGGGCGGCTAACTTCGCAATGCGCGCGTTGCCGATTCGTCCGGCGTTCCGGCGGCGTTCAGCGCGACCTTGTAGTGCGCAGCGGCATTTTCCGGCGACACAAGCCCGTCGCGCACGTCACGTGCCACCAGGGCAGGGTCGCGCGCTACCGGATCGCCCATGCCCGCGCCGCCTGGCAGCTCCAGGATCAACCGGTCGCCGTCCGGAATGAGCTGAAAGCCCTTGGTGCGCAGCTTTGCGCCGGACTTCAGCCGCACCACGCCCGGGGCGCCGTCCTTGCCGCCCTCGCGCCCCTTTGGGGCATGTGCGACACGATCGAACGAGGCATTGATCGCAAATTCCAGGTCGCCCTTGCCGCCGACCTCGATGATCTGCCCGGTGCCGCCACGCGTGCGTCCGGCGCCGCCGGAATCCGGCTTGAGTTCCTTGCGCCAGAACACCACGGGCGCGACGTTTTCCGTTGCCTCCACCGGCATGGTGCGCACGCCGGAGGGATACGCCGTCGCGTTCAGTCCATCCTGCGTCGGGCGCGCGCCGGTGCCGCCGGAGTTGAAGGTAATGACCTCGAAATCCGGCAGCACGGGACGGTTGCCGCGCGCCTGTCCCGATACCGACGACCCGCCGCGCAATGGCGGGTTCCACAGCGCCGAGGCGCCCTCCGCCGTGACGCGTTCCGGTACCGCCTGGTGCAGGCAGCCCATCATCAGGTCGGGCAGCAGGTGGCCGATCACATGGCGCACCGACACCGCATAGGGGCGGGGCGCGTTCAGGATGCAGCCTTCGGGGATGCGCATGCGGAACGGCGCGAGCGACGCCCAGTTGTTCGGCACTTCGGGTGCGACGACACATTTGATGCCGAAGCAGGAATAGGCGCGGCAATAGGCCGGCGGCACGTTGATGCCGCGCGAGGACAGGCCTGACGTGCCGGCGTAATCGACCTCGATGCCGTCATCCAGGATGGTCATCGCGGCGGCCAGGCGGACGGGTTCTTCGTAGCCGTCGGACCAGATTTCTGCGCTGTAGGTACCGCGCGGGATGCGCGCGATCTCGGCCAGCGTGGCGCGGTGGGAGGATTCGAAGATGAACTGTGCCAGCGGATCGAGGCTGGTCATCTCGAATTCGTCCATCATCTCGACCAGGCGGCGCGCGCCGGCGTCGTTGCAGGCGCATAGCGAATAGACGTCGCCTTCGAGCTCGACGGGGAGGCGGGAGCCGGCGCGGATGAAATCGAAGAACGTCTCGTTTGGCCTGCCCTGGTCGAAGCATTTGACGATCGGGATGTAGAGGCCTTCTTCAAAGACGGACCGGCCTTCGGGACCCATGCCGAGGCCGCCAATGTCGATCACGTGCGCGGTGTTGGCGAATAGCCCGACAATGCGGCCGTGGTGGAAGGCGGGCGTGACGACGGTCAGGTCGTGCAGGTGGCCGGTGCCGAGCCACGGGTCGTTGGTGATGTAGTGGTCGCCCTCGCGCATGATGTCGGTCGGGTATTTGCGCAGGAAATGGCCGACGGATTCCGCCATGGAGTTGACGTGGCCGGGCGTGCCGGTGACCGCCTGCGCCATCATGCGGCCGTGCAGGTCGAAGATGCCGGCGGAGAGGTCGCCGGCTTCCCGCACGGTGGTGGAGAAGGCGGTGCGGATCATGATCTGCGCTTGTTCTTCCACGACGGCGATCAGGCGGTTCCACATGATCTGGCGATGGATCTGCGCGAGGGCGGCGGTTTCGTGGGACATGGGCACGATTCTCCGCATCAGCGGTGAGTGGAGCAGGTTATCCAACTCGCCTTGAGCATTGTGGCGAATGACAAACGCGGCTTTGCCGTGTGTCTAACAAGAAACTGGAGCCCCCTGTCATTGCGAGGCCGCATGGCCGAAGCAATCCCGTTCGTGACGAGCTGCCGGCGGCTCGTCACGAATGAGATTGCTTCGGCCATGCGGCCTCGCAATGACAGGGGGCTCCAGTTTCATCCAGGGCAGGTCGGCCGCCGGGCCGGTGGCGACTCGCAAGGAAGCGCTTCGACTCATTGCTGCCCATCGGACAGGTAGAACCGTTCGGCGATGACGCCGACTTCCGCACCCCAGGAGGGCTCGACATAGAGCAAGCGCAAGTCACCGGACCGCACCCTGGCGACATGTTCCTGCAGTCTCTGCTCAGGGAACAGCAGCCGATCACCAGGAATGCTGCAGGTCCATCGCATGATGCGCTCGATATCGCTGTCAGACTGCAGATCGGCGCCGGACACGAGAATCCGGGAAACCACATTCTGATATTGCAGGTTTTCGATTCGATGAGTGAGGACACCTCGGAACGACAATGAGCGTACGCCCTGATCGACGACTTTGAAGCCAAGCCGAAGTGTGGCCGCCTCACGATCCATCGCTACAAGACACAGTTCTGCGTCGTGCAGGAACGTGAGGTCTATGGCGGTCAGAACGCTCTGATCCATGGATCCGCTCCGTTGAACCTGGAATTCGTCAGGCAGTCGGATTGGCGCTTGCCGCACCGGAAATCCGTCCAGGTTCGGTATCCACACGTGCATATGGGGGCTGCCAACACCAGGGTGAGGATGGTCGAAGTCAATGTCAAGCGCAGGCAGACCATCAGTACCGTAAAGCCGCATTTGTCCGCTGCCAGGGTTCACACTCCAGGTGTTCGGCGCTCCGGCGTTGGGCGTTGCCGTCATTCGCGCTCATCCCGCCGAATCTTTGGCCAGAACAATATATCCAAGTCCGTTCACCGTCGCACTCCACCCCGGGCCGACCAGCGTCGAGGTCTCGTCCTCAGCGACAATGGATGGTCCTTTTACGCATGCCCCCGGCGTGAGCGCCGTGCGGTCGAACACCGACCACTCGGAGACGTCGCCTGTGGTCGTGTCACGCACCTGGCGCGTTCCAGTCGCCGCGACATCCGGCACGAACACGCCGTTCGCGGCCAGCGTCGGAGTCTCCACCTCCTCCGGCACCGTCGTCACCACCACGGCGTAGCTCATGATCTCCACGTCCGACCCGGGCACCGGGCGGTCGTAGAACCTGGTGTATTCTTCGTCGTAGCGCGCGCGGATCAGCGCCACGTCATCGGCATGCAGCCGCCCAGCCGGGAGTGGCACGGGTATTTCGTGCCCCTGGCCGACATACCGCATGTAAGCGGTGCGCGTCTCCGTCGTCGGCGCGCCGAAGCTGCCTTCGGCAACCACCGTCATCGCCTCGGTCTGCATGTCGTCGAGCAGCGCATTCACCGCGTCCACATCGAATGAGGAAAGCCGCTGGTACAGGCTGCGCACCACTTCATAACCCACCGGTGCGCGCAGGAAGCCGATCGCGCTGCCGACGCCGGCGCCGGAGGGCACCAGCACGCGCGCGATACCGATCTTTTCCGCCACGCGGCAGGCGTGCACCGGCCCGCCGCCGCCGAACGCGATCAGTGTGCGTCCGTCATACGTCTTGCCTGATTCGATCGCGTGGACACGTGCTGCGTTGGCCATGTTCTCATCGACCATTTCCACCACGCCGAGCGCCGCCATCTCCGCCGGCAGCCCCAACGGACCGCCGACGTCCGCCGCCAACGCATCGCGCGCCGCCGCCGCATCCAACCGCATCGTGCCGCCGGCGAATCGCGCGGCATCGTATCGCCCCAGCACCAGGTTCGCGTCCGTCACGGCCGGGCGTATGCCGCCGCGGCCATAACACGCAGGGCCCGGATCGGCGCCCGCACTTTCCGGGCCGACGGCGATGCGCCCCATCGCATCGACATGCGCGAGCGAGCCGCCGCCGGCGCCGATCTCCACCATCTCGATCACCGGAATCCGCAGCGGCAGACCGGAGCCTTTGCGGAATCGCCCGACGCGGGCGATCTCGAACGCGCGCGCGGTCTGCGGCTTGTAATGGTCGATCAGGCAGATCTTTGCCGTCGTGCCACCCATGTCGAACGACAGCACGCTGTCCAGCCCGCATTGCCGTGCGACGTGCGCGGAAAAGATCGCGCCGCCGGCGGGGCCGCTTTCCACCAGGCGGACCGGGAAGCGGCACGCCGTCTCGATCGTCGTCAGTCCGCCGCCCGACAGCATCAGGAAGACCGGTGCGTCCAGGCCCTGTGCGCGCAGCCCCGCCTCCAGGCCGCGCAGGTAGCGCGCCATCAGCGGCTGCACGTAGGCATTGGCGACTGCGGTGGAGAAGCGTTCCCATTCGCGCATCTCGGGGGAGACTTCCGATGACAGCGTCACGGGAATGTCGCGCAGTTCCTCGGCCAGGATCTCGCGCACGCGGCGTTCGTGGCAGCCATCGACGAAGGAATGCAGGAAGCCGACGGCGATGCTTTGCACGCCTTCCCGGCGCAATACCGGCACCAGTGCGCGCACCGCGGCCTCGTCCAGCGGCAGCAGGACGTTGCCCTCATTGTCCAGCCGCTCCGGTACGGGCAGGCGCAGATGGCGCGGCACCAGCGGTTCCGGCAGCGTGATGTTGAGATCGTACTGGTCGTAGCGGCTTTCGTTGCCCATCGCGATCACGTCGCGAAAGCCCTGCGTGGTGATCAGGGCGGTGCGCGCGCCCTTGCGCTCGATCACCGCGTTGGTCGCGAGCGTGGTGCCGTGGATGACGATGGAAACGTCCGCCGCGGCCACGCCCGCCGCAGGCAGGATCGCGCGCACGCCCTCCAGCACGCCTTGCTCTGGCGCGGCCCGGGTGGTGAGCAGCTTGGTGGTGGTGCGGCGGCCGGCATGCTCCAGCGCGAGGTCGGTGAAGGTGCCGCCGATATCGACGGCGAGGCGCGCTGCTTGCATCAAGGCCTCGGAAGCGTGGGGCGGGGGAGGGGAGTGAACCAAGGGCGGCGGGACGTGGCAAGGCGGCTGCTGGCTCCCCTCCCCTTGAGGGAGGGGTTGGGGGAGGGGTGCGTACATCCGCGGTCGGTGGATGTACGCACCCCTCCCCCTGGCCCCCTCCCTCAAGGGGAGGGGGGAACCTTGTTTCTTGGTAGGCCGCCTGGCGGAAGCAATCTCGTTCGTG
>DASXFW010000150.1:0-1798 GCA_036489395.1 Acetobacteraceae bacterium | reverse complement strand
GGTCGATGTTTGATGCCTCGACCCCTCCCCCTAACCCCCTCCCTCAAGGGGAGGGGGGACTTCTTGCTTCGTCGCCTCGCCCCTCGCAATAACCGAGGAATCACCCGCGCGGCTCCAGTAGATACAGCGCGAACAGCCCTGCCGGATCGGTCCACGTCTCGCGCACATGCCACCCCGCCTGCGCGGCAATCCCCACGAACCGTTCCAGCGTGTGCTTATAGCTGTTCTCCGTGTGTATCGATTCGCCGGCAGCGAAACCGATCTCCTGCCCCGCGATCCGCACCGTCTGCACGTGGCGGCTGACCAGGTGCATCTCGATGCGGCTTTCCTCGTCGTTCCATACCGCGCGATGATCGAATGCGGTCGGAACGAAATCCGCGGCCGCCTCGCGGTTCAGCCGCACCAGCATGTTGCGGTTGAACGCCGCGGTGACACCCGCCGCATCGTCATACGCCGGCAACAGCACCGACGGATCCTTGCGCAGATCCGCACCCACCAGGAACTTCGAATCCTCGCCCAACGTCGCCCGCGCCTGCGCCAGGAAGCGCGCCGCCTCCATGGGATCCAGATTCCCGATCGTCGAACCCGGGAAGAACCCCAGCCGTGGCATCCGAGCCACTGCCGCCGGCAATGCCAGCGGCTGCATGAAGTCGGCCGCGATCGGATGCACTGCCAATCCCGGATGCGAAACCTCCAGCCGCGCGCGCATACGCCGCAACGCCGGCAGCGCGACGTCGATCGGCACATACGCCCGGATCGCAACCGCGCCGGACACATCGCGCTGACGCAGCAGGTCGCTTGCCTTCGCTTCGTCACTCGCGCCGTACTCGACCAGCGCCACCCCCGACGGCAGAGAGGGCACCGCCAGCGGTGCGACCTCCGGCAGCAGAGCGCGCTCCGTCCGCGTCAGGTAGTACTCCGGCAGCTCGGTGATCCGGTAGAACAGCCGGCAGCCTTCCTCATCGTAGAACAACCAGGCGGGCAGCGTCTTTTGCGGGCGTAATAGTCCGGATAACGCCACGTCCACCAGGACGCGATCAACGGTCCGGGCAGAGGCGCCGGTGAGCTGGGACATGGATGGCAGCCGCTTTCTGTTTCAGGCGTCCCGCGCCAGGCGCAGGCCGGAGAACTGCCAGCGCTTGTCAGGGTGGAAGAAGTTTCGGTAGCTCGGCCGGGCGTGCCCTGCCGGAGTGGCCAAAGAACACCCGCGCAGCACCATCTGGTTGATCATGAACTTGCCGTTGTACTCGCCGACCGCGCCGGCGTCCGGCCGGAACCCCGGGTAGGGCGCGTAGGAACTGGCGGTCCATTGCCACAAGCCGCCGAACATCTGGCGCAGGCCGGTCTCATCGGCGGCGGCCGGCAGCGGCGTCAGCCGCTCCAGATCCAGCGCCCCGACATCGCTGTCCAGACCAGCCGCCGCCCGTTCCCACTCGGCCTCGGTCGGCAGCCGCTTGCCGGCCCAGCGGGCATAGGCGTCGGCCTCGTAATAGCTGATGTGGCTGACCGGACCGTTCAGGTCCAGGGGACGCAGGCCGCCCAGGGTCATCTCGTTCCAGCCGCCGGCCTCGTCCTCCACCCAGTAGAACGGGTGGCCCCAGGCCTCCTCGCGAACCCTGGACCAGCCGTCGGACAGCCAGAACTCGGCGCGGGCATAGCCGCCATCGGCCATGAAGCCCAGCCACTCGGCGTTGGTCACCAGCCGGTCGGCCAGACGATAGGGCGCCAATCGGGTCAGGTGACGCGGGGTCTCGTTGTCGAACGTGAAGCCGGTTCCGTCGTGGCCGATCTCGGCAAG
>DASXFW010000130.1:0-9811 GCA_036489395.1 Acetobacteraceae bacterium | reverse complement strand
CCGCTTGGCCGAAGCAATCCCCCGCGGGAGATTGCTTCGGCCAAGCGGCCTCGCAATGACAGGGGGGGCAGGATGACAGGGGGGGCAGGATGACAGGGCTTGGCGGTTCATCGCCGCCCGCTTCGCGATGACAGCAGGCCGCTACTGTCCCGTCTTCACCCGCGCAATCTCCGCCTTCGACATGCCAAGCACTTCCGCCAGCACCGCGTCTGTATCCGCACCCAACGCCGGTGGCGCGGTCGTTGCCGTCCCCCCGCCATCCGCCAGCTTGAACGGCGTACCCACAAGCTGCTGCGCCTCGCCATCCGCATCGGTCGCCGTCACGACCATGTGGTTCGCCAGGACCTGCGGATGCGTCATCACCTGGTCGATCGTATGTAGCGGCGCGCAGGCGACGTTACGAGCCTCGAAGCGTTCCACCCAATACGCGACCGGCCGCCGGCCGAAGCGTTCCTCCAGCAACGGCACCAGCGTACCGCGCTGCTCCACGCGCGACGCGCCGCTGGCGAAGCGCGCATCCTGCGACAGCTCCGGCCAATCCAGCGCATCGCACAGCCGCGCCCACGCCGCATCGTTCGGCGCGCCGGCCAGCATGTAGCCGTCGGCGCAGCGGAACGCCTGGTACGGCACCAGATGCCAGCTTCCCGAACCTTGCGGCGTCGGCAGCACGCCCGCCTGCATCCAGGCCACCGCGTGATAGCCGAGCAACGCCACCGCGGTTTCCATCAGCGACGCGCTCACCCACGTGCCGCGGCCGGTATGCTCGCGCGCCAACAACGCCGTGACGATGCCGCCATACGCGGACAATCCCGTGGACATATCGATGAACGACACGCCGCAGCGCATTGGCGAACCGCCTACGATGCCGGTGGTGGACATCACGCCGGCGAACGCCTGCACCATCAGGTCGTAGCCGCGCTTTTCCGCGAGCGGCCCTTCCGCGCCATAGCCGGAGATATTGCAGAACACCAGCCGCGGATTGATCTCGTGCAGATCGTCGTAGCCAATGCCGAGCCGCGCCGCGGTGTCCGGCAGGAAGCTGTGCAGCAGCACGTCGGCCGACGCCGCCAACCGCCGCAGCACGTCGCGCGCGGCGGCGTTCTTCAGGTTCAGCACGATGCTGCGCTTGCCGCGGTTGACCGAGGCGAAATTGCCGCTGTGGCCGCTGGGCAGGATCGGCAGCCATTTGCGGTTTTCGTCGCCCTCCGGCGCCTCGACCTTGATCACGTCGGCGCCGAAATCGGCCAGCATCTGCGCGCAGTACGGTCCTGCGAGGACGCGGCTTACGTCGATGACCCGAATGCCTTGCAGGACCTTCATGCGCTTCGCTCAGGTCATCGGCGCCGGGGCCTTGGTGTAGTCGCCGTCGCTGACTTTCTCGAACCACGCGGTGCCCTCGCCGGTGTCGGTGGTTTCCGACATCGCGAGATGCGCGAACAGCTTGTCGGGTGCGGCACCGTGCCAGTGACGGGTGTTGGGCGGGATCATGACGGTATCGCCGGGACGCAGTTCCTGCACCTGCTGGCCCTCGAACTGCACGCGGCCAGCACCGGACAGGCAATACAAAGTTTGTCCGACCGGATGGCTGTGCCACGCGGTGCGGCCGCCCGGCGTGAACGACACGACGGACGCGCGCATGCGCGACGGGTTCTTGCCCTGAACGATTTCGTCGGAGAATACCGTGCCGGAGAAATTAGCTTCCGGCTGCAGCTTCGTCGGACGATTGGACGCGCGCAGAACACTCATGGACGTTCCTCCTTTTCCCGCGGATGGCGCGGAGTGTTGGAGGCTCGCCCCGCGATGTCAAACCCGCACGTGCTCTGGACGAAATCCCATGCCGAGCACGCGTGCGGGCAAGCGTCGCAACAGCGGAAAGCGATCCAGCATGCGTGCGAACAGGGGCGGCCGCGGCGCTTGCGTTGCGCGCAACACATTGCTGATGACGCGGTTCTGGATCGCGAGTTGCATGGCCTGGGTCAGCCGCGTCGGCGATTCGCGGCGACGCTGCACCGCGTGCAGGTCCGCCTGCGTCGCGCTGCCGTTGCGCAGTCCGGGCACCAGGATGTTCGCGGCCGCGACAGCATCCTGGATCGCCAGGTTGATGCCGACGCCACCGATCGGCGACATTGCATGCGCCGCATCGCCGATCAGCAGCAGGCCGGGCCGATCCCATTGCGCCAGTCGGTTCACCGCGACCGTCAGCAGCTTCACCTGATCCCAACTGGTGATTTCCTGCACGCGGTCGGCGAAGTACGGTGCGAGGTGCACGATGCCGGCACGGAACGCTGCCAGCCCGGCGCTTCGCACCTGGTCGAACCCGCCCTTGGCAATGACGAAGGCGCACTGCCAATAGTCGCCCCGGTCCAGCGTCACCAGCATGCGGCCGGCGCCGATATGACCGAGCGTCGTTCCGGGATCGTCGTCATGCCGCGACAGGCGCAACCACAGAACGTCCATCGGTGCGCCGTAGTCGATCACTTTCAGGCCGCTTTCGTCGCGCATCGTGGAATGGCGGCCGTCCGTCGCAACCACCAGGCCGGCGTGGATTGTCAGCGGCCCGTCGGGCGATTGCGCAACCACGCCGGCGATGCGATCGCCGTCGCGCAGCAGGCCGGTGCCCTCGGTGCGCATCAGCAAATGGAAGTTGGGAAAACGCTTCGCCTCGCCGGACAGAAAGTCGAGGAAGTCCCATTGCGGCATCAGCGCGACAAACTTGCAGCGCGTCGGCAGGTGCGTGAAGTCGACCACCTGCAGCACCTCGCCGCCGATGTCGGCACTGAGCGTGCGCAGCTCCTGATGCGGATGCGCGAGGAACTTATCCAGCAGGCCGAGCTCGTGCATCAGCTCCAGGGTGGATGGATGCACGGTGTCGCCGCGGAAATCGCGCAGGAAATCGGCGTGCTTCTCCAGCACGGTCACATCGATTCCGGCGCGCGCCAGCAGAAAACCGAACATCATGCCGGCCGGACCGCCACCGACCACGCAGCATGGGGTGGTCAGCGAAGCGTCGGACACGAGGTCAATCCGCGGCGAGGTGCCCGGGCACATAGGCCGGCACGGCGGCGCGGAGCGATGCATCCATCGGTTGCGGCCACCAGCGATGCTCCCATTCCGAAAATAATGGTTTGAGTTTCGGCGTCACGTGTTCTGCAAACATCCGCGTGTTGTAGCGGGTGAGTTCCTTGCTCATGTTACCGAACTGCAGAAGCATCATCAGGTTGCCGACATTCAGGTTGGTCGCGACTTCGTGCAATTGTTCGACGACCTCATCGGGCGAGCCGACGATGACATAGCCGTTATCCACGATGGCATCCATCTCGCGCGCCAGCGTGTTGAACTTGCTGGCGTATTCCGAGGCTTTGGCGACCTGGCTCTGCAATCCCTTGCGCTGTGTCGCTTCCGTTGCGTAGCCGGGCGGGGCGGCGAAACGCGGATCGATGTGCAGGCAATTGCCGTAGAAGTACTCGGCGGATTCGGCGTACAGCTCCATCGCGTGCTGGCGCGATTCGCCGACACCGACGAATTGCAGGAAGCCGGCACGATATGGATTGCGATCCTTGCCGAGCGAGTCCATCTCCGCCCAGAAGCCGTCCATCGTCGCCTTGCCGATCTTGTACCCGTAGTAGGAAAGATAGCAGTAAACGTAGTCCATCTCGGCGCACCAGCGCCATGTTTCGATCGAGCCGCCGCCAGGCACCCAGATCGGCGGGTGGGGATTCTGAATCGGGCGCGGCCAGATGTTGACGTAGCGCTGCTGGTTGTAACGGCCGTTGAACGCGAAGGTGTCCTTGTCGGTCCAGGCGCGCAGGATCAGGTCGTGCGCCTCGTGATAGCGGTCGCGCAGCAGCGACGGGTTCTGGCCGTAGGCGTAGCAGGTGTCCATCGGCGAACCGACCGGGAAGCCGGCGATCAGCCGGCCGCCGGAGATTACGTCGATCATGGCGAATTCTTCGGCGACGCGGGTCGGTGGATTATACAACGCCAGCGAATTGCCCATGACGCAGATCGCGGTATCGGTCGTGCGGCGCGCGAGGGACGATGCGATCAGGTTGGGCGACGGCATCAGCCCGTAGCCGTTGGAGTGGTGCTCGTTCACACAGACCGCATCGAAGCCGCATTCGGCGGCGTATTCGAGCTCGTCCATGAAGTCGTTGTACATGTGATGCGCGCGGCGGGGATCGAACAGGGAGGAGTGGATATCGACCCAGACCGAGGGGTGCTTGTTGCGGAAACCCGCGGGGAGCTCCGTGTAGGGCATCAGATGGAACCACATCAGGCGCATGGCTTGTCCTCACTTCCCATCCGGTTGTTCGGCATATCCCCTGCAAGATAGCGCGGAATGATGCGTACGTCTTCCAACGCCTCAAGGTCGCCGACGATGGAGCAAAACGCGTGCAGCGATGCGGGTTTCAGTGGCAGCGCGGACAGCTCTGCGCAGCGCAGGAATTTTTCCGTGACTTCCGCAAACGTCATCGAATTGCGCGGATGGCCTTTTACGTAGAGTTCGCATCCGCAGAACACGTGGCCGTCAACCGTGTGGATATCGACATCGACCGGCGGGTAACCTTCGCGTTTGGCGAGCTCGTTCTTGGCGTCGGTCACCGACAGCATCACCTTGCGCGAAAGTGCGAGGATCGCCGGATCGGCCAGCGCGGCGTCGGTCAACGTGTCCGGCAGCACGGTGCCCTTCGTCAGCGCCAGTGCGATGGTGAACGGCATGCTGAACTGCGCTTCGTTGATGGTGCGCGGCGCATATTTCGGTTCGCCATGTTCGTTAAGCCCGGCCAGCGTCATCATGTAGTCGCTGGTGCGCACGTCGATGCGCTCGATCGAGGCCGGATCGATATGGTGGCGATGCGCCAGTGCCAGCGACGTATAGATGGCGTGGTGCGTCGCCTTGCAGGCGGCATAGGGCTTGATGCTGACGGCACCGCTCTCGAAATCGGTGCCGAGGCCGGACAACAGCGCGTCCGCATGATACTCGCCGCGAAAATACAGCGGATAAAGCCCGGCGCCGCCCAACAGCGGCGCGCGGGCGCCACGATGGCCGCGGCGGGCGAGCTCGACCGCGACGATTCCGGCGCGCGCACCCATGCCGGCATTCAGCCACACGTCCCAGGTTCCATCGCTGGTTGAAAGCACGTTGCCTGAGCAATGCGCGTAAGCGGCGCCCATTGCGTTCAACAGCGTGTCCTTGTCGAGGCGGTGCAGTCGGCCGACGGTCGCGGCGACACCGAACGGCGACACGGTCGGACCTTCCCATCCGACTCGTCCCGCATCGCCGGCCGCCAGACGCAGCCGCACCAGGATGTCGCCGCCAACCGCAATGGCCGCGATCAGCTCGCGGCCGCTGACCGGGAATGGCAGACGCTCCAGCACGGCAAGCGCCGCGGGCACGATCATGACGTTGACATGGCCGCCATGCCCATGCCCGACACGCGGCGAGCCTTCGTGCACGTCGTCGAGTTCGCGACAGCGCGCCATGATGGCGTTGGCGAACGCCGCTTCGCTGGCGGGTACCTTGTCGCCTGACACCCACAGCATGCCATCGGGTGCACCGCCGTTGTCGCGTGCCATCGCCGCGACGATGCGTCCGAGCTCCGCCGAACTGCCGGCGAGCCCCGCGCCCGCGGTGTCGATGATCGCGTGCTTCACTGTGGTTATGACGTGTGCAGGAAGATCCTCGTAGCGAATGCCAAGTGCGTGATCCACCAAATCACCGATCGGATCGGGCCCGATCATGCGCTGGCTCTCGAGCCGAATGAGACGCGACGCGTCGTACATCCTGACAAGAAACAAGGTTTCCCCTCCCCTTGTGGGAGGGGGAACCTACGCGTCGGCCGCTGCGGCGGGTGGCACCTCGCAATGAAAGCGAACAGCTCACTGGATCGCGGCCAGCGATGCGGTGCCCAAAAGCACGGGGCGGTTCGCAACCTGGTCCCTGCTGGCGATGTCGAAGCTGCGTGCCGCACCGTCGCCGGACACCTTCGCCTCGGCTTGCAAGCGCAGGCCGGGCAGCAGATTCTGCAGGAACGTCACCGAGTAGCGCGCGCCCGAGAGCCAGCGCTCGCCATGCACCGCGCAGAACATGCAGTTCAGCAGGCCGATGGAGTAGCGGCCCGGCGCGATGATGTCGCTGAGCCCGGCAGCCTGGGCGATGTCCTGACGATTGTGCAGGCTGGGATGCGGCCCGTAGACGGCTTCCTCCGCGGCGAAGAATTCAAGGATATCGTCATGTCCCAGCGTCTTCGGCCCGAACGCGAGTTGCAAAACAGGCTGGCCGGTGGACAGTGTCGCATTTGCCGTTGCTTTGCTGTCACCCTCGGCATTGCGCCGCGCCGTGATCACCTCGCGGAAGTTCAACAGCATACTGTTATCGACAGTGCAGACCAGGTCTCCGGCATCGTCGTGGGTCTCTAGCGTGAACACGACATAGCGGCCGCCGCGGCGTTCGTATTTTCCGGACAGGCGGCAGGTTACCTGGATGCGCGCGCCCAACGCGACCGGTTTCAGAAACGCGATGTCGCATTTGGCATGCACGCTGCCGCCCCAGGAAAACCGCTGCCGCATCACCCAGGAATGCTGGCCGCACAGCAGGCTCGGTTCGGCGAAGCCGCTGCCGGGCAGGAACGCGCTCTCCGGCAGCGAATAGGAGGCCAGCCGCCGGCGATTGTAATCCTCAGGAACGGTGTAAGCGAACGGGCCAACGGTCTCGCCGATCGGCGCGGTTTCATAAACCAGCGGCTCGGTCCCCACGGCCATTATTCCGCCACTCGCAGGCCGGGCTGGTACGCCGGCAATGTCGCGCGTTCCCCGGCCTGCATCGGCTGCGGCCACCAGCGGTGTTCCCAACCGGCGTAGAATTTCTTCAGTTCCGGCATCACCTTTTCCGCGAACAGCTTGGTGTTGTAGCGGGTCAGGTCCTTGTTCATGTTGCCGAACTGCATCAGCAGCATCAGGTTGCCGACGTTCAGATTCTCCGCCAGCTCGACGAATTGCTCCACCACCTGCGACGGCGAGCCGATCACCAGGTACCCGGCATCCACCAGTTCCTTCATCTCGGTCGGCCGAGCCACCGCGCGCGCGGCTGCGGCACTCACCTGGCTGGTCAAGCCGTGACGGATGGTCGCTTCGGTCGAATAGCCGGGCGGTGCGGCGAAGCGCGGATCGAAATGCAGGCAGCGGCCGAAGAAATACTCTGCGGCGGGCGTGTAAAGTTCCATGGCCTGGTCGCGGGTTTCCGCCACTGCCACGGTCTGCGCGAAGCCGGCGCGGTACGGATTGCGATCCTTGCCCAGGCGATCCATTTCCGCCCAGAAGCCGTCCATCGTCGCCTTGCCGACCTTGTGGCCGAAATACGAAAGGTAGCAGTACACGTAGTCCATCTGCGCGCACCACTGCCAGGTCTCGATCGAGCCGCCGCCGGGAATCCAGATCGGCGGGTGCGGCTTCTGGATCGGGCGCGGCCAGATGTTGACGTAGCGCTGCTGGTTATAGCGGCCGTTGAACGCGAAGGTGTCCGGTTCCTGCCATGCCTTCATGACCAGGTCGTGTGCTTCGTAATAGCGCTCGCGCAATTGGCTGGGGTTCTGGCCATAGGCGAAGCAGTCGTCCATCGGCGTGCCGACCGGGAAACCGGCGATCAGGCGCCCGCCGGAAATCACGTCGATCATGGCGAATTCCTCGGCCACGCGCGTCGGCGGATTATACAGCGCCAGCGAGTTCCCCATGACGCAGATCGTCGCATCGGTGGTGCGGCGCGCCAGCGACGTGGCGATCAGGTTCGGCGACGGCATCAGGCCGTAACCGTTGGAGTGGTGCTCGTTGACGCAGATCGCGTCGTAGCCGCAATCGGCGGCGTATTCGAGTTCGTCCATGAAGTCGTTGTACATCAGGTGCGCGCGCTTCGGATCGAACAGCGAGGAGTGGATGTCCACCCAGACCGACGGATGCTTCTGTTTGAAGTCGTCCGGCAGCTCGGTGTACGGCATCAGGTGGAACCACATCAGCTTCATGGCGCGGCGGTCCTTTGGGTGGCGCTACCGGGGAGTAGATCACCGACGCGTCGGGTTGGAAACCAGGACGGTCGGTCCGCCGGATGATGGCGACGCGCTTGCGCCGCGGCTCACAGCGTTTCCAACAGCCCCGCCATCAACGCCGCACGCCGGTCCAGGTGCTGCCACAGAATATGCTCGTGCGCCGCGTGCGCGCCGGCACCCGGGCAGCCCAGACCATCCAGCGTCGGCACGCCGAGCGCCGCGGTGAAATTCCCATCCGAGCCGCCACCGCGATGCTGCCGCGGCAGCTTGATCCCCACCTGATCGGCGATCGCGCGTGCCTTTTCGTACAGCGACAGGATGGCCGGGCTGGCCGGATACGGCGGGCGGTTCATGCCGCCGGTGACCGTCAATCGGCATCCCGGCATGCGCGGCTGCAAACCGAGAATGGCCGCGGTCAGCCGATCCCCATCCGCGGCCGAGTTCACCCGGAGGTCGATCTCGCACCCCGCCTCGGATGGGATCACGTTCGGCCGCGTACCGCCCCAGATCGGCGCGGCGTTCAGCGTGATGCCGTCATCCAGATCGACCATCGCATGCAGCGCCAGTATCTGGCGCGACAGCTCCACGACGGCGGACGCGCCGTTCTGAAACGCGCCGCCGGCATGCGCGCCAATCCCTTCCACACGCAGAACGAACCGGCCGACGCCGCGCCGCGATGTGACGCAGGCGCCGCTTTGTGCCGCCGGCTCGGGGATCAGCACCGACGCCGCGTGGCGCGCCTCGCGCTCGATATGCTCGCGACTGGTCGGGCTGCCGACTTCCTCGTCGGGCGTCAGCAGCAGCACGATCGGGCGCTGCGTCGGCACGCGCTGGCGCAGGATGCAGCGCACAGCGTGGAATGCGAGGAAGCTGCCGGCCTTCATGTCGTATATTCCGGGGCCGTGCGCCTTCTCGCCGTTCACCTGGTAGGGCATGCCGTCCAGCGTGCCGTGCGACCAGACCGTGTCGAGATGGCCGGCGACAAAGATCGGCGCGCCTTCGCCTGGCGTGCGCGCGATCAGATTGTCGCCGAAGCCGTCGCGTCCAGGAATGCGCGTCAGCGCTGCACCCGCGCGGGCAAGTTCCGCCTCCGCCACGTCCATGAGGCGATTCACTGCGCCCGGATCGGTGGTGGGCGTTTCCATGCGCACCCACGCGGAAAGTTCGGAGAGAATGTCTTCAGAACATCCCACGTCGGTCTGCAGCATCGTACGGTCCTTGGGTAGTGGAGTGTGCCCCTGTCATGCGCGAGGCGCAGCGACAGAGGGGCGCCGATAGAAGGGCGTCAGAAGGGAATACACCATGAAGCTCGCCATCTGGTCCACCACCACCCCGCGGGAGAACTCCACCCACGTGGAAATGTTCCGCCGCCAGCTTGAGGAAGTCGAGCTCGCGGAACATGTCGGCATCGAGCAGATCTGGTTCTTCGAGCACCACCTGATGAAATCGTCGCGAACGACATGGCGATTCTCGGCGGACCGGAGACGGTGGCAGCGACGATCCTGCGTTTGGTGGACCAGCTCGATCTGATGGGACTTACGCCGATCTTCAAACTTGGTGCGATGCCGTACGACATGGCGGACAACTCGATGCGCGCATTCGGGGAGGCGGTGGTGCCGAGGATTCGCCACGTGCTGGACCGCCGCTTTGTCATTGCGAGTTCCCACCGGCCGGTGGCCGACCCGCGACTGGATGAAACGGCGTCGGCCGCCTGACGTAGGTTCCCCCCTCCCCTTGAGGGAGGGGTTGGGGGAGGGGTGCGTACATCCGCG
>DASXFW010000129.1:0-22984 GCA_036489395.1 Acetobacteraceae bacterium | reverse complement strand
CATCAGTGGGGCAGCCCGTCTTCGTCGTAGCCGATGATCTCATACGGGGTTCGCGGGTCCAGGACCAGCAGGTGGCCGAGGCGCTCCTGTAGGGCGTGGACCCTCGCAGCGGCGTCTGGCGGCAAGGGGCGTGGCGGATAGGTGGCGGGATGCAGGATGATCTCGGCCTCGTGGTCGCCGGGCGGCACGTCGCGTGGGGCGCGGCCGGTGATCGTGCCGTCGGCGGCGATGTGGATACGGGCCCGAATCTCGTTCATGGCGGGAGGGAGATTGGCATGCGGGGAGGGTTTCGGAAGGGATGGCCGGGCGGCGGGGAGGAAGGGGCCGGAGATTTGTTGCGATCACGCGGAACAGCAGTCATTGCGAGCGAAGCGAAGCAATCTCGGTCGGTCTATCGCGACCATGCTCGAACCAGATTGCTTCGCTTCGCTAACAAGAAACAAGGTTCCCCCCTCCCCTTGAGGGAGGGGTTGGGGGAGGGGTGCGTACATCCGCGGTCGGTGGATGTACGCACCCCTCCCCCAACCCCTCCCTCAAGGGGAGGGGGGAACTTAGGTCAGGCCGCCGACGCCGTTTCATCCAGTCGCGGGGCGGCCGAATGCCGGTGGGCAACTCGCAATGACAGTTGTCGGTCGGCACGATCGGTCAGAGCCGGAACACCGGGCCTGTCGCTCCGAGCAGCGCCTGCGCGCATGCGTCCAAAATCGCGTCCGTGTCGATCCCATACTCCCGGTACAGATCCGGAATATCCCCGCTCTGCCCGAAATGGTCCGGCCCCAGCGGCACCACGCGCTGCCCGCGCACCGCCCCCAGCCAGGCATGCGTCGCCGGATGCCCGTCCAGCACCGTGACCAGCGCGGCCCCCGGCGCCAGCGGCGCCAGCACGCGCTCCACATGCGACATCGCCCCGCGCTCCCCGGCTCGCCGCGCCCGCATCGCCGCCAGCCACCCCGCATGCAGCCGGTCCGGCGAGGTGATCGCCAGCAGCCCCGCCCCGGGCTCCTCCGCCGCCAGTTCCGCGAACGCAGCGGTAGCCTCCGGCGCCACCGGCCCCTGATAGGCCAGCGCGATCTGCGCCCCCTGCACCGGAGGCACCACCCAATGCGCGCCCGCAATCACCGCCTCCGGGTCCAGCGTCCGCACCGGCTGCTCGATCCCCCGCGTGGACAGCCGCAGCCACACCGAGCTGCCATCCCCTCGCTGCATGAAGGAAAACGCATGCCGCAGCAGTATTGCCAGCTCATCCACGTGCGCTGGCTCGAACGAGGCCAGCCGGTCCGCCGCCATCCCGATCAGCGGCGTGTTGATCGACTGGTGTTGCCCGCCCTCCGGCGCCAGCGTCAGCCCCGAGGGCGTGGACACCAGCAGGAACCGCGCGTCCTGGTACAGCGCGTAGATCAGCGCATCCAGCCCGCGGTTGACGAACGGATCGTACACCGTGCCCACCGGCAGCACGCGCGCCCCGGTCATCGCCGGAGCCAATCCCGCCGCGCCCAGCAGCAGAAACAAGTTTTGCTCGGCGATGCCAAGCTCGATGTGCTGACCCTTGGGCGACATGCCCCAGCGCTGCGCACTCGCCAGCTTGGCGTCGCGAAACACGTCGTTGCGCGTGTGGCGGTCGAAGATGCCGCGGCGGTTCACCCACGGGCCCAGATTGGTGGAAACCGTCACGTCCGGCGACGTGGTCAGGATGTGGTCCGCCAGGTCCTTCAGCTCGCCCTGGCCGCGGCCGATCTCCGCCAGGATGTCGCCGAAGCCGGACTGCGTGGACACCTTCCGCCCCGCCACCTTCGGCATCGGCAGCGCCGCCGGCACCGCAACAACCGGCGCGGACAGCGCGCGCCCCTCCGGCGTCAGCTTCGTCGCGAACGGACACGCGGCCAGGAACGATGCGAGTTCGTCCTCCGGCACGTCCAGGCCCTCGAACCGGTCCCACTCGTGACCGTCCCGGATTGCCATCTGGGCCCGGAACGCCTCCATTTGCTCGACGGTCATCAGGCCGGCGTGATTGTCCTTGTGGCCGGCGAAGGGCAGGCCCATGCCCTTGATCGTGTAGGCGATGAAACAGGTCGGCTGGTCGCCGTCGGCCTCGGCGGCGCGGAACACCTCGATCAGCGTCTCGATGTCGTGGCCGCCCAGATTGGTCATCAGCGCGCCCAGATCGTCGTCCGACAGCGGATCGACGATCGCGCGCACCCCGCGCGAGCGCCCCAGATCCGCCAGCACCGCCTGGCGCCACGCGGCACCGCCCTGGAACGTCAGCGCCGAGTAGAGCGAGTTCGGGCAGTCGTCGATCCACCGCCGCAGCGCCTCGCCGCCCGGCCGCGCGAATGCCGCTTGCAGCTTGCGTCCGTATTTGATGGTGACGCAGTTCCAGCCCATGTCGCGGAACAAACCCTCGATGCGGCCGAACAAGCGATCGGGCACCACGCTGTCGAGGCTCTGACGGTTGTAATCGATGATCCACCACAGATTGCGGACGTCGTGCTTCCAGCCTTCCAGCAGGGCTTCGTAGATGTTGCCCTCATCGAGTTCGGCGTCGCCGGCGATGGCGATGTGCCGGCCGGGCGGCAGGTCCGGACGGCCGAACCCGTGCAGCCGCACATAATCCGCCATCAACGTGCCGAAGGTGGTCATCGCCACGCCGAGACCGACCGAGCCGGTGGAGAAATCGACCTCCGGGCCGTCTTTGACCCGGCTGGGGTAGGGCTGCACGCCGCCCAGCGCGCGGAGCTTCTCCATCTTCTCGATGTTCTGGCGGCCGAACAGGTAGTTCATCGCGTGGAAGACGGGGCCGGCGTGCGGCTTCACCGCGATGCGGTCCTGCGGCCGGGCGATCTCGAAATACAGCGCCGCCATGATGGAAATGACCGACGCGCAGGACGCCTGGTGCCCGCCCACCTTCAGCCCGTCGCGGTTGGGGCGGATGTGGTTGGCATTGTGGATCATCCAGGCGGACAGCCACAGCAGCTTGTGCTCGAGCTGGCGCAGGATCTGGAGGTGGCGCTCGCCGATGAGCGGCGCGGGCGGGGCGAGTGTGGGAAGCGGCGTATCCATCGTTCTGCCTGCGGTGCCTGGAAAGCCCAGGATAGGGCCACCGGGGCGCCGGGTCAGCAGTCTTCGTCGCTGGTCCTCGCCGCCTACCCGGACGATCGCATTCCGCGGATGCGGGCCGGGAGCGGCGGCTGGGTTCGCCGCAAAGCCCGTGCCGTTCGTTACGGCTTTAGGCACTGTTGACGAATAATCGCTGCAATTGACGCACGGTCGCATAATGTCGTCATGCCGACCACCGGGCACTTGACCCGGTGGTCGGCATGACGGGGCAAAGGCCGGTGCCTCGCTCAACCGATTCGATTATTCGTCAACAGTGCCTAAGCTGTTAACTCGGAGGACGAGCGAGGGCCACGAACCACGGAGCTATCCTGCTGGCATATCGATGCATGCGTCGGCACGGGATGCAATTGACTTGATTTTGACCGGGCGTTCGCGACAACGCGGCCAACCGGGAAAGTCGCTCCGTGTCCTCCGTGGTTCTCGATCTTCCTCCGTGTTGAAATCTAACTTGCAACGATCCGCACGGACGCATCGCAGATGGCTGCCGGCTCTCCCGCGATTGCCCAGGTCAGCGATCGTCGTCCTCGGGGAAATATCCGCCCATCCGCAACCCGTCGATCCACGTCGCACCACTCCGCTTCACCACGATGCGCGGCGTGACCCTGGCCGCCTCCACCAGCGCGGCGGCAAGGTGTTCCGAATGCGTCACCAGCCAGATCTGCGTGCGCTCTGCTGCCCGCGCGATCAGCCGCGCCAGCGGCGGCAGCAGATCGGGATGCAGGCTGGCCTCCGGCTCGTTCAGCGCGACGAAAGCCGGCAGGCGGTAGCCCAGCAGCGCACCCATCAGCGCGAGATAGCGCAACGTCCCATCGGACAGCTCCGCCGCCTGGAACACACGCGAAGGGAATTCGGCATAGCGCATGCCGAAGCTGGCGGTCTGTCCCGGCGCCGGCACGTCGAGCTGCGCGCCGGGGAACGCGTCCGCAATGGCGGCATCCAGCTCCACCATGTCCTGGCGGATGAACGCGAGCGTGGCGAACACCGCGGCGAGGTCGCCGCCATCGGACGCCAGGGTTGGCGTGGCGATCGCCAGGCACGGGCGGCGGATCGGCGACGCGGGATCGGAGCGCAGATCGTGATAGAAGCGCCAGTCCAGCAAGGTCTGCCGCACCGCGTCCAGATCGGGGTAGCGTGCCGGATCGCGCACGGCACTCAGCGCGGTTTCCGACGCCATCAGGTCGATATCCGGCTGTGACCGCCGGCCCTCGGCGTCCGTTACGGTAATCGCCGGCCCGCGCCGGTCCAGCAGCAGTACCGGCCGCCTTCCGCCGAGGAACGTCACGTTCTCCTGCTTGATCCGCGGCTCGAGCGGAAGCGCCCCTTCAGCGGGCGCCGGCACGCCGATTTCCACCTCGTAACGGAATTGCCCCGCCCCGGGCGTGGCTTCGCCCGGACCGAGCGTCACCGCCAGGCGGATGCGCGCCGGCGCGCGCGCCAGCCGAGGGCCGGCCCACAGCGCCGAGGTCATGCCCCCTTCCGCCGCCAGCTCGCGCGCCAGGCTGCCGTTCGCCGCCGACTGCACCAGTTGCAGCGCGCGATACAGGTTGGTCTTGCCGACGCCATTGGCGCCCTGGAACACCGTCAGCCGGTCCGCCGGAAAGCGGATGCGGCGGAGTGACCGATAGCCCTCCACCTCGCATTCATGAACGACAAGACCCATGCGCTGTCGGCCGTCTGGCCTCCCGGAACGAACAGCGCGACCATAGCGGCGGTCGCCGCCGGGAGGGAAACGCCATGGATCATCTGCAACGCGTGCAGCAGGAGTTCACCCGCCAGGCCGGCCAGTTCGCCACCGCGGCGGCGGTGACACGCGACGACCTGGTGCAGCGGTTCGTCGATGCCGTGCCGGTCGATGCGAATGCGGTGGTGCTGGATGCGGCGTGCGGGCCGGGCATCATCACCGCCGTGCTGGCGCCGCGCGTGCGCGAAGTGGCGGCGTTCGACCTGACCCCGGAAATGCTGACCAAGGCACGGCAGCGCTGCGCGGCGGCGGGCCTTACCAACGTCAGCTTCCGCGAAGGCAGCGCCACCGCCATGCCGTTCGCGGATGCCAGCTTCGATGCCGTGATGACACGGCTGTCGCTGCATCATTTCCAGCATCCTCGTCAGCCGGTGACAGAGATGGCGCGCGTGCTGAAGCCTGGCGGCGTACTGGTGGTGGCGGATGTCAGCAGCTCCGAGGTTGCCGAGGAATCGGAACTGCACAACGCGATCGAAATCCTGCGCGACCCGTCACATGTGCGCATGCTGCCGGAACCCGAATTGCTCGGCCTGATCCGCGACGCCGGCCTGACGGTCGAGCACCACACCCACTGGGACGAAGCGCGCGAATTCGAGGAATGGGCGCGCATCGTTGACGATCCGCAGCGCATTGGCCCGATCCGCACGGTGGTGCATACGCTGGCGCGGCTTGGCCAACATGCCGGTACCGGGTGGGCGCTGGCGGACCGCAAGATCGTGTTCTTTCACCGCTGGCACCTGATCGTCGCGCGCAAGACGCCGTGACGCGCCGGCGCGTGCGGCATCAGGCCTGCAGCTTCCGCTTACGGATGCCCCAGTCAATGATGCTGCTGGCGTGCGCGGGTTGCGCTCCGTACGGGGTGAAGCACAGGATCAGGCCGTCGCCCACCGCCGGCGCGTAGGTGATGGCACCGAATCGGTTTGCCGACCGCGGCAGGGCGCCCGCATCGTGGAACGGACCGCCGCCGGGGGGATGGTTCCGCTGGTCGAGGATGTCGCCGGCGGGAACGCCCGCGGCGATAATGTGCAGGCGGATCGCCGTGGTGAACGCGGCATCCTCGGAGCCCTGGGCATTGCCGAACAAGGCCAGTTGCAGCGTCGGCACCACGCCGCGCGGGGCGTATTTGCGGATCTTGCCGATCATGTAGAGCAGGAACCGGTTGAACGTGGCGGCGTAGGTAGCACCTTCCGCCTCGATATGCGCGAGGCAGCCGATGCCGGCATTCGGCGAATGCACCACAACGCCCAGGCAGTTCGCCAGCCTGTCGGTGCCAATGCGGCGATGCTTCACCGAGCGAACGGTCCATTTCTGGTCGATGATATACGCGTTGGCGGCAATCACTGGCTCCTGGATGCCGATGGGCATGTCGTCCTCCCGGTCGAACGCGGCTCGATAGTTGCTTTATAGTAACAGACACGCTCCGCCAAAAACAGCGAATTTCATTCCGCTGCCATCACTGCTTCGTGTGCGCCGCGGAGTTGGGAACGCGAAGGCTACGGCTTCCCCCGCTCGATCGCCTGGCGGATCAGCTCGCGCGCCTCCGCTGCGTCGCCCCAACCCAGCATCTTCACCCATTTCCCGTCTTCCAGATCCTTATAGTGTTCGAAAAAATGCTGGATCTGCTCTCGGGTAATCAGCGGCAGGTCGGTGAAGTTCGTCACCTCAAGATAACGTTTCGTAAGATGCGGTGACGGCACGGCGATGATCTTCTCGTCGCCGCCGGCATCGTCCTGCATCTTCAGCACACCGACCGGACGCACGTTGATCACCGCCCCCGGAAAGATCGGACGGGTATTCGCCACCAGCACATCGATCGGGTCGCCGTCATCCGACAGCGTATGCGGCACGAACCCATAATTCCCGGGATAGCGCATCGGCGTGTGCAGGAAGCGATCGACGAACAACGTGCCGGCGGCCTTGTTCATCTCGTACTTGATCGGCTCGCCGCCGATCGGCACTTCAATGATGACGTTCACGTCGTGCGGCGGGTTGTCGCCGATCGCGATGGCATCGAGGAACATGCTGCGTCTCCTGACTGGCCACATCGCCCAGGTTGGGGGCCGGCGAGCCGCAGGCAAGGGCTCAGCCGGCCGCCATGTGCTGGCCGCGCAGACGGAACCCCAGCATCAGCAGCATGACGCCGAAGATGATGGCGTAGGCGCCCAGCCACCACGTCAGCACCACCGCGCCCATCATCGGCGCCAGCACCAGCAGCACGCCCCAGGCGATCGAGACGATGCCGCCGAATGCCAGCCACCAGCGGCCGTGGCTGATATGCAGGCGGAACGCCGCACCCAGCATCAAACCCCCGGTCAGCAACGCCCAGATCGCTGTCAGCAGCACAAACGCCAGCACCGCCGCGGCGGGGAACATGGCAGCGGCGACCGCCATGATCAGGTCGAGGATGCCCTCGAACAACAGGAATGCCCAGCGTTCGTGGCCGGCAGCGGCGCGCACCGAGGCGACAATGGCGAACGCGCCGTCCACCAGGAGATAGGCGGCGAACAACCACGCCAGCGACAGCAGCACCGCGCCGGGCGTGATCAGCGCCAGCACGCCGAACACGATCGCCGCGAGGCCGCGCAGCGCCATCGCCCACCAGTTCTTCGCAAGCAATGCGCTCATGTCGTCCATGCGCGCGTCGAGCGGGGTTCCGGCGTGGCTCATGCAATCGGCCCTTTGTTCCGGTGGATCGGGTTACGGCGCTCCCAATCACGGAGCTCCCAGTACCAGGCACACGTTCTGCCCGCCGAAGCCGAAGGAGTTGGAGATCGCGTGTGCCACCCGCGCCTCACGCGCGACGTTGGGCACGCAATCCAGCGGCAGCGCAGGATCCGGCGTGTCGTAGTTGATCGTGGGCGGCAGCACGCCGTTGCGCAAGGACAATAGGGTGAAGATCGCCTCCACCGCGCCGGCGGCGCTCAGCGTGTGGCCGATCATCGACTTGTTCGACGACACCGGGATGCGGCCGGCGCGGTCGCCGAACACGGCGGACAGGCCCAGCCACTCCATCTTGTCGTTCTCCGGCGTGCCGGTGCCGTGCGCGTTGACGTATCCGATCGCGTCGGGGCCGATCGCGTCGGGCGCCAGGCCGGCGTCGGCCAGAGCGTGCCGCATGCAGGCGATGATCGGCTTGCCGTCGGGCGCCGAGCGGGTGCGGTGGAAGCTGTCCGTCGCCTCGCCGCAGCCTTCGATCACGCCCAGCACCGTGGCGCCGCGGGCGCGGGCGTGCGCCAGGCTCTCCAGCACCAGCGCGCCAGCGCCTTCCGCCATGATGAAACCGTCGCGGTCGCGGGAGAACGGCCGCGCCGCCGCCTCGGGTGGATCGTTGCGGGTGGACAGCGCGGACAGCAGCGAGAAACGCACCAGGCTCTCCGGGTTCACCGAGGCGTCGGCGCCGATCGCCAGCGCTGCCTCGGCCTCGCCGCGGCGGATCGCCTCGATGCCGAGCTGGATCGCCGTCGCGCCCGACGCGCAGGCGGTGGAGGTGGAGATCGGCGAGCCGATCGTGCCGTAGCGGTCTGCCAGGTGCTCGGCCAGCGAGCCGAACAAGAAGCGCCGGTACCAGTGCTCGAAGGCGCCGGAACCGGCGGCGCGCAGCAGGTCGGCGTAGGTCACCGTCTCATTCGCGCCCGACGCCTCGGCGAGGGCGAGACGCTGCGGCCATTCCATCTCGACCGGCGGCATGGCGAGGAACATTGGGCCGGGGAAGTCGCCGTCGATGCCGGCCTCGTCGATGGCTTCATCAGCGGCGCGCTGGGCGATGGTTTCCGTCAGTTGCGGCGAGGACGGGTCCTCGGTCGGCACGAAGTCGATGGTGCCGGCGATCGTGGTGCGCAGCCCGGCAATCGGGAAGCGGCTGATGCGTCGGATGCCCGACGTGCCGGCGGTCAGCTTGCGCCAATTCTCCGTTTTGCCTTCGCCGAGCGAGGTCAGCACACCCATGCCGGTGACGACAACGACGGGTCGGCCTTTGGTGTCGAGATCGGAACGGGTCATGCAGGTCTCCGGATCACATCACTCCCCCTCCCCTTGAGGGAGGGGGTTGGGGGAGCGGTGCGCACGTCCGCAGTTCCGCGGCTGCAGGCCCCCCTCCCCCCCCCTGCCCCCTCCCTCAAGGGGAGGGGGAGAAATAGCATTGCGGCTCAGGCCTTGGTCACCAGCGCCAGCGCCTCGCCGCGCCACACGCCCCAGCCGGTGACCAGCGCGTGCTTCAGCGGCGCATCCATCGGCGCTTCCGACGGTTCCAGCGGGCAGAACAACCGGCCGCGCGCGACGGACATTGCTGCCAGGGCCACGCCGGCGGGAAACGCCGCTTCGACCGAGTGACCCAGCGCGGTGCCGACGGCCCGGACCGGCACGCCGAGGCCGGCCAGGAACACCGCCTCCTCGTTCGTGGGCGCGCCTGCGCCGCCCGCCCCGGAGATCACTGCCGCGGCGCCAGCATCCAGGTGCGGGCGCATCGCGGCAAGCTGACGTTCGGCGTTGGCAGTGGCCTCGCCCGGCCGGCGGCGGCTGCGATCGGACGCGATGGCGGCGATATGGGCCAGCGGCGCTGCGCCGCGCGAAGCGGCGTGGGCACGGCTCTCGATCACCAGGAAGCAGCCGACGGAGCCCGGCACAACGCCGCCGCCATCCTGCTGGCGGGCCCAGACCGGAGCGAAGGGGCGCTTCCAGAGCTGCCGTCCCATCTCCCAGATCAGCAGCACGTCGGGGCGTTCCGCGTTGTACGAACCGCCGACCAGGAACACGTCTCCCTGGCCCGCCGCGATGCGCGCGCAGACGATGCGGACGGCGTCGGCACCGGCCGCTTCCTCGCCCATGAACGTCCGCGACGACCCCACAACGCCATGCACGATGGAAATATTGCCGGCCAGCAGGTTGGAGAGCTGGGCCAGGAACAAGGTCGGCCGCAGGTCGGACATCAGGCGCGCGTTCAGCAGCGCGGCGGGGGCGTCGGCGCGGCGCAGGTCCGACAGCAGCGCCTCGTCGGCCGCGTAGTCGCGTTCGCCGCCGCCGGCCGCGACGATCATGTCCATCCGGCCGAGCACCTCGGCGTTGCCCTTCACGCCGGCGGATGCCAGTGCGAGGCCGGCAGCGTGCACGCCGATGCGCTGCCAAGCCTCCATCTGGCGCTGGTCGCCGCGCTTGGGAATCTGCTGGTCATAGGCCAGCGGCGCCATCGGGTGAACGCTGTACGGGGCGAAGCGTGTCTCATCCACCACCGGGGCGAACCCACCGGTGGCGTTCAGCGCGGCCCAGTGCGCGTCCGGTCCCTCGCCGAGGCAGGAGACCAGGCCGATCCCGGTGACCAGCGCATCATGCTCTGCGGTGTTGCCGCCGTCCGTCATTGCAGGAACGCCTCCGGCACCGCCAGCCGCCGTGCGGTTTCGAGCATCTGCGCACGCAGCGTCTCGTTCGGGAAGGGCACGACGCGGTAGCGGATTTCCGCTTCGGCCACCGCCTTGCCCGCCGACTCGATGCGTCCGTTCACCACCGCGTAGCCGGAGCCATCATGGACCAGCGTCGCCGACGCCTCCAGCCTCTGCCCGGGGGAAACAAAGGCACGCAGCTTGGCCTCCTTCACCTGCGTGAGGAACGCCATGCGGCTGAACCGCAGCGTGGCGAGCACCAGCCAGCCGCCGGTCTGCGCCATCGTCTCGATCATCAGCACGCCAGGGAGCAGGGGATAGCCGGGGAAGTGCCCCTCGAACACCGGACTTGCGTCGGGCACGATGCAGTCGGCGCGTACTGTTCGAGCCTCCGGATCAAGCAACGTGATCCGGTCCACCATCTGGAAATATTCGAGGTGCATCCAGTCAGGCGGCCTTGGCCGACACCAGGGCATCGATGTTGGCGCACAGGTCCTTCAGGACGAAATATTGGTCGGAGGAGACCTTCCCTTCGTTCACTTCCTGGGTCCATTGCTCCAGCGGCATCTTGATGCCGAACGCCTTGTCGATGGCGAAGGCCACGTCGAGGAAATCGAGGCTGTCGATGCCGAGGTCGTTGATGGCGTGGCTCTCCGGCGTGATTTTTTCACGCGGGATGTCGCAGGTTTCCGAGATGATCCCGGCGACGGTATCGAAGGTGGACGGCATGCGGTTGGGGCCCCCTTGGCGGCGGCAAGGGCACTATCATCGCAACGGCCGGCGCCGCAAGGGGCTGGCTGTGCGCGCGGCCGACGTGCCGCCTCCGGTCAAAGCCATCCCTGTGGCCTACGCGCGGACGCAACGGTCCCATGAGCGCTGCACCTACGGTGCCGGTGCCGGCACCTCCGTCAGCAAAACCCGTGCGTCCGGCTCACCGGCCGCGTCGAGCACGGCCAAATGCAATGTCTGCCCCACCGCCAGCACCGCGGGAGACGACAGCGGCGTGGCGGACCGAAACTCGGTCACCTCGGGCCGCATCCCGGCGTTGCCGGCAGCCGACAGGACGGCGCCGGAGCCGATCGTCGCCAGGATGGCAATGCCATCGCCGACCGTGCCCGCATCGAACTGGAACACCGGCTGGCCGGGAAACGGTTGCCAGGTCCGGCCCTCCGGCAGCATGGCGGCGTTCAGGCGCACGCAGTCCAGACGGCCCGCCAGGATGGTTTCGGCATCCGGACCGGCACGCTCTGGCCGCCCCGGTCCGGGCAGCGCCAGCTTCATCACCAGGAGATAGCCGGCACCCCAGCGCAGCACGCGCGCATCCACGAGGTCGCCGTTCAGCGGCACCTCCAGCATCCGCAGAGCGCCGTAGCCGCCATCGGGCTCCGGCGGAAACAGGACGAGACGCGACTCCCCGCCGCCCAGCGCCACCGACGTGACCGGCACCGGGTGCTCCGGTTCGCCTTTGATGTAATGCGGCGCGCCGAACACGCCGAAGCCGTTGCGCCGGTTGACGCGCTGATGCCCGGGTTGCCCGGCGATCTGCCAGACCAGGGCGGAGATCGCACTGCCGGCCTGGCTCGACAGGATGGCAATGCCGCCGGCGGCGGGGGTCGCGTCCCAGGCGGCGTTGCGCTCCACGATGGCCAGCGGTTCGGGCGGCTGCGGCGGACCGGCGGGTGCGACGGCCACGATATTCATGCCGCCCTGGTCCTGCTGGGTGGCGATAAGCAGCCGCGGATGCGGGTGGCCAGCGTCGCCCGCAGCGATCAGCCGCAGACCGGTCACCTCCGGTGCATCGGCGAAGGGCAGGGGTTGCAGGTGGTCGGCCATGTCAGCGCGCGCCCGGGCTGCGTTGTGGTTCGTCGCCAGCAGCAGCCCCGCGGCGGCGACAGCGGCGATCATCGGCCGCGTCAAAATCGTCCATGCACGCATGTCGCCGCACCTCATGCCGGACCGAGGTCGAGCGTTGCCGCTGCATGCTCAGACCCAGTGCCCGGTCAGCATCGAGAACCCCGCCGCGGACGCGATCGCGCGCGGAACATAGACCAGACCGTCAACCGGGGTCGGGTACATGTTCATGAAGGTCAAAACGCCTCGGTTCTCCGGGGCTTGCTCCAGAGTATCCGCGTTGGTGCCATACTGCACGGCAATCTCGCCCCAGGTCGCGCCGCCATCGGTCGCATGTTCGACATAGCCCGGGCTGGTGTCCAATGCGATGAACTGCGGCGTGCCGGCAAACGCCCATTGGTACATGCCGCGCTGCGCGGTACCCAGCCCGTCGATCGCCGCATTCTCGTAAGTCAGGACATCGGCATAGCCGTGCACGCCGTACGACGGATCGTAGATGATGTTGTTGTGCCAGACCACGACGTGATCGCCGAAGTCGAACTCCGGATTGGTCTTGCCCTGCCCGGCCAACCCAGCCTGCTTGACGCACTCGTTCTGCGTCTGGTCGCCGAGGTGGGTGTAGGGTGCGGCGTTCGAGGTGCCGGCACCATTGAACGCGCAGTTCTTCACCAGGAAACGCTTGGTCATGTCGGCGGCATTGGGATCGGCGCCGCGGATCAGCCACAAACTGTACCCGGTTACGCCGTGCAGGCGCAGCATGTGCTTCATCAGATCGGCCCAACCGCCGCAACGGCCGGTGCCGTCCGGTCGGCTCAGAATGCCGCGGGTCGAATAGACCGACGGTTCGACCTGGCTGCCGGACGTGTTGACGCCCTGCAGGTAATACGACGTTCGAACGCCGTCGCCCTTGCGCCGCAAGCCATTGCCGTCGCCGGTGGTGCCGGTCAGTGCCGCGAAGGCTGCTGGCACGAAGCCGTTTTCCGTCGTCTGTCCCACAGCGTTGCGGCAGGAGGCATCCAGCAGCGTCCAATACGCCCTGTTCTCGGTGGGTGCCTGCAAACCGACGTACAGGATGTGCTGGGTGGAGCCGGCATTGATCCAGGCGGAGTTGTCCTGGTTCGTGAAATACCAGTCGATGGTGAACGCGTCCTCGCAGCGCACGCCCGCCGGCAGCGCCATGTCGGCGGCGATCTGCGGCACCGTCACGAAACCGGCGCCGGGCGCGACATCGACCGCCGCCGACACCCAGCGCATGGTCACGCCGCCCACCGCCGCCTGTCCCGCGACATAGAGGCTTTCCGTGTCCGTCGGATGCGTGGTGACGCGAAAGCGCGGCGCCACGCTGATCGTGCCGCCGGCCGTGTACCACAGGATCGACTGGCAATTCGCCGCGGGCGTGTTGACCGCGGGGTTCGGGCGGCCCTCGATCCACATCTTGTCGAACAGGTTGGCAAAATCGGCGACGCCATCGTTGAGCACGTCAAGGCTGTCGAACAGCTCGCGCTGGATGTGCAGCGCCGGCCAGGTGCAGATATGCACTGTCGCGACCAGCGATTTCTCGCACACGTTACCGAGCGTGACGGTGATGGCGGCATCGCGCGCCGGCCGCAGCGCCACGTCGTGTTCCTGCGCCTGCCCCATGACCGCCGCGCCGGAATCCCAGCGCAATTGCTGATACACGTTCGGCTGCGGCGGACTGGTGGTGGCGATCACGCGCGCCGAGCCGTCCGATTCGTAGGCCTTCCAGCGCCGCGTCCCCGCGAGCTGCACGGGAAGCTGGAAAGCGAGGTCGGTCAGGTCAACCAGCGTGATGTCAACGTGCAGCGTGCGGCTGCCTTCCTGGCCGTTTGCCAGCGTGACCGTGAGGCGCCGCGTGCCCACCGCGAGCCGATCCACGCGAACCGCATTGTTCTGATCGTTCGCGTCACCGAGGCTCCAGTTGAGGTTGGCCCAGACCTGCGGTGTGTCAGGCTCGGTGGTCGCGGTGACGGTGATCACGCAGTCATTGTCCACCACCTCGCCGTATTCGGAACCCTGGAGCTGCGTCGCGCCTGCGACGGTCAGCCGCACCAGCCGCGGCAGCGGACAATTCTGCCTGGCACGGCCGCCCCGCGGGCGGACCTGCGCGTGCCTCTGCTGGTTGCGATTGCTGCTCGGAGGAATGCACATCGCGATCAGTTCCCGTCCGCACCGAGGCCGTAGCGCAGGAACCCCAGCGCGTGACGGTGCAGCGCAGCCACGGCAGCCGGGGCATCGCCGCCCGGTGCTCCATCGTGCGGAGCCAGCAGCGTCCGCGCCCAGGGGAACACCGGGTCTTCGTTGAACCGCCAGCCGAGCATGAATACCAGCGCGGAGAACAACACGACGCCCTCACCGGTCTGCATCGCATGCTGCCCGGCCAATGCGCGGCCCTGTGCAACCGCCAGACGCATCGCGGCGTCGCCGTTGCAGCGCGCCTTCTCTGGAAAGAGTTCGGCCAGCAGGCCGGCGATCGCCGCGCCGGTCATATCCGCCGCCAGCGACGCGACCGAGGCCAGATCGATCTCGCGCATGCGGACCAGCGCGCGGATCAGGTGCTCGTTCTCCGGCCCGGCGATCTCGTCGAGGTACTGCATGACCGCGGCGTGCGCGTCGTCGAGACGTTCCGGCGGTGCGGCGTGGGTGACCCCGTCCATGCGGCGCGCCAGCCAGGCGAACTGCGGATCCTCGTCAAAATAGGCGCCCAGCATCAGCATCAGCGTGGCAAAGAGGAAGAACTCGCGTGGGGTGGTATGCCCGTGGCGTGCGGCGCGGCTCATCGCCAGGCGGATCACCTCGGTCATCGGCGGGTCGCCGAGCCGGGCGAATTCGCGCGGGAACGCATCGCGAAGATGCCCCAGCAGCGCGCGTTCGACGCGCACCTGCGCCAGTTGCTCCATAGCCGCGAGTTGCGCCGAGCGAACGATCAACATGGCGCAGCGGTTTCCCCCCTGCCGATGCCGCCGTGATGACTTACGCGGCGGCGCGCGCCGGAGCGTATTGGAAAGCGCAACGTGTGCAAGACGAATCCGCAGTCGGTACTGCGGCGTTGATGGCACGCAAAAACAACGCAAATGCGCGGCGAATGGGCTGAACCGCGCGCTGGACGTGTGCCGGAAAGGTTGTGCTTTACGGCACGCCATGGGCTAGCCTGTGTTCGTCGAACCCTCCCGGTGGCAATGACCAGTGTGATCCCAGCCCGCTCCCGGCCCAGCCTGGCACGCGTCGCATGAGCCAGGCCGAAGCTGCCTCCGCCGGGTCCGACATGGCACGCCCGGGCGCGCCGGCCGCCATACTGCTGGATCAGGTCAACAAATGGTACGGCACCGCGCACGTCCTGCGCGACGTGTCGCTGACGATCGCGGAGAAGGAACGCGTCGTGGTGTGCGGACCGTCAGGCTCCGGCAAATCGACCATGATCCGCTGCATCAACCGGCTGGAAAAACACGAAAAAGGCCGCATCGTTGTCGATGGCACCGAACTGACAGACGATACCCGCGCGCTCGACACCATCCGCCGCGAGGTCGGCATGGTGTTCCAGTCCTTCAATCTGTTCCCGCATCTGACGATCCTGCAGAACTGCACGCTCGCACCCATGGAAGTGCGGAAGATGTCCCGCGCGGAGGCGGAAGATCTCGCGATGTCCTTCCTGCAGCGGGTGCGGATTCCAGAGCAAGCGAAGAAATACCCGGCACAATTGTCCGGCGGCCAGCAGCAGCGCGTCGCCATCGCGCGCGCGCTGTGCATGAAGCCAAAGATCATGCTGTTCGATGAGCCGACATCCGCGCTCGATCCCGAGATGATCAAGGAAGTGCTGGACACCATGATCGAACTCGCCGAGTCAGGCATGACCATGGTCTGCGTAACGCACGAGATGGGCTTCGCCCGCCGCGTCGCCGACCGCGTCGTGTTCATGGATCACGGCGAGATTGTCGAATCCGGCACGCCCGAGCGCATGTTCCGGGCGCCCCAGACCGATCGGC
Source organism: Acetobacteraceae bacterium (assembly GCA_036489395.1). Classification (GTDB taxonomy): domain Bacteria; phylum Pseudomonadota; class Alphaproteobacteria; order Acetobacterales; family Acetobacteraceae; genus JASHVB01. Next base: position 6,905 of record DASXFW010000129.1, on the reverse strand, counting down.
TGAAGTTGTTCCTCAGCCAGATCCTGCGCGAGGGGTAACTGCGGCTGAACGAGAGGCAAGACCTCGCGTTTTTGCGGCGGTCCCGAGACCTGGCAGCCGTACGCACCCCTCCCCCAACCCGCCCACAAAGGGAGGCGGGCCTCGGCTAGGGTCGCGAGGCCGTTAGCCCACGCCCTCGACGATTCGGATGTCCCGCTCTGCGGCGTCGCCCAGTACACGCAGCGCCTCCTGATAGCCTGGGCTGTCATGCGCCGCGATCGCCTGCGCGACGCTGTCGAACTCGATCAGCACGGTGCGCTGGTCCAGCCCGGCCTCATAGGTCTTCGCCACGCCGCCGCGCGCGAGGAACCGCCCGCCTCCCGCCATGATCGCCGGACCGGCAAGCTTGCCGTATTCGGCCAGCGCTGCCGGATTGGAGAGGGAGCGATAGCAGCCGACCCAGTACGCCTTGGCCATGGTGTCCTCACTGATCCCGTGGGGTGGCGACGGTGTCATCGTGCGCGCCGCGAGACAATCCCCCGCGGTCAGCGCGGGGCACACGGCGTACAAACCAAAACCGGCGGCCCATAGGGTCGCCGGTCTGGTTCGTCTCAGCTAAGCCCAGAGACGCGGCTCAGCGCACCGAGGTGATCGCGTTGCGGTTCTGCTGCCAGGCCTGCTCGTTGTGGCCCAGCGCCGTCGGGCGGTCCTTGCCGTAGCTGATCGTGGTGATTCGCGAGCCGGCCACGCCCTTCACCTTCAGGTAGTCGGCGGCGGAGTTGGCGCGACGCTGGCCGAGGGCGAGGTTGTACTCCTCGGTGCCGCGCTCGTCACAGTTGCCGGCGATCTGCACGTTCACGCTGCCATACTTGGCGAGCCAGGCCGACTGGCGGTCCAGCGTGGCGCGCGCGTCGGGCTTCAGGCCCGACTTGTTGAAGTCGAAGAAAACGCGGTCGCCGACATTGGCGACCAGGTCTTCCTCGCTCCCGGGCGCCGGGCCCGAGGTCATGGCCGCGCCAGTGCCCTGGGTGACAGCGGTTTCCTTATTCGCGCACGCCGCCAGCAGGGCGACGGCAGCGAGTGCGCCGAGCATCTTAATGTTCATTGGTCCTCGTCCCTGGAAGGGGGTGCTAGCGGGGGGTCTGGTAGGCGTAGGCACGCGGCATAACGGTAATCCGTTCCGCGAATGCTTGCGATTAGCTTGTGTGCCTGAAACCGGTCAAGTTCGCGAGACCCGCCCAATGGGTATGGCAACCATGACACGCACAGGTGTCACCGATGTACAACACCTCGTACACGAAGCGGCGTCGCTACGCCCCAAGCGGCGACCAGGCGGGGTCCGACGCGGCCGTGGGCGTCGTCACGATCCGCTCGTTGAAACCGGTGATATCGACCGACATCAACTGCGACGACACCGCACCGCGGCTGCCCGGCGTTTCCTTCCAGAACATGATCACCCGGCCGTTCGGGCAGAACGTCGAACCCTCCACCAGCCAGCCTTCCGACAGCGTCCGCTCGCCCATGCCGTCCGGCTGCATCACGCCAATGGCAAAATTGGATTGGTCGCCGGCATAGCGGGTGAAGGCGACCAGGTCGCCGCGCGGCGACCACACCGGCTCGCCGTAACGGGCGTGGCCGAAGCTGACCCGCTTCACCCCCGATCCGTCGGCATTCATCACATAGATTTGCTGGTCGCCGTCGCGATCGGAGGCGAACACCACCTGCGAACCGTCCGGACTGAAACAGGGGCTGACATTGATCGAGCTGGAATCCGTCAGACGCCGGACCGAGTGGCTGCCCAGTTCCACCGACACGATCTCGGATCCCAGGTCGCGCGTGACCGACATGATCACGGTGCTCCCGTCGGGCGAAAAGCGCGGCGCGAACGTCATCCCCGAGAAATCGCCCAGCACTGTCTGATGGCCGGATCCCAGATTGAACAGATAGACACGCGGACGATTGTTGGCGTAGCTCATGTAGGCGATCTCGTCGCCCGTCGGGCGAAAGCGCGGCGTCAGCACCAGCCATGAGCCGTCAGTCAGGAAGCGGTTGTTCTCGCTGTCCTGGTCCATGATCGCCAACCGCTTGGTGCGGCGGTCGCGCGGCCCGGTGGCCGAGACGTACGCGACGCGCGTGTCGAAATAGCCCTTCTCGCCCAGCAACCGCTCATAGATGACGTCGGCGATGATGTGGGCGATGCGGCGCCAGTTGCTCTGGGAGGTTGTGTAGGCGGTCCCCTGGATCTGCGCCTGCGGCAGCACGTCCCACAGGCGGAACTCGACACGGATGTTGCCGCCCTGCACCGAGGCGCCGCCGGACACCAGCGCGCGGGCGCCGATCGCCGACCAGTTCTGGAAATTCGGCGTTTCGGACGGCGCGAGGTTCTGCTGCGCGAACGACGCCGGAGCGAGCGCCTGGAACAAGCCGCAATTGCCAAGGTCGTTGGTGATGACGGCGGCGATGTTGCGACCGATCTGCGCCGAGTCGCCGTCCGGACCGGCGAAGTCCGGAATGGCGATCGGGATCGGCGCGACCCGCGCGCGGTTCACGTCGATGACCGCTGACGCCGCATTGCCCTGCGCCGGCGGCGGGCCGCCCGGAGCAGGAAGCGCAGCGGGCGGCGCCGGCTGCGCATGCACCGGGACCCGGACGGCCAGTGCGGCCATCGAGCCGGCGGCGCCGGCCAGCAGGGCGCGGCGGCCCACGACACGTTTGGGGATGTAAATCATGCGGCTGTCTTCCACCATTCGCAGTCGGGTTTCAACGCACCTCGCCGTCATGCGGCGTTCATCTCAGGGACTGAAACGGAATGTGAGAACGTTGTTCTTGCCCAGCATGCCGCCCGGCAGCGGCAGGTTGGCACAGCGTGGATCGAGCACCGCGTTCTTCGCGCGGTCGGCGAAGGCGCGGAATATCGGATCGGACAGCCGGTCCCGATCGTCGCCGACCACGTGCGCGACACGTGCGACGCCGGAGGCATCCGTCGTCACCTGCAACATCACGTGCATCTTATCGACGCCGAGCGCGCCCGGGTCATAGGTCCAGCACGCCCGAACGTGATCGCCGATCGCGCCGCGCTGGGTCGCGGACAATGCGGACGTATCGTTGCTCAGCGGATTGCCGCCGCCATCCTGCGCGCCGCCCTGCTGCGGATTGTACTGCGCCGTCGGCGGCTTCTTCTGTTCCGCAAGCTGCCGCAGCTTCTCCAGCGTATTCTGCAGCGCCTGGCTGTTCGCCGCCGGATTGGTGGTGGCATTCGGCTGTGAGGTCGCGCTGGGCGGCGCGGGAGGCGGCGGCGCGGGGGGCGGCGGCAGCGGCAACGGCTGCGCCTGCTGCGGCGGGTTCGGCTTCGGCGGCGTCTGCTGTGCCGGCGGCGGCGGCGCGGGCGGCGCAAGCTGCGGCGTCGGCGGCGGCACCGGCTTGGGCGGCGTGGGGGTCGGCGGTGCCGGCGCCTGCTGCGCCTGCGGCGGCGGCGGAGGGGGTGGCGGCGGCGGCGGCGGCGCCTCGACCGCCTGTTTGGTCGGCGGCTTGGTCACCGCCGGCGCGGGCGGAGTTTGCGGCGCATGGGCGGGCGACGGCGTGGGGGCCGGCTGCGGCGCCTGCATCGAGGATTCCGCGGTGCCCTGGAACACCATCGCGACGGTGGTCTCCGGCGGCGGCTCCGGCGGCGTGGCCAGCGGCAGGCCGATCAGCAGCGCAGCCAGGATGAGAACATGCAGGACGGCGGAGACGATCGCGCCGCGCCGCAGTTCCCGCGGAACGCCGTTCCCGGTGCGGCTGTACTGACCCTCGCCGTGCAAAAGTTGTTGCAGCACGCTGCAACCTTCATCCGTTCGGGTTCGCGGGAGCCGATTTGCCGCCGGCGGGGGCCGGGGTGGCGGCAGGCGTGGCAGATGACGCGGCAGGCTGCACCGCGGTTGCCTCGGCAAGCAGCGCGACCTTGGTAAAGCCGCCCTGCGTGATGGTGCCCATCACCTGCATGATGCGGCCGTACGGCAGGTCCTTGTCGCCGCGCACGAAGATCCGACGGTCCACGTTGTTCTGCGAGATCGCCTGAAGTTTCGCGACGAGCTGCGGCAGATCAACCTGCTCATTTTGCAGGTAGATCGTGCCCTGCGCGTTGATCGAGACGGTCAGCGGCTGGCTGTCGCTGTTGATCGGCTGCGCATTGGTCTTCGGCAGATCGACCGAGACCCCGGATGTCATCAGCGGCGCGGTGACCATGAAGATGATCAGCAGCACCAGCATCACGTCCACGAGGGGCGTGACGTTGATTTCCGCAAGTGGGCGATAACGCCCGCGGCCGGTGCGGGTGTTGAGTGCGAAGGCCATGGCTACTTACTCCCCCTCCCCTTGAGGGCTTGGGCCGCGAAGCGGACCGAGGTCGGGGGGAGGGGTCGCACAAACCCGGTCAGCGCGGATGTAGGCACCCCTCCCCCTAACCTCGGTCCGCTTCGCGGCCCAAGCCCTCAAGGGGAGGGGGGACTCTCTACAAACCTCTACGTAGCTCGGCACATACCTCACGCGCGTTCCTCCGTCTGGCGCGACAGGATGGCGCTGAACTCGGCGCCGAAGCCCTCCATCCGCGAGGCGAAGCGCGAAAGGTCGGTGCTGATCTTGTTGTAGGCCAGCACTGCGGGAATCGCGGCGACCAGGCCGATCGCGGTGGCGAACAAGGCTTCGGCGATGCCGGGCGCGACCACCGCCAGGTTGGTGTTGTGCATGGCGGCGATCGCCGAGAAGGAGTGCATGATGCCCCATACGGTACCGAACAAGCCGATGAACGGCGCGGTGGCGCCGACCGAGGCAAGGAACACCATCCACCGCTCCAACCGATCCATTTCGCGCTGGACTGTAACAGCAATCGCGCGGTCGATCCGTTCGCGCACGGACGTGTGCGTCACATCCGCGCCAGCGACGCGTACGGTGCGCCGCCATTCGCCCATCGCGGCGCCGAACACCGCAGCCATCGGATGCGTCGGGTTGGTAGCTTCCTGATCGAACAATTCATCGAGGCTGCCGCCGGACCAGAAGCGATCCTCGAACGAGTCGGCTTCCTTGTTGACCTTGCGCAGGCTGAACCATTTTTCGAATACGACGGCCCACACCCAGACGCTGGCGCCCAGCAGACCGAGCATCACCAGCTTCACGACGATGTCGGCCTGCAGGAACAAACCCCACAGCGACAGGTCGCCCGCCGCTGCGCCGAGTTGAACCGCGTCAACCGCTCGATCCACCACAACCCCCTATCCGGCCCCGGGACTAATTGGAGCCCGCAACTCTGATTCGCCAGCCGCACGCGCCTCGCGCATGGCCTGCAACGCTGCGCGCCAGCGTGGCGGCATCCGTCCTGGTCGTTTTCCCCCATCGATCCGCACGCAGGCCAGGCGCAGCGTAAGTGCCGCGCAATCGCCATTTGGCCCGCGAATCGTCTGGCGCAATGCCACCGAGGCGCCGCCGACTGCGAGCACCTCGGTTCCGATGCTCAGCAGATCGTCAACCCGGGCAGGACGCAGATAGTCCACTTCGATGCGGCGCACCATGAACATCAAGCAGAATCGTTCCAGCAGCTCCGCATGTGGGATTCCCAGGTCGCGCAGCGCTTCGGTGCGTGCCCGTTCGGCGAAGCGCAGGTAACTGGCGTGATACACGACCCCGCCAGCGTCGGTGTCCTCGTAATAGACTCGGACGGAATAGCGATGGCAACCCTCCGGCGGGATGACGAAATGATGTTCGTTCATTCATCATCCCGCAGCAGGTCGAGCTGGCCGCCCTGTGGCGGCGGCGGCAGGTTGAGGTGGCGCCAGCCGGGCTCGCCGATCATCCGGCCGCGGCTGGTGCGCAGGACAAGGCCCTCCTGGATCAGGAACGGCTCGATCACGTCTTCCAGAGTATCGCGGGCTTCGGCCAGCGCGGCGGCCAGTGTTTCGACGCCGACCGGACCTCCGGCATGGTGTTCGGCAATACGGCGGAGGTAGCGGCGATCCATCGCGTCCAGGCCGAGCCGATCGACTTCCAACCGGGTCAGCGCCGCGTCGGCCACGTCGCGATCGACCGGATTGGCGCCGGCAACCGCGGCGAAGTCGCGAACCCGGCGCAGCAGGCGGCCGGCGATGCGCGGCGTGCCGCGGGAACGGCGGGCGATCTCCGTGGAACCTTCGTCCGTCAGGTTGACGCCGAGCTTGCGGGCGCCGGTCGTTACGATGATCTGGAGCTCCTCGGGCGTGTAGAACACCAGGCGCAGCGGGATGCCGAAGCGATCGCGCAACGGTGTCGCCAGCAGCCCGGCGCGCGTGGTGGCGCCGACCAGAGTGAACGGCGGCAGGTCGATGCGCACGCTGCGCGCCGACGGGCCCTCGCCGATGATCAGGTCGAGCTGGAAGTCTTCCATCGCCGGATACAGCACTTCCTCGATGGCCGGCTGAAGGCGGTGGATCTCGTCGATGAACAGGACATCGCGCGGTTGCAGGTTCGTCAGGATTGCGGCGAGGTCGCCGGCGCGCTGGATCACCGGGCCGGAGGTGGCACGGAAGCCGACGCCGAGCTCGCGCGCAACGATCTGCGCCAACGTGGTCTTGCCCAGGCCGGGCGGGCCATGCAGCAGCACGTGGTCCAGCGCTTCCGCCCGGTCGCGCGCGGCCTGGATGAAGATCGCCAGGTTCTCGCGGGTGGCACGCTGGCCGATGAATTCGGCGAGGGTCTGCGGGCGGAGGGATGCCTCGGCCGCGTCTTCCGGCCGGCGGGCGGAGGAAATCGCACGGTCGTCGGCTGGCGCGGATGGCTGGTCAGCCGGGGGCATGGGGCTCCTCATCGCGCATTCCGACACTGCGCACGGGTCGGCCGGCTCCTGTCATTGCGAGGCCGCTGTCATTGCGAGGCCGCTTGGCCGAAGCAATCCCCCGCGGGAGATTGCTTCGGCCAAGCGG
>DASXFW010000115.1:0-11037 GCA_036489395.1 Acetobacteraceae bacterium | reverse complement strand
GCAGGGAGCCTATGATGCGGTTCGTCAGTCCCCTTGTGGGTGATACCACCAACCGGAGAGCCGGATGCGGGAGAACCGCCAGTCCGGTTCGGAGGGAGGGGGAGGCGGGACAACCGTCTCTCCCTACCCCTATCACGACTTGCGACGCTGCGCGCAGCGAAGACGTGGGCGGCCGGCCTTCGCCGGCCATGACACAGAACCGGTTAGGACGCGCGCATAGCGGCCTCCGCACCGCGTCCGCCATGCGATAGCCCCCGTCCGCGCATCATCGGAGGAAAGCATGCTACCACGCGTCTGCGTCACGCCAGCAGCGGCCGAATTGATCCGTCACCTGTGCCACGAACATGGCCCTCTGCTGTTGCATCTCTCCGGCGGCTGCTGCGAAGGCAGCGCGCCGATGTGCCTGCGCCGCAGCGGCTTTCGCATCGGCGCGCGCGACGTGTTGCTGGGCATCGTGGAAGGCTGCCCGTTCTATGTCGGCGCCGCGCAATTTCCCTATTGGGCGAATTGCCAACTCACGCTCGACATCACCACCGGCGGTGGTGACAGTTTCTCCATCGAAGCGGTCGAGGGCGTGCGGTTCGTGGTCCGGTCGCGCTTGTTCAGCGATGTGGAACTCGATGAAGTGGAGGCGGCCGGCCCTCCGCATGTCGGGCCGATGCCGGCCGATGCTGTTGCATAATGATTCGCCATCGTTGACTGGACACGCCTCCCGTCCGGCCTAAGCTTCCCGGACATACAAACGGGAGGACGCAATGGCCACGCAATACAACCTGCTGTCCGCCGATGGACATCTCGAAGTGCCGCCGGAACGCTGGACCCACCGCGTGCCGGCAAAGTACCGCGACCGCGCCCCACACACCGTCCACCTGCCCGATGGCGGCGACGCGCTGATGATCGAGGGCCAGCCGCTGCTCGAAGCCAATTTCCTCGACCTGCGCGCCGGTCATGCCGCCGGCACCTGGCAACCGTTCGGCATCAAGGTCGCCGACGCAGCCGGCACCGGCAGCCCACAGCAACGCGTGAAAGAGCAAGACCAGGACGGCATGGATGCCGAAATCCTGTTCGCCGCGATGGTCGCCGGCCCGGTGTTCTGGCGCAACATCGCGCATGACGAGGTCTATCGCGCCGTCATCCGCGCCTACAACGACTGGCTCGCCGAGGAGTATTGTTCCGTCGCGCCAGATCGCCTGATCGGCATGGGCGTGATGCCGATCAGCAACGTGGACGACGCGATCGCGGAAATGGAGCACTGCAAGAAGCTCGGGCTGAAGGGCGTGCTGTTAGGTGCGCTACCCAACGGCAAGGGCTACCCGACGCCGGAGGACGATCGCTTCTGGGCGGCCGCGCTCGATCTGGATATGCCGGTGACCGCGCATGTGCAGCTTTACCGCACCGGCGCGCGCGCCAGCCAGCCGACCTTCAAGTACCCGAAGGAAGATCCGGTCATCATGCAGCGGCTGCGCCGGCCGTTCCTGGAGTGGCTGACGAATTTCGGTCTGCCGCCGGCGGTCGGCATGACGCAGCTTGTGCTGGCCGGCGTATTCGAACGTTTTCCGAAATTGAAGATACTGTTCGCCGAGACGCGGCTCGGCTGGGTGCCGTTCTGGCTGGAGCACATGGACCTTTGGTACCAGCGCCATGTCGGCTGGGCGCAGGAGTATCTCGGCTTCCAGCCGCTGAAGCAGCCGCCGGGCGACTATGTGCGGCAGAACATCTACTTCACCGTGCAATACGAACGCGTCGCGGTAGAGCAACGGCATCATGTCGGCGTGGATCACATCATGTTCGCCACCGACTTTCCGCATATCGAAAATGAGTGGCCGAATTCACGCCGGATCATCGACCAGATCTATGCCGACGTGCCGGAGCCAGAGAAGGCGAAGATCTGGGCGGGGAATGCGGTGGAGTTCTTCAAGCTGGGCAGGTGAAAACGGTGAGCAGTAGATTCCCCCCTCCCCTTGAGGGAGGGGGAGTATCTTTATCGACGCCTGCTTACCCCGGAGGCGCGATCAGGAATGCCTTCGACGAATTGAAGATCCACGTATCGACAAACCCCGTCACTTCCGGCTTGCGCTCCAGCGCACTCAGTGCGCCAGCCAGGCACATCCAGTTCAGAAGCTCCTGCTGCCCGCTGTCCTCGACGGCATTCCCCGAATACCCGCGCCAGGCTTCGTAATTCCCGGCACGCAAATGCTCATACATCCGCCGATCCGCCGGCGTGTCCGGATACAGATAATGGTTCTTCGCAGTCAGGAACGCGTGCGACCAGCCGGACGAAGCTAGCACCGCCACCCGATACGGCGAGTCCACCAGAATACGCGCCGTCGCCGCACCAAGATCGAACAGCCGCCACGGGGCCGGCGCCGGCGGGTCCAGTTCCGCGGTCGGACGCGAACTGTCGAACACCGGCACGCCGCCATGCTGCGACACGACCTTTCGCCCGTAGCAATTGATCGCGAACGGCACGATCGGATATGGGAATCCCCGCCGGTCGTAATCGAGATAGAAGATCGCGTTTGTGAACGCATGCCCCAGCGGATGGTGCAGCGGCTTGTACGCATACGCCGTATCGAACCCGTGCTCTAACAGCCCCGTGGCCAGCATCTTCGCCGCATCGCGGTTGCCCGGCAGCACGTAGGTCTTATCCGTCTCGCCCCAGACATTGCCAGGCGGCGTCTTGAAATTGAATTGCTCGTAGGCGTTGATGCAGTACGGCGGGATGATGTCCTCGCGGAAGTTCTCGTACTGATCGTCGCCCCAGATCAGCACGAAATCCGGATTGAACGCATCGAGCGCCGCGCGCGCACGCTGCATCCATCCAACCAGCTCGGCGCGATGCCGCCCTGCCGACGTGGTGCCGCGATCGTCGCCCCACTCGGCGCGCATGGCGGCCGGCCACCCCTCCGGCGTGCGAAGCTCGGCGGGCAGATCGGGGTTCTCCAGCATACGAACCAGGATGCCGGCCATGCGGTCATCCGACCGGGCCAGCGGTGGGTAGTGCGATATGCCGAGCGCGAGAATTTCAGCCATCGTTCCCTCGTGTCTTATTGGTGCAGGCGCCCAGCGTCGGCCGCGTGGCATTTCCTGCCTCGCAGGCCGACAACAACTCGCTATGCCACCGGCCACGCATGCCGGTGGCGGCACTAGGGTTCACACTACTACCTTTTCGCCCTGGCGGGAATCCCAACCTTCATCAACCGTCCTGCACCGCAGGGTCCGCCGCCAACAGACGGCACGTAAGGCCGTCGCACTTACCGCCAGCGGCCAGGCCCGCCATGTCCAGGCTCCGCCAGCCCCGGCAGGGAATTCTCGGCCTTCGCTTGCTGCGCCGTTGTCAGGGTCGGCAGCAGCTTTCCTGCCGCCGCTTGCACGATCTGGAAAGCCTGCTGACGCGCATCGAACATGCTGTTCATCATGTCTCGCCGTTCCTGCCAGCTTGCCGTCCCCATAGCGTCCCACATCGTCGCGCGGACACCCTGCATTTGCTCCGCCGCGCGCTTCACGGCGTCGGCATAAATGTTCCAGGCTGCGTCCTGTGCGTGCGTGATCGCGAGCTCGGTCTTGAGACCATCGAGGTAGGCGGTAGGATCGCCATAGCCGTAACCGCTGCCCATCATCCCGGGCCCCATGCCGCCGTAACCGGGGCCGTAGCCGCTGCCCGGTCCCATCGGCTGGGCGAACGCAGCGGCACCAACACCGAGCACCGCCAGTGTAGCGGCCAGGGCGATTTTGCTGGTGAGTTTGCGCATTGGAAACGCCTTTCCCGGGGTTGATCGGGAATGCGTAAGCCGGCGCGCTTTGCGGCGCATTGATCTGGCGCAAAGCCGGCCCGCGCTCAAGCGACCGGCGCGGCTGGCACCAGCAGTCGCAGCACGACCATCCACGGATAACGCGTATCCGGCACCGTGCCGTCCGGTCCTGCCAGCTTGCCATCCGGCGTCACCGGCACGTGCGTCAGCGTGACCGCGTCATCCACGTTGCCGCCGATGACGCTGATCTGCCCCGGCACGGATGTATCCACCACGATGGCACAATGCGCGGGAAAGATACCTGCCGGCAGATCGTCGTAGGTCAGCGACGCCGCGCTGCCGCGACCGTGGCAGACCAGATCGCCCGGCTGCGGTGCGTAGGCGCTGGGGCGCTCCGCGGCGACCAGCCAGCCCGTGGCCTTGCCAAGCGCCATGTCCTTCGCGATGTCGATGTAATACGCATGATCGGCGGCGTACGGAAAATGCGGCCCGGCGCCGGCGATGCGCATCACGTATGAAACGAACGCGGCGGACCATGCGTAGTTGCCGTCTTCGTTCGCGGGGAACACCACGCCGTTCGCATCATGCTTGCCGGTCCAGCCGGCTTCCGGCGCGCCGGCGTCCAGCCCCAGCCACCAGTATTCGCCGACCCTCTGCCACAGGCCGGGTTCGCGCTCCGGCCGGTCTTCCGGCGGCGGGCGCGGGTGCGTGCCAGGTGCGTCGTCATCGACCGGCTCGCCGAACAAGCGCCATTCGCGCAACGCGATGGCTACCACCGACTGGCGGGAGAATGGTTCATACGGCACGCGCGCGAACGGCGGCACGTGCGCGTCAGGCGCCGGCCCGCCGCAGGCCGCGAGCACCGCGACAACGATCAGAACGCACCAGCGCATCAGGAAGTCCCCCCTCCCCTTGTGGGAGGGGGATAGGGGGAGGGGTGCGCGATTGCGAAATTCCGGCGGCTGCACCCACCCCTCCCCCTGCCCCCTCCCACAAGGGGAGGGGGAGGACCTTGCTCTTTGCAGCGAGCACCCTGAACCGCCGCGGTCACTAACGCGCAGCCTGCATCGCCTGCCAGATCCGCAGCGGCGTCGCGGGTCCATCGAATGCCGTGACGCCGAGCGGCGCCAGCGCGTCCAGCACCGCATTGCCGATGGCGGGAAACAACGCCGCCGCGGCGGCCTCGCCGCAGCCTTTCACGCCGAGCGGGTTAGTCGTGCAGCGCGTCCCGTTGAACCCCAGGTCGAACGACGGCAGGTCGTCGGCGCGCGGCAGCGCGTAGTCCATGAAAGACCCAGCCAGCAACTGGCCGGATTGCGGATCGTACACCGCATGTTCCTGCAGCCCCTGGCCGGCACCCTGGGCGATGGCGCCGTGCGCCTGGCCGGCCGCGATCATCGGGTTCACCAGCACGCCGTAATCGTCCACCGCGGTATGCCGCACCAGTGCGACGCGGCCGGTGTCGCGATCGATCTCCACTTCGATGATGTGCGTGCCATTGGGAAACGTCATGTGCTCGCGCGTCCAGGCGTAATACGTATCCAGCGGCGTTTCGCTTTCGCGCGCGTGCGCCGCGACGTCGAGCAGTGGCAGCGAACGGTTGGTGCCGGGGACTGCGAAATAGCCATCGGCGAAGGCGATGTCGGCTTCCGCCGCCTCCAGCATCGCGGCGGCCACGCGCGTGCCCTTGGCGACGATCGTTTCGGACGCGCGCCAGATCGCCGTGCCGCCCATGTAGGTGGCGCGGCTGCTGCCGTGGCCGCCGCCGATCGGCGTCAGGTCGGTGTCGCCCTGGCGCAACTTGATCAGCATGTTCTGCACGCCCAGGCGGTCGGCGAGGATTTGCGGAAACGTCGTTTCGTGTCCCTGCCCGATGGTCTGCGTGCCGGTGATCAGCGACACCGTGCCGTCGGGTTCGAAGCGGATATCGACGTTCTCGCTCGGCGATCCGCCGGTGCCCTTGATGTGGCACGCGATACCGAGGCCGCGCAGGCAGCCGCGTGCCTCGCTGTCGGCGCGGCGGCCGGCAAAGCCGGGCAGGTCCGCACGCGCCAGCGCGAGATCGAACGTCTCCGCGAAATGCCCGCTGTCCACGCCGAAGCCGAGCGCGTTCTTCATCGGCATCGCCGCGGCGGGCACCATGTTGCGGCGGCGCAGGTCCGCGCGGTCGAAGCCGCATTGCCGCGCGGCGAGATCGATCAGCCGCTCCATGATGTTGACCGACTCGGCGAAGCCCGGTGCGCGCGTGACGCCGATCGGCGTGGTGTTGCTCAGCACCGCCTGCACGTGCAGCGCGATCGCGGAAATATCGTAGATCGAGCCTTGCAGATGCGGATACTGGTTGGTCTGCACCGCGACCGACCCGCCCGCGGTATAGGCACCAATATTCGCGACGCTGTTCACGCGCAGCGCGAGGAACCGCCCGTCGGCATCCAACGCCAGCGACGCGGTCGCAACATGGTCGCGCGCCTGGTGGTCGCTGACAAAGCCCTCGGACCGTGACGCGATCCATTTCACCGGCCGCTCGATCCGCCGCGCCGCCCACAGCATCAGCGCATGCTCGGTATACGCAAAGTTCTTCGCACCGAACCCACCGCCGACATCGGGCGCGACGAAGCGCACCGCGGCCGGCGGCAAGCCCAGCACGCGCGCGGTCACGTCGCGGTTGCCATGCAGGCTCTGGCTGGCAACGTGCAGCGTATAGCGTTGCGTGTCCGCATCGTAGGTGCCGATCGCGCCGCGTGGCTCCATCGGGTTGGTAATGATGCGATGGTTGTCGAGCCGCATGGTCACGGTATGTGTGGCGCGACCGAATGCGGCATCGGCCGCGGCAGCATCCCCCCAGTGCCAGTCGAGGCAAAGATTGCGCGGCACATCGGGCGTGAGCTCGGGCGCATCGGCGGCAAGTGCGGCCTCCGCAGTGGTGACGGCGGGCAGCGGCGCGTAGTCGATGACGATGCGTTCGGCGGCGTCCATTGCCTGGGCGCGCGTCTCTGCAACGATCAGCGCCACGGGCTCGCCGACATGCCGCACCTTGCCGTCGGCCAGCAGCGGCTGCGGCGCCACCGGGAATGGCTCGCCGGTCTGCACGTTGGCTTCGACGGTCGGGCGCAGCGGGTGAAGGCTGTCGGCGTGCACGTCGGCGATGGTCAGCACCACGAGGACACCGGGCGCCGCGCGCGCGGCTTCGGTGTCGATGCGTCCGATGGCGGCGTGCGCGTGCGGCGAGCGCAGGATGATGGCGTGGGACAGCCGATCGAAACGCAGGTCGTCCAGATAGGCGCCCTGTCCCGTGATGAAGCGCGCGTCTTCCCGGCGCTTCGGTGCGTCGCCGATCACGGAGCGATTCGTCGTCATGGTTCCCCTCTGCCGGATTTCAGGTACGCTGATGATCCCAATTGCCACGAACCATATCGCGTGGCCCGGATAGACGCGATTCCTCCGAAGTGGCGGACCACGAGCTTGCTGTATTGCGACGATGTGGTGCCGCCTCGCGGCACGGTACAGCCTCGCGGCACCGCCGTGCAGCTTGGACGGGCCTCAACATTGCCCATATAAACGTCAGTCCCGGCTCGGCGTCGTCGCTGTACCGGACGGAGGGCAGCAAATGACCGACCAGGTTCCCCCGGAACCCGACGATGTCTTTGGCGACCTGCAAAGGACTCGGGCGTTCGATCGCGTGTCGCACGAAAAACTTCTGGCGACCTTCGAAGCCCTCAAAGCGGCGGGGCACTTGCCGGAGCACAACGCGAGGGCACTCTACTCGACCGAACCGGACCTTCATGTCCTACTGGCTGATCCCGGATGGCGGCCGACGCGCGATGCCATGAAGTCTGTCAGGACTGCCGCCGAGCAGACGAGGCGTCTCCTCCAGCGTCCGCCTGGCCGGACGGAACCGTAGGTGATCCGCCCTTGCCGCGGCGAGCATGCCTCGGGATCCGGGATCAGCCCGAACCATGAACCCTGAGCAAGAACGAGCCATTAACGTGGCAATGGACGAGTATCGGACGGCACTTCGCCCGTTGGTCGAGATTTATGCTGCGATCGCCCGAAAATTCGGCCGTCCTGAATCGGTCCCGGATGTCGTCAACAACGATGTCCGAATGGCCTGGGACCACCTTGCAGCCGCACTGGCACAGGACGGCACGCAGGCAATCGCCGCCGCGGTCAGGAGTGCGCTCTGGCATCTTGTCGTCGCCCGGGGCGATCTGTTGCAGTTATGCATAGAGATCGTGCGGTCCGATCTCGACGCGACGATCAATTCCATAATCGCTCGCGATGGTACGATTGATCCGAGGATCAGTCAGTCGGTGCAAGCCAGCTCGCAACGTCTCAGCTCGGTTCGGGACGCGATGCTCCAGGGTGAGCATCCGCTGCCGATCGATGATCCGGACGGCAATGTTTGGAAGCTGACGGAGTTGAACACGGTACTGCGAGACTATCTCGAGCTCTTTGGCGACACAGAGAAGATCAACGAAGGTAGCATCCGCGGCGCGGTTTCGCCGCTTCGGCGCGTCGTCTTGCCTTTCAGCGAGGAGCAACTGCGGGTCGCGTCGAATCTGCACCAGCAATATGATGTCTGGATCGAGGCCGAGCGATTGTTGGCCGCATTTCCGCACCGCATGGAGTGGCGTAACGTCGGAGGCGAGGAGCAACTCTTTCAGATCGACCGGCCAGACGATGGCGGCACGTGCCTCGGGCCACGTTCCGGAGCGACCGAAACAACATTCAAGTCCTACCACACCGACCGCGCCGCTGTTCTGGCACGACGAGACAGAAGCATCTCGCGTCTTGCCGACACCTGTCGGCTTTATCAGTTGCTTCGGCTCCCGCTGATTGCTGGGGAGGCTGCGACCATTCTGCGCGAGGCCGATCGGCGGTCGCTGCTGGGGTCGTGCCTGCTGGTCGTCGGAACCAGCGTGGTGCCCGCTTACAGCATCGAGGCGGCGGGCCGCATACTCGATCTGCCCGATGAAACCGAGGATCTCGACGTCGCCTGGACTGCCGAGCGGAACGACTCGGGCACGCGTCCGGTCTGGTCGATGCTCAAGGCGGTGGACCAGACCTACACCGTCAACACGGAGCGTCCGTTTCAAGCGCGAAACGCGGACGCATACGAGGTCGAAATCCTGGTCGCTCCCTCTCGCTACGCCGGCATGGCGCGTGGCGATCAGCCCAGACCCGTTCCGCTAGAAGAACAGGAGTGGCTGTTGAACGGCCGATATGTCGATCGTGTGGTGGTCGCGCGCGATGGTTCGCCGGCCCGGATCGTGGGGCCCGATCCGCGGTGGTTCGCTCTGCAAAAGCTCTGGCTGTCAGTGCAGGACAAGCGCAATCCACTGAAGCGCGACAAGGACGCACTGCAAGGCAACGCGATCCTGAACGCCGTTGCCGAGTCGATGCCGCAATACCGCCTGGACGCCGCTTTTGAGGCGGAGATTCCCACCGCCCTCGTACAAGCCTTCCAACGATGGAAACTGTCGCGCCCGCCGCTTCCGCCTATGCCGATTGTCTGGTAGCGGGCCGGCTTGGTCCGTATGACAGCATCCACCCTCGATCGGATCGACAGAATGCCATGACCCAGAAACGCCAGCTCCGCCTCGGCGCCTTCATGCGCCCGGTCAGTATCCACACCGCCGCCTGGCGCTATCCCGGCGCCTGGCCCGACGCGAACTTCAACTTCCCCCGCTTGAAGCGCCTGGCGCAGACGCTGGAGCGCGGAAAGTTCGACGCGTTCTTCATGGCCGACCATCTCGCCGTGCTCAACATGCCGATGAACGCGCTGAAGCGCAGCGCCACGGTCACGTCGTTCGAGCCGATGACGCTGCTCCCCGCGCTGGCGATGGTGACGGAGCACCTGGGGCTGATCGCCACCGGTTCCACCACGTTCGATGCGCCGTACCACGTCGCGCGGCGGTTCGCCTCGCTCGATCACATCAGCGGCGGGCGCGCGGCGTGGAACATCGTCACGACATCCAATCCGGATTCGGCGCTGAATTTCGGCCTGGACGAACATGTAGAACACGACGAACGCTATCGCCGCGCGCGTGAATTCTACGACGTGGTGACGGGGCTGTGGGACAGTTGGGCGGAAGACGCGTTCATCCGCAACACGGAAACCGGCGAGTATTTCGACCCCGCGCGCATGCACGTACTGAACCACAAGGGCGAGTTCTATTCCGTGCGCGGCCCGCTGAACATTGCGCGGCCGATCCAGGGCTGGCCGGTGATTGTGCAGGCCGGCGCGTCGGATGTCGGCCGGCAGTTCGCCGCGGAAGTCGCCGAGGTGATCTTCGCCGGTGCCGGCGATCTGGAAGGCGGGCGTGCGCTGTATGCCGATGTGAAGGGGCGCATGGCGAAGCTCGGCCGCAATCCCGATCATTTGAAGATCCTGCCCGGCGCGTTCGTCGTGGTCGGCGATTCGCTCGATGAGGCGAAGGAGAAGCGCGCGCGGCTGGACGGGCTGGTGCACTACGACAGCGCGATCGCGTCGCTGTCGATCGCGCTCGGCACCGATGCGTCGAAGTTCGATCCGGACGGCAAGCTGCCGGAAATCCCCGAGAGCAACGCCAGCCAGAGCGGACGCGCGCGTGCCATCGCTCTGGCGGCGCGCGAGAATCTGACGGTGCGGCAGCTCGCGCAACGGCTGGGCGGCTATGGCGGTCCGGCGCTGCTGGGCACGCCGGCGATGATCGCCGACCAGATGGAGGAATGGCTCACCACCAACGCCTGTGACGGCTTCAACATCATGTTCCCGTATCTTCCCGGCGGGCTCGACGATTTCGTCGATCGCGTGGTGCCGGAGCTGCAGCGGCGCGGCTTGTTCCGGAAGGAGTACGAGGGGACGACGCTGCGGGAGAATCTCGGGCTGCCGCGGCCGGAGAACCGGTTCTTCGCATAAGCTGTCATCGCGAAAAGTCCAGAGCATTTCCACGGTGACTGGAATCGCGACGTGTCTGTCATTGCGAGAAGCGAAGCGACGAAGCAACCTCGTTCGTGACAAGCGGCGGCTCGTCATGGCCGGGCTTGGCTCCCCATGTCTTTCCGCTGTCGAGATCGGGCAAGTCGCGGGTAGTCCCATGCCACGAAGATGCATCGTCCACGGCCATGGGCATCGGCCGCCGCATCGCCACTAACCAAGTCACGTTATTATCCTTGACAATCCCGGCCGCTTCCCGTATATACCCCCGCCATGGGCGACCAGCACTCCGCTCCGGCCGAAGCCTATGCCCCCGATCCAGATCGGGCAGACCCGGATTCGCCCGACATGATGCCGGAATGGGCC
>DASXFW010000106.1:0-17209 GCA_036489395.1 Acetobacteraceae bacterium | reverse complement strand
CGCGGCGAGGCGGTCCTTGAGGGCGAGCGCGATCTGCAGGCCGCGCATGACGCGGTTGGCGATCAGCCTGACGTTGGGCGTGCCGAAGCGGAGGGCGACCTTGCCGACATGTTCTACGGTGAAGGGGGGTTGGCGTTCGAGCACGGCGATGACGCCCTTGCCGTAGTCGAACAACTTGCGGAGGAGGATGAGGAGGCCGGCGGTGCGTGCGGCTTTGGCGGCGGGCGTGGTGGCGTTCCGGCCGAGGGACGGGCTGGGAGGCAGGGGCGGCGGCCGGTTGGCTGGGTTGAGGAACATGGGCGGATAAAAGCACAAAACGGGAACAAAGGCAACGGATATTTTCAGGCGAGTGGCGCGGCCGTGCCGTTCGATTGCC
The DNA here is from genome assembly GCA_036489395.1 of Acetobacteraceae bacterium. Lineage (GTDB taxonomy): Bacteria > Pseudomonadota > Alphaproteobacteria > Acetobacterales > Acetobacteraceae > JASHVB01. The sequence goes on along the minus strand of DASXFW010000106.1, from coordinate 16,833 downwards.
TTACGGAGCGCTCAGCCGGCCGAGCACAAGGGGCCCGCAAGGCACTGGAGTATCACGCTGCGGTCGTCGGAATCCGCCAGGACCACGACGCCGGCCGCCTGCGGCAACAGGCCGCGCAAGCAGGCCAGGCCAGTAGCACCCGTCAGCGCCGGAAGCTGAAGGTCGAGCAACAACAGGTCCGCATGGTTCTGGCCGAGATGCGCCACGACGTCATCAAAGGTCGCGGTTTGGTGGCGACGCATGCGTCACTACCCGCGGCTTCGGCGAAGCGCCATCCGGGCCGGCTGGCCATCGGCCGGGGTCAGCGAACCCCGTCCGCACGGCGCCCAGACTCCGCCGGCAACAGGGCGACGGCACGGCAGCGCCGCCTTCTCTGCGCGGGCACGCGTTCATCGCTCAACGGGAGCGGCGACAGCATCGTCACCGCGCCGGCAACCGCCCGGGGCGACCGACCAGCCAGCCTTGTATGAAGTCGGCCCCAAGCGTCTGCATCAGCCGCAACACCTCCTCCGTTTCCACCACTTCCGCGATGGCCTGTGCGCCGACCGAATGCGCCACGTCGATCATCGAACTCAGCAGGCTGCGATCGTTCGCGCTGTTGCTCGCCGCCGTGACATAGGCGCCGTCGAGCTTGACGAAATCGACGCGGAAATCCCGCAGATAGCGGAACGCCGCGGCACCCGCGCCGAAATCGTCGATGCACACCGGCACGCCGCGCGCGCGCAGCGCGGTCAGCAGCGTCGCCGCCGCCGCGACATTGTCGATCTCGGCGGTTTCCGTCAGCTCCACCAGCAAATGTCCCGGCGGGGCGGAATTCAGCCGGGCGAACATGCGCTCGTGGAACGGCACGCTCTGCACCGACAGGCCGGACAGGTTCGCCGCGATCCGCGCGGTGGGCGCGTTGTCCAGCGCCCGCAGCACGAGGTCCAGGACCGCAAGGTCGAGTTCCTCGGACAGGCCCACGGCCTCGGCGAACGTGACGAATTCGTGCGCGCTTTGGGTGGGCAGCGCGTGGCTGGGGATCGGCCGCAGCAATGCTTCATAATGATGGATGACCCGGTCGCGGATGCCGACCACCGGCTGAAACGCCAGATGCATGCGGCGTTCGGCGATCGCCCGGCGGACCGCCGCCGCCTTGGCGTTGGCCTGGTGGACGAAGCCCGCGAGGCCATCGGCAAAGCCGGCCTCCGCCGCGGCCTTGGTGCCGCCCGCGACGAAGCGGTCCAGCGCGAAGCGCAGGGCGCGCACGGCCTGCGGACCCGTCAGCCCATCCGGCACAAGATGGATCGCCATGCTGTCCACCGGGTTGCGCCCGGGGTCAGGCAGCAGGCGCTCCAACTCGGCCGCGAGCGGCTTGAGGTCCAGGTTGTCGCGCGTCATCAGGCTGAACCGGCCGTCGCTGAGGGTGCTCACCAGGGCACCGGCGCCGCCGGTCTCGCCCAGCGAGTGCTCGATGCGCTCGCGCAGGGCGGCGCGCTCGTCGGGTGACAGTTCCCGGGTGGCCGCATTCCAATCGCCCACGTCGAGCAAGCCGAGCGTGCCGTCCTGGCCGGCGCGGAATTGTTCCTCCACCGTGCGACGGAAACCCGAAGCCGGCACTGGAAGCGCGGGGCGGCGGGGCGGCGTGGGCGCTGGAAGTGGACCGATGGTGACGCAGAGGCGCGGTTCGCGCCCGGGCAAGGCGAGCATGGCCACCGCGCAAGGCGTTCCCGCCGCATCATTCAGGTGCAGCGTGACAGGGGCGGCACGGCCGCGTTCCCGCGCCTCCGCCAGGGTCGAGTCGAGCGCCTCCTGGTCCGCGGCGGCGATCAGACCGCCCAGGGCGCAGCCGATGAATGCGTCGGGGTCCTGGCCGAAGCGGGCGCGAAAGGCGCCGGCGGTCCAGGTGATGGTCGCGTCGGGCCGCGCCTCGATCAGCAGATCGGCGCTGGCGAAGGCAAAACCGAGCAGCCGGTTGCGAGGGTCGGGGCCGGCGATGGGGGGTTCGGGCATGGCGCGGAGTGTGACGCATCCGGATTAACCGATGATGAAGCGCCGGACCGGCGCGCGCGGAATCCTGTGCTACGGTCCGTGCAACCCGTCGGGAGGAACACAGCCCATGACCTATGTCGCCCCGAATTCAGTCCAGGCGCGCGACATCGCCAGCATCGTGCATCCGCAGACCAACCTGGCGGCGCACCTGGAGCAGGGGCCGATGGTGATCGAGCGCGGCCAGGGCTGCTACGTGTACGACGACAACGGCACGCGCTTCCTGGATGCGGCGGCGGGGTTGTGGTGCGCGTCGCTGGGCTATGCGTCGGAGCGGCTGGCGCGGGTGGCGTACGAGCAAATGCGCAAGCTCGGGTATTATCATTTGTATCGCGGGACGACGAACGAGGCGGGAGTCGATCTGGCAGAGAAGCTGCTGCAGATCGCACCGCTCGCCTACCTTGGGCCGATGAGCAAAGTACTGTTCCAGTGCTCGGGCTCGGAAGCGAACGATACGGCGATCAAGCTGGTCTGGTACTACCATGCGGCGATCGGCAAGCCGGAAAAGCGCAAGATCGTCGGGCGGACGATGGCGTATCACGGCAGCACGTCTGCCTCGATCAGCGCGTCGGGCAAGGCCGACATGCATGCGGATTTTGGGCTGCCGTTCCCGGGGTTCGTGCACACGGAGTATCCGCACTATTACCGCTTCCACCACGAGGGCGAGACGGAGGAACAATTCGCCACGCGCATGGCGGAGGCGCTGGAGGAACTGATCCTGCGCGAAGGTCCGGACACCTGCGGCGCATTCATCGCCGAGCCGGTGATGGGCGCCGGCGGCGGCCTGACTCCACCGCGATCGTACTGGGCGAAGATGCAAGCGGTCGTGCGCAAATACGACATGCTGTTCATTGCCGACGAGGTGATCTGCGGTTTTGGCCGCACCGGCAACATGTGGGGTTCGCAGACGTACGATCTGCAGCCGGACATGATCTCCTGCGCCAAGGCGCTGAGCGCCGGCATGCAGCCGATCTCCGCGCTGCTGATCAACCAGCGCGTGTTTGAGGCGATGCTGGATGAAAGCCGCAAGCTGGGGAATTTCGCGCACGGATTTACGTATGCGGGGCATCCGGTGACGACGGCTGTGGCGATGGAGACACTGCGGATTTACGAAGAGATGGACATGATCGGCCACGTCCAGCGCGTCGGGCCGTACATGCAGCAGGCGTTGGCGAAGTTCGCCGATCACCCGCTGGTTGGCGAAGTGCGCGGCGTCGGGTTGCTCACCGGCATCGAGATGGTCGCCGACAAGGCGACGCGCGCGCTGTTCGATCCGGCGCGGAAAGTCGGCGCGACGGTGGATCGGTGCGCCCGCGCGCATGGGCTGATCACGCGGTTCATCGGCGACCGCATCGCGTTCTCGCCGCCGCTGGTGATCACCGAGGTAGAGGTGGATGAGATCGCGGTGCGGCTGGGCCGGGCGCTGGATGATGCGTGGGCGGAGGTGCGGGGGTGAGCAGTGTCAGGTTACCGGGCTCGCAGAGTCGTGCGCGAGTCGTGGTGCGGAACTCGTTCGCATGCTCACGGTCGAAAGCTCTATGCCGCGCTCGTCGGCCAGAGGCTTGAGGTCTGCGAGCTTCTCGCTGCCGGTTAGCGCCACACCTTGCTCGGTGACGGCGCCAGGGAGGTCGCTGGATGGATTGGCAAAGCATAAGGGCATTTTCTGAGGAAGCGGATCTGCCTCAGGCTGCCGTTCAAATAGGGTCTTGCACTTCGATCCCCTTCGGTATATATCTCTGGTCTATACCACCGTAGGAGCCGCCCTTGCCGAAGGTTACGACCGCGAAGTTGTTCACGAACGGCCGGAGCCAGGCCGTACGCCTGCCTCGGGAGTTCCGTTTCAAGGGCGATCAGGTTCGCATCCGTCGCATCGGCCGGGGAGTCCTTCTCGAGCCGCTCGAAGCCGATGTCCGGCAATGGTTTGCCGAACTCGACCGGTTCGCCGCTGAACCGTTCATGGCGGACGGACGCGACCAACCAACGACGCCGATTCGTGACGTCTTCGAGTGAACTACCTGCTCGACACCAACGCTTGTATCGCCATCATCAACGGCAGACCCGCCGGGGTGCGCGAGCGTTTCTACAAGGCAACCAATGGCGGCGCCGCCATGGCGGTTTCGTCCGTCGTTGTCTTCGAACTTTGGTATGGCGTCTTCAAGAGCCAGCGTCAGTCGTTCAACGCCGAACGGTTACGGGTCTTCCGCGCCGGCCCTATCGACCTGCTGGATTTCGATGACGAAGACGGGCGCATCGCCGGGATGGTGCGCTCCAACCTACAAGCTGCCGGCACGCCCATCGGCGCCTACGACCTATTGATCGCCGCCCAGGCCCTGCGTCACCAAACTCCTCTCATCACGTCCAATGTCGCCGAGTTTGCATGTGTGTCCGGCTTGACATTCGAAGATTGGGCGACGACGCCGACCGCACATCATTGACTCGCAATTGACGTCGTCATGCTGAAAACACCGATGCGACCGAGGAAGCCGTAAAGACAATCACCAGCGTATCAAATCGTCTTGCCTTCCGCCCCCACCTCCTGCACGCTGACGCCAGCCCGCCGCGAAGGAGCCCCCTCCCATGATCAACCTGCACGACATCCGCTATGTCCGGGTCGGCACGCCGGACCTCGACAGCGCGACCCGCTTCGCCACCGACATCGTCGGCCTGCAACTCGTCGCGCGCGAGGGCAAGGCCGCATATTTCCGCAGCGACAAAGTCGCGGTGCGCGGCGACACCCGCGACCACACGCTGGTCTATGTCGAGGGCGACCCCGCCGACCAGGCCATCGGCTTCGACCTGCACGATCCGAACGATCTGGACGCCGTCGCCGCCGAACTGGAATCCGCCGGCCACGCCGTGCATTGGGGCACCCGCGCCGAATGCGACCAGCGCCGGGTCAAGGCGTTCATCGCCAGCAACGATCCGTCCGGCAATCGCATCGAGTTCGTCGTCAAGCCGTTCCACTCAGGCACGCGCTACTTCCCCGGCCGCGATGCCGGGGTGACGCATTTCAGCCATATCGGCCTCTACACCACCGACGCGCAACGCGATGAAAAATTCTGGACGCGCCTGTGCAATGCGCGTGTCTCCGACTGGATCGGCGACGCGGCGCTGCTGCGCATCGACACCGCGCATCACTCCCTGGCGCTGTTCCCCGCGCCGCGGCCGGGCATCCAGCATATCAACCACCAGGTCGAGGATGTCGATGACGTCATGAAGTCCTGGTACTTCCTGCGCGACAAGGGCGTGAAGATTTTGCTCGGCCCCGGAAGGCATCCGCTGTCCACCGCGGTCATGCTGTATTTCCGCGGACCCGACGGGATGATTTACGAATACTCCTGCGGCGTGAAGCACATCATGCCGGAGGACGAAGCCACCTACCGCCCGCGCCAATTCCCGTTCGAGCGTTACGCGGTTTGCATGTGGGGTTCGACCCCCGATCCGGAGATTTCCGCGTTCCCACAGGGCGAGGCGGCAAAGGCGACGCCACTTCGGGCAGTGATGTACTGAAGCGGTTACCCGTCATGGCCAGGCTCGATCCGGCCATCTACGCACTGGCCGATCGAACAACGAAAGCCGCTGTATGCGAAATCCCGCGTAGATGGCCGGCATCAAGCCCGGCCATGACGGGAAGGGCCCACTGCCTGCCTCACGATGACAAGGAAAATCGATGACCTGGTCCATCGTTTGCCACGACCCCGTCACCGGCGCCTTTGCTGTCGCGGTCGCCACGAAGGCCTTCGCGGTGGGTGCATCCTGCCCGTTCGTCCGCGCCGGCGTGGGCGCCGTATCCACCCAGTCGTTCACCAACCGCTATCTCGCGCCCGCCATCCTGGACGCTATGGCGCGCGGCCTGCCGCCCGACTCCGCGATTGAGTCGGCATTGGCCGGCGACGCCGGTGCCGGCATCCGCCAGGTGCACGCGGTGGATCGGCACAGCCGCACCGCCGCCTGGACCGGACAGAACTGCGTCGAATGGTGCGGCAGCGTCGCCGCTTCCGGTGTCAGCGTCGCCGGCAACATGCTCGCAGGCGAGCCGACCGTCGCCGCCAGCCTCGAAGCCTGGACCGCACGTTCGGACCTGCCGGTGCCGGAACGACTGATGCAGGCGATGGAAGCAGGCGATGCCGCGGGTGGCGATCGCCGCGGCCGCCAATCCGCGGCCGTGAAGCTGGTGACGACGGAGGACTTCGCCGACCTCGACCTCCGCGTCGATGATCACGAGCAGCCGCTGGCGGAACTGCGCCGCCTGCTGGACATCTGGCGGCGCGAGCGGGCGCCCGGCCTCGCCGCTGCGCCACGCAAGGCCGATCCGGCGGGCTTCATCGATCTCGACACGATCGAGGCGTACTGGATTTCGCGCGGGCTGGATTTGCGCTTCCGGCGCTAGGGCCAGCGCGGCTTGATCGCCGCCCCACACCGGCGATCAGGGCGGCAGAGCAGACAGCCGCGCGAGGCTTGCCGCCCTCCCGGAGCCGTCGCGCCGGCTTAGCAACCACTCCGCGCATGCACCAGGCCGCAACAACCGGTGCTGGTAACAGGCGTTGTGTCGCCCATTTCAACGGATGAAACGCGGCAACGGCCTCCGCGGCGCGGGCCGGAAGACAGGGCACGCAGGGCACGCGGCTGGCGCATCGAGGGGCGGCTGGTCGATCCGACCACCCAATTCGGGGGCCGGCAACCCGAGAATCTGCCTGATCCGCGGGCAGCATCACAATCCTGCTTGCTCCCGACGCATTGTCCGTTCAATTCTGCGTCTGTCAGACTGACTGGCGCCGCCCGCTGGGGGGCGAGCGGCAGAAAGTTATCGGGAGCAGGGAGACCAACCAAATGATCACGCGTCGCGCCGCCGCACAATTGCTTGCCGGGTCCGCCATGACGGCGGCCCTCGGTGCCGGAACCCGCCACGCCTACGCCGCCGACAAGATCGTCAAGATCGGCATCGATCTTTCGCTGACCGGCGCGGACGCCGAAGACGCCGCGCGCGTGCGCGACGGCATCATTCTGGCATTCGACGGCGCCAACCAGGGCAACGCGGTGCCCGGCTACCAATTCCAGTTGATGACCCTGGACGATGGAACTGCGACCGCCGGCCAGTACGACCCCGCGCAGGGTGCGACCAACGCCCGCAAGATGGTCTCCGACCCGTCGGTCGTGGCCGCCATCGGGCCGCAAATGAGCGGCGTCGGCAAGGCGATGACCCCGATCCTGAGCGAGGGCGGCCTCGCCACCATCACCCCCAGCTCCACCAATCCCGACATCACCAACCCCAAGTTCGCCGCACAGTACGATGCGTCCGGCAAGCCGATCTACTTCCGCACCGTCACCACCGACGCGTTCCAGGGCCCCAACATGGCCAACTTCATGGCCGAGACGCTCGGCGTGAAGAACGTGTACGTGCTTGACGACAGCGGTGCCTACGGCGTCGGGCTGGCGGACGCCTATCAGCAGCGTGCAGTCCAGAAGGGCATGAAGGTGCTCGGCCGCGACCGGCTGGATCCGAAGGCATCCGACTACACGACGATCCTGACCAAGATAAAGGCGCTCAGCCCGGCGGCGATCTACTACGGCGGCGTGGACCAGGCCGGCGTCAAGCTGGCGAAGCAGGCCTATGACAGCATGCCGAAGGTCATCAAGGCGGGTGGCGACGGCGTGTATGGCGCGTCGTTCCTGACCGGTGCCGGCTTCCCCGCCGCCGAGGGCTGGTACGCCACCATCGCCTCGCCGCACCTTACCGGCGGCGATCCGAAGGCGGCGGAGTTCGTCAAGACCTTCACCGAGCGCTTTGGCGTGGCGCCCGAGGACTACTCCATCACGGCGTACGACGCGGCACTGGTGATCATCGACTCGGTCAGGCGGGTCGCCGCCAGCGGCAAGCCGGTCACCCGGGCCGCAGTGCGCGACGCGATCCAGACCGCGAGTGTGCCGACCATCCAGGGCACGGTGTCGTTCGACAAGTACGGCGACCTGGCCGACCGCACCGTCAGCGTGTTCCAGATCAAGGAAGACAAGACCGGCAAGATGGACGACGTGTCGGCGCAGTACAAATACATCGGCGTGGCGCCGCAATCGTGAGGGTGGGGCACGCAATGCGCGCCGGCCCGGGGCGGGGCCTGGCCTCGCCCTTCACGCACTGCCTGGCCGTACGTGCAGAAAAAGCGGAGGGTGGGCCACTGTCCGTCATGACGGGCATGTGCCCATCATGACGCTCACCGCGCTGCTGCTGCAACAGACCATCAACGGGCTGAGCCTGGGGGCGCTGTACGCGTTGCTCGCGCTCGGGTTCACCCTGGTCTATGGCATCCTCGAACTGATCAACTTCTCGCACTTCAACGTCTTCATGGTCGGTTCCTTCATCGGCCTGGGCGTGCTGCAGATGTTTGGCCTGACCGGTCAGGACCTGGTCCTGACCGGCCTGTCATTGGCCGGTGTGCTGCTGGTCGCCTTCGTCGTCACCATGGTGTCGTCCGGCCTGATCGGCGTGGTCATCGAGCGCCTCTGTTTGCGGCCCCTGCGCAATGTGAAGGGGCCGGCGGCCATGATCACCACGATCGGCGTCTCCTACATCCTGTTCAACATCATCCTGCTGGGAGTTGGCGCGCAGGCGCTCAATTATCCAAATCCGCTGCCGCGCGTGCAGTTCCAGGTGTACGGGGCCACACTCGACCTGCGCGTGGTGCTGATCTGGATCGTGGCGCTGGTGCTGATGCTCGCGCTGCACTTGTTCGTGCAGAACAGCAGGATGGGCAAAGCGATGCGGGCCACGGCACAGGATCCCGAGGCAGCACGCATGATGGGCGTCGAAGTGGACAAGGTCGTGATGCTGGCCTTTTTCCTCGGCTCCGCGCTGGCTGGTGCGGCCGGCCTGATCTTCGGCCTCTATTATAACTTCACCAGCTTCATCATCGGCTTCACCGCCGGATTGCGCGCCTTTACCGCCGCAGTGCTGGGCGGCATCGGCAACGTGCCGGGGGCGATGGTGGGCGGCCTGATCATCGGCCTGACCGAGGCGCTGGGCGGACAGATCGCCGGGGCCTGGATCGACGTGTTCATCTTCTCGATCCTGGTGCTGGTGCTGGTGTTCAAGCCGTCCGGCTTGTTCGGACGAGTGGCGCCCAACAAGTCGTGACGGACGCCCACGCATGAGCAATGCCCTGACCGTCCTCCTCCGGCCGATCGCCTGGATCCCGGACGCGCGCCGGCGGCAAATCGGGCTCGCCATCCTGGTGCTTTTCGCGACGACGTTCCCGATCTGGCATAGCAACGATGCCGATGTCGATGCCATGGCCAACGCGGCGTCCTATGCCGTGCTGGCGCTGGGCCTGAACATCGTGGTCGGTTTCGCGGGGTTGCTCGACCTTGGCTATGCAGCCTTCTTCGCGATCGGCGCCTACACCTATGGCGTGCTCAGCTCGTTCCAGTTGGAGCCGCCCTGGAGCCCATTCTGGGAACCGTTCGCCTGGCTCGGCCTGGTGGCGAAGATGGCAGGCGACACCGGCAGCGTGGTTCACTTCACGCTGTCGTTCTGGCTGGCACTACCGATCTCGGCGGGGTTCGCCGCATTCTGGGGCGTGATCTTCGGCTTTCCCACGCTGCGGCTGCGCGGCGACTACCTGGCGATCGTGACGCTGGGCTTCGGCGAGATCGTACCGATCGTCGTGCGCAACTGGGCCAGCCTGACCAACGGCGCGGCGGGACTGAACGGCGTGGCGGCGCCGCGATTGCTTGGCTGGAGCTTCGGCGTCAGCGCCACGCCGTATTACTACGTCGCGATCTGCATGGTCGCGATGCTGATCTTTATTTCCATCCGCTTGCGTGATTCGCGCATCGGCCGCGCCTGGATGGCGATCCGCGAGGATGAGATCGCCGCCGCCGCGATGGGCGTGGACCGCACCAAATTCAAGTTGCTCGCCTTCGCCATCGGCGCCGCGTTCGGCGGCATGACCGGCGTGTTCTATGTCGCGAAGCTGCAGACGGCGACACCGGAGATGTTCGGCTACCCGGTCTCGGTGATGATCCTGGTGATGGTCGTTTTCGGCGGCATCGGCAGCGTCTGGGGTGTGGTGCTGGGCGCGTTCATCCTGCAGCTCCTGCAATCCTGGTGGCTGGAAGACCTGACCGGCTGGCTGAACGCGTTCGGCACCCTGGTCGGCAATCGCTGGCTGGAACATGTCGATCTGGTGCCATCGATCGAGCTGATCTTCGGCTTCATCCTGGTCGGCATGATGTTGTATCGGCGCGACGGATTGATTCCCGCGACGCGCAAGCAGGCCGCGCTGACGTTCGATCAGCAGCACGCGGAAATCCGCCGCGGCGGATTCTCCGATCTGAAGCTGCAAGGTCTCGGCGGCGACGTGCGCACGGGCGCCACGGCGCTGGAGATCAAGGGCGTCACCGTGAAGTTCGGCGGCCTGACCGCACTGAACAGCGTCGATGTCACGGTGCCGAACGGCGGTGTGGTGGCGGTGATCGGGCCAAACGGCTCGGGCAAATCGACGCTGTTCAACGTGATCACCGGTCTGGTCGATGCGGAAGGCGGATCGATCCGCTTCCACGGCGAGGAGATCATGCATCTTGCGCCGCACCAGATCCTCGCGAAGGGCGTGGCGCGCACGTTTCAGAATCTGCGGCTGTTTCCCAACCTGACGGTGATGGAGAACGCGCTGATCGGCCAGCACGCGCGGCTGTCCACCGGCGTGCTCGGTGCCATCATCCAGCCGCCCGGAACGCGTGCGGAAGAGAAAGCGGCGCGCGAATGGGCGATGGAGGTGTTCTCCATCTTCGGCAACCGGCTGACGCCGCGCGTCGGGCAGATGGTGCTGGGCCTGTCCTACGCGAACCGCCGCCGCATCGAGATCGCCCGCGCGCTGGCGTCGCGTCCGCGCATTCTGCTGCTGGACGAACCGACGGCCGGCATGAACCCGGCGGAGACGCTGGAGCTGGCGGAGCAAATCAAGAGCCTGAATGGCCTCGGGCTGACGGTGCTGCTGATCGAGCACAAGCTGGATGTGGTGACCACGCTGGCGGACAAGGTTTACGTGCTCGACCATGGCGAGGTCATTGCGCAAGGCACGCCTTTGGAAGTGCGGCAGGACGAGGAAGTGCTGCGGGCTTATCTTGGTCGAAACGCGCAAGCCGCTGCCGCAGGGATGGCGCATGTCGCGTAAAGCAAAACACATCTCCCCTTGCGGGAGAGGTCGGCGCAAAGCGCCGGGTGAGGGGTTGACCGGGTCGGCACCAGCCCGCCCCACCCTCGCCGCGTGCGCGTCCGACCCTGTTTCACGCCGCTCGCGAAGTGCATGACGATGCTGCTTGAATTCCGCCACGTCGATACGCATTACGGCGACCTGCACGTCCTGAAAGACGTGAACTACGAGATCGACCAGGGCGAGATCATCGCGCTGCTCGGCGGCAACGCCTGCGGCAAATCGACCACGATGAAGACCATCATGGGCGTGGTGCGACCCACGCGCGGCCAGGTGATCTACGACGGCCAGCCGATCGAGCGCCTGCCAACCGCCGAGCGCGTGCGCCGCGGCATCGCCCCCGTGCTGGAAGCGCGCCGGCTGTTCCCGCGCATGACGGTGTTCGAGAACCTGGAAATGGGCGCCTATCTGCGCAAGCGCGGCGCCGAGTTCGATGAGGACCTGGAACGAGTCTATACGCTGTTCCCGCGGGTCAAGGAGCGGCGCACCCAGATCTCCGGCACGCTGTCGGGTGGAGAGCAGCAGATGGTGGCGATGGGGCGCGCGCTGATGGCGCGACCGAGGCTGCTGTGCATGGACGAGCCTTCGATGGGGCTGTCTCCGCTGTATGTCGAGCAAACGTTCGATATCATCCAGGAGATCAACCGCCAGGGGACGACGATCTTCATGGTGGAGCAGAATGCCAACATGGCGCTGTCGATTGCGCATCGGGCGTATGTGCTGCAGACGGGTCAGGTGGTGCTGTCCGGGACCGCGTCGGAGCTGCGGCAGAATCCGCTGATCCGCGAGGCGTATCTGGGCGAGCTGCAGGTGGCGCAGCCGCTGGTTTGACGCGAGGCTTGGCGGGTCAGCCTGGGATCTTGGGACGCTTACGCAGTGGCCCGCGGCTGGCTTTCCGCGCCTTCTCCAGATAAGCCTCAAGTGGATCGGTGCGCTTGCCGACGAACTCGATTCCACGCAGCGCGCCAGTCTCGTCATAGTCGGCGATGACGAGGTCGGACAGTTCGATTGAGTAAGCGACGCTGCTATCCGAGAGCTTATAGTACTGCTCTCCGCGCGTGTCATCACGTTGAAATTGCCGGAGGGGACCGGTCTGGGTCGCCATTGCCATCGAAGCTATCCTTCCCTGATCCATGTGGTCACTATATGGTTGCCGGCGGCAATCACGAAAAGTCCCCAGCGGTCGCCATCGTCGTCAGTCCACCAACGCTGATAGGCAGTGCAAACCATCTTCCATAGGAGTTACAATGAAATTCCTGAAATTAGCAGTAACTGCTGCTTTGTTTGCTGCTGGGCCTACATGGGCGCAAAGTCTAAATGCGCCCCAGAACAACGCCGTCAGGTCTGCGGAACAGTACCTCAGCATCTCGGGCTTCTCACGGACGGGACTTATTCGCCAATTGTCATCAGATGCTGGCGATGGTTATGATATTGCCGATGCTACCGTAGCAGTAGATAGCCTGAACATTGATTGGAATAGGGAGGCGGTAAGATCTGCGAAACAATACCTCAGCATATCGGGCTTCTCATGCAAAGGTCTCATTAATCAACTTTCATCGAGTGCCGGAGATGGGTACACTGTGAGCCAGGCAACCTATGGGGCACAACAGGCGGGTGTTTGCAAATAGGCCAAGGGTGCGGACAACAATGCATTCAACCGGACCATCGCACGCGGCGCTAGCAGCGGAGCCCCGCTTTGGAACGAAAGGGACCATCGGAGCTTGGTGCAAAAACCTTCAATTCCGCACACCCTGAAAACGCTGCTGCCAACTGCGATATCAGTCGAATCTGCCGCAAACTGATTTGATGGCAAAGGCCCGCCGGCTTACCTACCGATCCGATACGTCGAAGACGATCGGTTCCGCTGCTCCGCATTAAGCAGACGGGCCAGGTGGTGCTGTCGGGCATAGCGTCGGAGCTGCGGCAGAATCCGCTGATCCGCGAGGCGTATCTGGGCGAGCTTGCGGGTCACGCAGCCTCTGATTTGATGCGAGGCCGGGCAGACCGCAGCCGCACGGCGGCGAGCGGCAGCAGGGCGCCTGCCAGCAGCGGCAGCCCGCCGGGGGCCGGCACCGCGTTCTGAACCGGGCCATTGGACAGGCCATCGCTCAGGATGATGGAATACAGGCCGGCGTTCGGGTCCAGCGGATCGATCGAGAGCAATGGGTCCACCGAAGCGGTGACATTGGCGCCCACACCGTCCTAGGAATTGGTTGCATAGGCCTCGAGTGTCAGATGTTCGACCGTGTTGACCGGCACTTCCAGCATGTCGCTCAGGACGACGCTGGAAACGTAGCTTGCCTGGGCAAACTGGTCGCAACACGACGAGCCGGAATAGGCGGCGGCATAGAGGTATTTGCTGTCGGTCGGATCATAGGGCGTGGCCCCGCTGACGGTGGAGGCACTCGATCCGTAGATTTCGGCGAACGCCTCCGATACGGTAAAGCCAACGTGGTTCACGGCCGTCTGGAGAATTGCCGTGAGATCGGTCAGCGCCAGATGGCCGGTCAAATTGGCCGGACCCTCGACCTCATAATAGTAGGTCATCGTCGCCGACGCCACGCCGCCCGAATCATGGGTGATGCTGGTGCCGACATTCACGCTGACGCCAGGTCCGGTTACCGGGTCGTTGAACGCAGTCGCGGTTGCGGTGCCGTACGTCCCGGTATCGGTCTCGGTTGCCGGAACCGAGGTCGTGCCCGAGTTGAGCGTGGTTCCGCCCTGGCCGCCGTTGGCCCACACGTCGGTGGTGTCCGCAGGCAATGGCCCGGCGGTTGCCACCCCTGGGAACAGCGCGGCACCGGCGAGGCCCGCGACGAGCGCCACGGGCAGCAACACGCCGCGGCGATCGCCGCGCCGGTTGCGGCCGGTGCCACTGGCGCGCCGAGTCGCGCCGCAGCTCTTACGGTTCAGCATCGTCTTCTCCCTGTGCAGTGCCATCGCATTGGGCAGTGCCATCGTATTGGCGAAATCGCGTTGCCACGCGCGGTACGACGCGCCCGGCGCGATGCCCCCCAAGGCGCTCGGACGCCAATTTGTTGCAAACGCGCGTCCGCCGCTTCCGCCTGCGCGCATCAACGTTTCCCGTTCCGTGCAAAACGTCAGTCCGCGGGCTTGCGCTCCGCAGTGGCGCGCGGATCGCCGGGCGCGGCGCCGCAGGAGCCAGCTAATATCGCAATCGGGCCGATGAACAGGTCGCCCCTGTAGTGAACACCTTTCCGGCTAATCCATTGATCGACAGTGCACGGGGTTCGCTTGAAAAAATCAGGCTGTGCGTTGCAGGATGGCCCCCAGGCAGTGGGGGCTCCATCCGGCGAACTTACGGCGGACCTTGAGGCCCGTCCCGGGCCTGGCAGAGCGCAGCAGGTTCATGGTCATGTGCCGAACGGTGGCCATGCGGTCTCTGACCGACCGCTGCCTGTCCACGAACTCATGATTTCCTAGTACTGGCCAACACCACCGCCCGGTGGCGGATTACTTTGTGCAATACCATATCGACGGCGGATCCTGGAGTGTTATGGTCAAGTTGTCGGAGGGAGCCTCTTTCTGATCGCCAGGAATATCCGCCGAGCCACCGAAGCTCGTTAATTTGAGCTTCTTTTGACTTTCGAGCGTTGGGTGGCATGTGTAATTATAATCTTTGTTTGCATAATGCTCCGTGAGACCCATTGATATGGAATTATCTGTCGGTGGTGGTGTCATCTTCTCTGCATGAGAGTTCGATGCAACTATCATTGCCGCCGTTAGTGCGAACATTGCTGGTAGCAGTTGTCTCATGGCGTGCCCTCCGATGTCAATTTCAGCCGTATGTACCTCATCTGGCGTTCTGGGAGAATGTCGCGTCCGACGTTAAGATGGCCAATCCCCAGACCAACCCCAAATTCTGCCATGATGGTAGCCATTGGGGTCGCTTCCGCCAGGCATTGTATCGCTCCCGGTTCTTTGGACGCAAGGTTGCGGTTAGATGGCCTTTGTGAAGGCCGCCTCGGTTCCCTGCGTCTCCGGTTCTTTTCGATCGGCCGCCGGAAATCGAAAGCAACTATCAATCCATACGTTGCGCGACTCAGGTCGCCAGGACCTCCGCTGGTCGGAGAACTCGTATTCCGCGCCAGGAATGCAGCACGAGAGCAGATCTTGATCGCTTGCAACAATGGTTGGCACGCGAATTTCCGCACTCAGGGTGACGATGGTTTCCGGGAGTGCATCGTCACTCGGCAGCGGGCGGAGAACACGGCTGAGGCGGCGGCCTACGGCGACGCGATTGCGCGCATCGCGCAGCGTCTCCGCGATTTCGGGATCAACCGGGATCGTGACGTCGATTGTGTTCTCCATACGACCGTCCTGACGAACCGCATCATGCGTGGGCGCGATGCGGCATGCACCAAGCTGCGTGGCGTCACGTCCAGGCACCGCTTGACCCCACATGCCCCGCCACCACAACGTCCCGCACCCACCCACCGCACGGCGCGCACCATGACCACCAACTTCCTGATCCTCCCCGGCGACGGCATCGGTCCGGAAATCGTCGCCGCCACGCTGACGGTGCTGCGCCGCGCCGACGCGCGCTTCAACCTCGGCCTGAGTTACGAAACGCGCGACATCGGCCTCGTCACGCTGCGACGCGAGGGCACCACCCTGCCCGCTTCCGTGCTGGACGCGGTGCAGCGATCCGACGGCGTTATCCTTGGTCCCGTGTCGCATCTTGACTATCCGCCGGCCGAGCAAGGCGGCGTGAACCCGTCCGGCATCCTGCGCACGCACTTCAACCTGTACGCCAACATCCGCCCCGCCCGTTCGCGCGAAGGCATGACCGTCCTGCGCCATCCGATGGACCTGGTGATCGTGCGCGAGAACACCGAAGGCTTCTACGCGGACCGCAACATGGCCGTCGGCATCGGCGAGTTCATGCCCACGCCGGACATGGCGCTGGCCATCCGCAAAGTGACCGCCGAGGCTAGCCGCCGCATCGCCCGCACCGCGTTCGAACTCGCCCGCACGCGCCGCCGCCACGTCACCGCCGTGCACAAGCAGAACGTGCTGCGCATCTCCGACGCGTTATTCCTGCGCGAGGTGCGCGCCATCGCCGCGGACTATCCCGACGTAACGTTGGACGACGCGCTGGTCGATGCGATGGCGGCGCATCTGGTGCGCGATCCGTCGCGCTACGACGTCATCGTCACCACCAACATGTTCGGCGACATCCTGTCGGACGAGGCATCGGAACTTGCCGGCAGTCTGGGCCTTGGCGCCAGCCTGAACGCCGGCGACGACCGCGCGGTGGCCCAGGCGCAGCACGGCTCCGCGCCCGACATCGCGGGCCAGGACCGCGCCAATCCCACCGCGTTGCTGCTTTCCACCGCAATGCTGCTGCGCTGGCTGGGCGGGCGTCGCGGCGGCGCGTTCGTCGCGGCGGCGGATGCGATGGAAGTGGCGGTCGAAGCGGCGGTCGCGACGCCGGCTGAACGGACCGCGGACCTGGGCGGAACGCTGGGCACGCAGGCGTTCGCAGCGGTAGTGGCAGGGCGGTTGGCGGCGTAGGAAGAGTCCCCCCTCCCCTTGAGGGAGGGGGTTAGGGGGAGGGGTCGGTGTTATACAAATC
>DASXFW010000032.1:0-16922 GCA_036489395.1 Acetobacteraceae bacterium | reverse complement strand
GGCCGGAGGACCCCGCATCGCCAACGTTGGCGACGCGTGGTCCTCCGGCCCTGTGCCCCCTCCCGGCCATCCAGCGAAACAAACGGGTTGCAAGGGCTACGCCCTTGCCGGAGGTCCAGGAGGCAGAGCCTCCTGGCGGGTTTCAGGGCGGAGCCCTGACCTTCCGCCGTTCACCCGATTGCCTTGGGCCCCCGGCGTATCAAGCCGCGATGACGTGTTCCAGCGCGCCACAGAGCATGTGCAGCATGCGGTCGATCTCGCCGTGCGTCACGTTGAGCGCGGGCATGAAGCGCAGCGAGTCCGGACGCGGCGCGTTGATCAAAAGGCCGCCCTCACGCGCCGCATCGACTACCGCGGCGGCAATCTCGCGCTTCAGGTTCAGCGCCCGTAGCAGCCCCTTGCCGCGCACTTCGCCGCAGCCCAACCGGCGCGACAATGCGTACAGGCCATCCGCGAGGTGTTCGCCGGCCTCGGTGACGTGCGCGAGGAACGCCGGCCTGGCGACTTCCTCGACCACCGCGCAGCCGACCGCGGCCATCAGCGGATTGCCGCAGAACGTGCCGCCCTGGTCGCCGTAATCGAAACAGCAAACGTCATGGTGCGCGACCAATGCGGCCAAGGGAACGCCGCCACCCAGACCCTTCGCGAGGGTCATGATGTCCGGCAGGATGCCGGCGTGCTGATACCCGAACATCGTGCCGGTGCGGCCGATGCCGGTCTGGATCTCATCGAGAATCAGCAGAATGCCGTGGTCGTTCGTCAGCGCGCGCAGATCGCGCAGGAAACGATCGGAGGCTTCGAACACGCCGGCCTCGCCCTGGATCGGTTCGAGCATCACCGCAACCGTGCGCGGCGTGATCGCGGCCTCGACCGCAGCCAGATCGTTCAACTCCACCTTGCTGAACCCCGTCACTTTCGGCGCGAAAAGCTGCTCCCATTGCGGCTTTCCCGACGCGGCCATGGTCGCCAGCGTGCGGCCGTGGAAGCCGTGGTCCATGGTGACGATCTCATAGGCGCCGTCGCGGTATTTCGCGCCCCATTTGCGGGCGAGCTTGATGGCGCCTTCATTCGCCTCGGCGCCGCTGTTGGCGAGGAACACCTGGTGCAACCCGCTGTGCTGCGTCAGCAGGTCCGCCAGCCCGAGCATCGGCGCGTTGTAGAATGCCGGACTGCAATTGATGAGCTGGGCCGCCTGTCGCGTCAGTGCATCGACGATCGGCCGCGGTGAATGCCCGAGCGTATTCACGGCCCATCCCTGGATGAAGTCGAGATAAGTCTTGCCGTCGGCGTCGGTCAGCCACGAACCCTCGCCGGCGACAAAGACGATGGGCGGGCGCGGCGTAATGTCCATGACCGCGGCAAACGGGCCTGGCTCGCCCTTGGTCGTCTGGGTATTGGTCATCATGTCCTCCTGGTTACTGGTGGAACCGGAGCGACAGGGTGTCCTGACAGCACAAAGGCCCCCGTCGCTGCCGACAGGGGCCTTTGTGATCAGTCTGCGGAACTCGCCTTAGCGTGCGCGCAAACGCCACTCCCCCGTCCTGGGACGGGGGCGTCGGCGCGCGGCGATCTCGATGCGAGGCGTGCTGTGCATGCGCTATGCATACGCGGCGGCCGGCGCGGCGTCAACGGAACGGTCCGGAACGGTCCGGAGCCGGAGCAAGCACCGGGCTACATCGTTGGCGCATGGATCTTCACCTACGCCACGACTGCACTGGGTCAGTCGCGCGACTTCGTGTTGCTCGCCGTGATCACCCAGACGGTGCTCGGCTTCATCTGGGTGGTGTGCTCCGGTTACTTCTCGGACTTCGTCGGCCGCAAGAACGTGTTCATGATCGGCTGCTTGTTCATGGGGGTGTTCGGCTTCGTCCATATCGCCATGCTCAACACCGGCATACCGTGGGTGATCTTCGTGGCGATCGCCATCTCGCTGCTGCCAGTCATGACGCAGTACGGACCGGAGGCCGCACTGATCGCCGAAAGCTTCACGCCGCGCCTGCGCTACAGCGGGTGTTCGCTTGGCTGCCAGCTTGCCTCGATCATCGCTGGCGGCCCGTCGCCGTTCAACGCGACGTCGCTGTTCGCCACGTACCACACGGCGTGGCCCATCGCGATCTACATCGCGATCTGTGCGATCATCGGTATCGTATCGACGGCACTGCTGACCGACTACACGAACAAGGCGATCGCGACCGAATACGCCGGGGTCTGACCGGCGCCGCGGTGGCAACGGCGGGTGCTGCGGCGCCCGCCGTCTCGCCGCGCGTTGTTCCGGTGGCTGACTTTTCCGCCTGACTTGTGACTTGACAGCCATCTATTGTTGCGCAATATTTTGCGCAACGCGAGGCTGCATGCCAACGCCTGAAACCAACACCCGCAAGATAATCTCCAGGCTGCAGGCCGAGGGCTGGGTGAACGTCGGCGGTACCAGGCACGATAAATTCGAGCATTCCGATTGGCCCGACGCCCTGGTCGTCGTGCCGCGTCACAAACAGCAATCGCCTGGCGTCGCGCGATCGATTGCGAAGCTGGCGGGGTGGATTTAGGAGAGCGAGCCATGCCGCACTTTGTCGGCATTCTTGACGGGTCCCGGAGAATTTGGGGCGTGCGCGTTCCCGATCTCCCCGGCTGTCATGGCGGCGGCGACACACCCGAAGCTGCCATCGCCGACGCGGTTTCCGCTGTGCGCGAGTGGGCGGAGCACCGCGCCGGCAAGGGATCTGCCATACCGTCGGCACGATCCCTTGGCCAGATCATCCGTGACGGAGAGCTGGATGTGCGGTCCGGTGAAACGGCCGTCATGATCCCGCTGCTGCGCGACAGCGGGCGGGCCGTTCGGGCGAACCTGTCGCTCGACGCCGCGTTGCTGGAGGCCATCGACGAGGCGGCCAAAGTCAGGGGCTTGACCCGTTCCGCGTTCATTGCGTCGGCCGCACGGGAAAAAATCATGGCCGAGAGCTGAGCAACGCTCAGAACGGAATTTCCACCTCCAGCCGCCAGCGCAGCGTCCCGCGGGCCGATGCGTCGGTGGCGCCGAACAACCAGCCGAGCTCGTACTTGAACTGTCCGGCGTGCCCGAGGCCGAACTGGTTCAGGCCGATCTGCCCGATGGCCACAGGTCCCACCAGCAATTGCTGCTGCGAAAAGCGCGGCACGTGGCCCAGAGGCCCCATGTCGCCGTAGATTTCCACCGCGGGCGACAGCGGCGTCCACAGATTATAGCGGGTTTGCCAGGCGTAGTTGAAATCCATCCCGTGGGTCGTCTGGTCCGGCCCAAGCTGACGTGTCAGGAACAAGTTGATGATGTTAGTGGTGCGGCCGATGTCCTTGCCGATCGCCGGGCCGAACGTCATCTCGTTGGACGCGGCGTACTGCCCGTGCGTCGTCGATTGGCCGTATTCGAAATAGAAGCCGGTATCGAAAAAATCCTCGCCCGGCTCGGTGAGCTGGAACATGTTCTCCGTCACCGCCTGGGTCAGCAGCGTCGGCTGATTGTCACCGGGCGCGCGGTCCCAGCCAAGCTCGATTTCGCTGTGCCACCATGATGTCAGTCCGGTGCCGAGTTCCAGCGTGTAGCTGGCGGCGCGGGTCTGGTCGGGGCGGCGGTCGAACACCGCGTCGCCATTGTGCTCGATCTCCAGCTCGCCAAGATCGATCTCGTACGGCGAGAAAATATGGTAATCGGCACGCGCTTCCCTGATCGGTGCCAGCAGCGCCAGCACCGTGGTCAGTCCAACGATGGTACGGATCATTTCGCTACCAGCACGCCCTGGGCCGTGTCCTGATGGAAGTCGCCGAAGAATTTGTAGCTGCCAGGCGACAGCGGGCCGAGGAAGACGGTGATCGTCTGTCCCGGCGTTACCAGCTTCTCGCGATTGAGATCGACGCTTTCGAACTCGTCGGCGGTGTTGTCGGTGTTCTTGACGAACAGCTTGAACTTCTGGTTTGCCGGCACCTCGATGCGGTCCGGGACGAAGCGGTGGTCATGGAACACCAGCGTCGGCAGGGCATCGGCGCGCGCCGGCGTGCCGTTGCCCGCGACCAGCACGGCTACCGCCGCGGCGACCGCCACCGCGTGCACACGCGGCTTGCTCAGGATGCGCGAGGCTGTCACCAGCACCAGCAATGTCGCGAGCCATGCCGCAAGCTGGATGCCCGACGGGCGGGCGGAGTAGCCGACCAGCGCGTGCAGGCTGCGGCCCAGGAAGCTGTCGTCGGCGATGATGAAGCTGGTGTTCCACAATTGCTCGCCCCATCCGGGCAGCAACTCGGCCGAGTGCAGGATCTCCGCCGCCTGCCCCGCCATGCCGGCGGCGAGCAGGGCGATCAGCCAGTTGGTCACGCCGAACAGCCGGTGGAGCGGAATGATGACCAGGCCGCGGTACAGCAGCCACGACAGCGCGCAGGCCAGCGCCAGTCCGGCGGCGCCGCCGGTGGTGAGTGCCACCGGGTCGGTGTGGGTGGCCGCGACCACGCCATAGAGGAACAGCACTACTTCCGAACCCTCGCGCATCACCGCGACCGCGACCACGGCGCCGAGCGCGGCGAGCGAGCGCTGGCCCAGCCGCACGGCCTTGCCCACCTCGCGCATTTCGGCGCTGACGACGGCGGCGTGGCGCGACATCCACAGGATGTGCCAGCTCAGCATCACCACGGCGAAGCACAGGATGGCGGCGGTGAAGACCTCCTGGCCGGCGCCCTGGAACATGTTGGACAGGGCTGCGGCGAAGGCGGCGACCAGGCTGGCGCCGGCGACACCCGCGGCGATGCCGCCGGCGATCCAGCGGGCGCGGCGAGGCACGCCCTCGGTGGCGGCCAGGACGATGCCGACGATCAGGCCGGCCTCCATGGCTTCTCGGAAGACGATGATCAGGCTGACGAACATCCGGGCCGGCTCCGCAATTGCGAATGACTTGCAATTGAACTTCCCTTACCCCGACCCCGGAAGCGTTGCAAGCGCGGAAACCGCATCGGAGAGGCCGCGGCGGTGCTCGGCTGCCTCGCGGCGCAGGGCTGTTGCATTCCCGCCCGGCCTCGGACAGAACCGCGCCCCCAGGCCACCGGCATCGCCATGACCGTCCACGACCCCGTCCGCTTCATCGCCAAGAACATGCGCGTCGATCTGGAGCTGATCTCCGGGATGATCGCGCCGGGTTCGCGCGTGCTGGACATCGGCTGCGGCGACGGTGCGCTGATCGACCACTTGTTCCGCACCAAGGGCTGCGACGCGCGCGGCATCGAGATCGACATGGCGGAGGTGACGCGCGCGGTGACGCACGGCCTGCCTGTCATGCACGGCGACGCGGACATCGACCTGGCGCACTACCCGGACGGTGGGTTCGACTATGTGGTGCTGTCGCGCACGCTGCAGGCGGTGGAGCGGCCGCGCGAGGTGCTGGCGCAGATGCTGCGCATCGGCACGCGCGCGGTGGTGAGCTTTCCCAATTTCGGCCACTGGCTGGTGCGCTGGCAGTTGTTCAGCCGGGGGCGGATGCCGATGACGCCGACCTGGAACCGCGCGTGGTACGAAACGCCGAACATCCACCCGTGCACGATCCACGATTTCTTCGACCTGTGTCAGCAGGACGGGTACGTGGTGGAGCAGTGGCTGGCGGCCGATGACGCCGGCCGCCGCGCGCCCTGGCGGCGGTATCCGCATCTGGCGAATCTGTTCGGGGAGCAGGGGCTGTTCGCGCTGCGGCGGAAGTAGGGCGCGCGGTGGCGGCCTGCACCGGAGTTGATCAAAGCTCGAGCGGCTATGTCCGTGCCAGATCACCCCGGGCCCTTCGCTTCGGCGGACGCATCGGAAACCAGATCGTCGATCCTTACAGGCAAGAACTTGGCCAGCCGGGCATAGACCGACACCGCCCCCTCACGTTGGCCGTTTTCAAGCTGTGCCAGATAGGGCTGAGAAATGTCTGCCGCCTGCGACAATTCGATCTGGGTCATACCGCGATGTTTGCGCCAAAACGCCAGCGGCGGCGGACCGGCGAGGTAAGCATCCACATCGGCCTCGGCGACGGTCGGCATGGTGCCGGCCGCGATTTCGCGCATCGCGACCGCAGCATCGCGGGCGTCGATCAGGTCCTGCTATTCCTCGGCGGTCATGGTGACGAGGTGCTCGCCGTCTGGCGAGATCGTGGTCTGCATGGTCGTGCTCCGGTCTCGGTCAATCGTAAACATTGCCGCGCGGTCCGATCGGGTCGCAACGCGAACCGATGTGCCGTGAGGCGTCTGCCGCACTGCGGGTCACGACCAACTCTTGCTCGGTCTCGACAAAGATCACCTGGTAATTCGCCACGCGCTTCCTCGCCCTCGGCGGCCTTCTCATGATAGACTCACCTGACTTGGTTCACAGGGACCGCCATGCGCACGATCAACATCCACGAGGCCAAGACCCACCTGTCCCGTCTGGTCGAACAGGTTGCCGCTGGCGAGCCGTTCATCATCGCCAAAGCCGGCAAGCCGGTGGCGAAAGTCGTGCCGCTCGACGCACCGGCCGGCGCCGGGGTTCGCCGCCTCGGGTTCATGGAGGGCCAGGGCACGGTCCCTGACGATTTCGACGCAATCGCCCGCGAGGAAATCGAGCAGCTTTTTGCTGGTGGATTGTGAAGCTTCTGCTCGACACGCATCTGCTGCGGTGGACGGCGCTGCAGCCGGGGCGCCTATCGCCCGTTGCTCGCTCCCTGCTGTCTGACCTGTCCAACGAGTTGGTGTTCAGTGCGGCCAGCCTCTGGGAAGTGACCATCAAGCACGGACGCGGGCGTGACGATTTCCAGGTGGACGCACGGCTGCTCCGCCGTGGACTGCTGAACAACGGCACCATCGAACTGCCCATCACCGGGTTGCACGCCCTGGCCGTTGGCGGGCTGCCGCCGCTGCACAAGGATCCGTTCGACCGCATTCTGGTTGCGCAAGCGATCGTTGAAGGCATCACGCTGCTGACCTCTGACCCCATGGTAGGCCAATACCCCGCGCCGGTGCGGCTCGTGCCGGCCGGCCGTCCATCCCCGGGGTGAGACGATGGAGGCCGGCAGCGGTGTGTCGTGTGGAATCATCCGCGCAACTCGGACGCGACTGCGATCCTGGAGCCGGGGCTGAAATGGCAGGCGCTCGGGCTGTCGATGGTCGATAGCCGGTTCATCGAGTCCCGAAACTTCCAGCTTCGCGACATCGCACGCGCCTTCGACGTGCCGGTATGCAAGCTGGCGATCGAGGGCGAGACCGAAGGCCCGGCGATGGTGCAGATGGGCCAGCAGTCCCCTAAATGGCCCGATCTCGGGGTATTGCGAGTGGTGGAAGGCGAAGGCGGAGCAATTCTACGAACTTGACGGCGACGACACGTTCCTGGATTGGGACTACGGGCATTTCCTCAAGGCGGACCTGCTCTCCCGGTTCACCGCCTATCGGCAGGCGGTCGGTGGGCCGTGGATGAAGGTCAACGAGGCGCGGCGCGCCGAGGGGCTGTCGAGCGTGCCGGATGGCGACACGGTGCAGCAGGCGGTCAACATGGCGCCGCTGGGCTGGGTGCCGTCTGCCAGGAGCGGCGCCGGCGATCAGGGGAGCAACCAGACCGGTGTCCCGGGTGAGGGAGGCAACGGTGACCCGGATCGCAATCCGGCGGATGATCCGGTACCTGGGATTTGAGACATGCAGTCGGCTATCGTGCGGGAGTGGGCATGCTCGAATGCCGGCTTTCGGACCGAACATACGGCGGCGGGGCTCGCTCCGGACTGGCCGGCGGCCCATCAGGCATGGTACGGTTACACGCCAGCCTAGCCATCAGAGCAATCAGAAGAGCGGCCGACCGTCATAAGACCCGAGGCGGTCACGCTCAGGTCTGGGAGGGTCATCGAAACGGCCAGATGAGAAGACGCATAATGCGGCACTGGAGACTCATAATCTTTTCAGTAATCTGGTCCAACTCGTGGGTCTTTTTGTAAAGTATCTTTGGAGCGAAGGAACCGCGCGCCACGTGTTGTGTTCCCAATCCGACCGCGTCGACGAACCAGGTTCCATGCGCTATCTGCACGCGGCTTTCGTTTATCGAGAGGCACTCCTTGAAGAGGTCATCCACCTCCTTCTGATTGTGCCGGGTATGTTCTACGAACCGACGAAAGAATTCTCTTGTTGATTTGCACAGAGATGCAAAGTCGTATGAGGTCGCCAGAACGCTAAATTGCTCGTCATTCAGGCCTAATGCGGACTTGAGCGCATATCGTATATAGAATTCAAGCTGTGAAAACTCGAACATAAACCGTCCTATCGCCATATAAAGCCGTTCCCGATCTCGCCGCTCTTCCATCATCTCGCCAGGTGTCATTCTGCGGCGGCTGTAGTGAACCGTCAAAAACCAAGAGGCCTCCTCAGTCGCGCCGGCACCGGGCTGAAAGTCGGGTCTCGTTTCGCGGTTCTCTCTCCCGATGCGAAAGCCCGGTGGGGGAAAAGCGAGCAGTATTATGCCTTCCTCTCTTTCAAGTTCATCGAGTCCAAGCCCAGACAAAGTGTCTGCCTTCGCCTGTATCTCTTTCTGCGTAACCGTAGGGTTGCGGTCGATCCAGGCCGCCAAATTGTCGGCTATTAGCTCATGAAGGATCTTATTAAGCATGTCAGCAGCAATTTTGCTGAGGCGCTGTCCTGGCTTGAGGTTTCCCTCGGTCTTGAAAAACTCCTCCTCTAGGGCGTCGATCAAGCGGCCGTCGGAGAATCCCAGAACGCCGTCAATGGTAGTCGCATTGAGGTCAGGTTCAATGTGAATGTCGTTTGCGAACAGCGCGTCGCGGATGGCCCGGTTCACGCGGACACCCCGGTATTCGGCACCGAACCACCGCAATAGCTCCCGCACTGTGGTTTGCGGGCCGGCCTCACCGCTCCTGAGACGGGTGGCGATCTGCTCTAATCTCCGGTCTCCATCGGCAATCCCGTCGCGGTTGTCACTCACGCTCTCGTCTCCCAACGGCTGGTCGCATTGTAGCTGTAGGCGCTGCGGGACGAACAGGCCGCGCGCCGCCTCTGGGGTAAGGGGTTTCAGCCCGCCCGCTCGCCCCCTCCGGGACCGTGCATGGGTTTTGTTTGCTCGCTCGCGGAATTAGTGGGTATGGCGCGGCGGGGTATAGCCCGCGCGCGCCCGCCGATCGCCGCCGCGTCAGGCGTCTTGGTCGAGGAAACTGGCCTGGATGGCGACCTCGCGCAGCGCGACCTCGATGCGGCGGAGGTCGGTCTGCATGAGGGCCAGCAGATCGGCCAGGGTGCCCCCCGCCTTCGCGGGGGCAGGCTCTCCGGTGGGGGCCAGTCTTGCGCACCGCGACGATCTGGTTCTGGTGGATGCCGCAGCGCAGCAGCGCCGCGACCCGTTCGATGCGCGCCTCGAAGGCGTTGGCGAGCTCCCGGTCCTCTTTGATCGGCGGCGGCAGCGCGTCCGGCATCCGCAGAAGCTGCTGCTCTGCATGGACCAGCGCGGTGGAAGAGGCCCGGAGGTCGTTGCAGTTCCGGGAGCCGCCGGTGCGGATGGCGTTGAACAGCGTGTCAAGCCCGCGCGGCGACAGGCGCACCAGTTCGGTTGCTGCTCAACCGTGGTGGCGCTCGACGTACTCGCGAAGCGCGGCGTTAATCCGGGTCTGGTAGCCCTCACCACCGCGTTTGAACCACTCCAACAGGTCCGCATCCAGGCGCAGGGACGTAAGGCGCTTCACGGGGCGATAGAGTCCGCCGCGGACCGCTCCGCTCCAATCCGTGACCTCCGGCATGTCCGAGGTATCGATCTCGCTGTCGGGCATGGCGGCAACCGCATCAAGCGCGGCCTGTTCCTCTGTCGTCAGCTTCCTGGTGTTCGCCATCTTCATAAGCCTTCCGCTCCTGTCGAGTTGCCTTTCGCGCGCTGATGATGCGGCCCGGGATATCGTCGCCATCGGGCCATGTGTGGACGATGA
Source organism: Acetobacteraceae bacterium (assembly GCA_036489395.1). Taxonomy (GTDB): domain Bacteria; phylum Pseudomonadota; class Alphaproteobacteria; order Acetobacterales; family Acetobacteraceae; genus JASHVB01. The sequence goes on along the minus strand of DASXFW010000032.1, from coordinate 6,993 downwards.
ACAGCAGCACCGTCCCGGCTTGGCACATTGTATCCCAGCGGTCGCCGTCAGGATGAGGATCGTGCCGGGACAGGGCCAACGGATCGGCGAGGGCGACCTCGCCAATACTCAGCGGCAACTTATGGCTGCGGCGATTGATGGCATCCTTGTCTGGATCCCATTTCCAGCGGACCGCCACGCTCCTGTATCTACGGGCACGTAGATACAGGAGGCTTGAGTGTCAAGGACGCGTCAGGCCGCGGCGAGGAAACTCGCCTGGATGGCGACCTCGCGCAACGCGAGCTCGATCCGGCGGCGGTCGGTCTGCATGACGGCCAGCAGATCGGCCAGGGTCGGCGCTGGCGATCAGGGAAGCCCCAGACCGGCGCCCCGGGTGAGGGCGGCAATGGTGATCCGAACCGCATCCCGGCGGACGATCCGGCACCCGGGGCTAGCTAACCAGATTGAACGAACCTACTGCGATAGAACGCCGGCTTGATCCGACCTCAACTTACCCCTATTATTGGGGGTGAGTTGGAGCATGCCATGCCCGCAGAGTGGACCGTCGCCCAGGCCGCGTTCGTGCTGAATGAACCGTTGGACGCCTTCAAGAAGGTGCTCGAGCGTGGGCCCGTCAGACCGCGAGTGGTCCGCATTGGCGGCCTGCGCATCCGCAAGTTCGATCTGGGCGATCTCGTATTTCTGCATGCACAACGTGAACTGAAGTCGGAGCTTACGCCGAAGGGACGAGCGGAGCTGTACGAGGCGATTACAAAGTTGCCTCACCATAGCGCTCGGTCGGAGGTGGCGTTCGGGCATTTCAAGTTCGAGTTCGGCCGGCACCTCAAAGAGGTCGAGTCGAAGGTGCAGGAGCTTGAGAAGCTGTCGAGTGAGATTGACGATTCAAGCGGCGAGGCTTTGATCAAGGGAACGCGCGTCGAAGTCTTTCGCATTGCCGCCCTTCTCGACGGCGGAATGACGGTCGCAGCAGTGCTGCGTGATTATCCATCTCTCAACGAGCATCAGGTGCTGGCTGCGAAGGCGTACGCTGAGATCAATCCAAAGGTCGGGCGGCCGTATCCGAAGACAACGGCAAAGGCGGCCATGCGCAAATCGGGTCTGGATGCGCTGGACGCAGAGGCGTGAATTTTCTCCTCGATACCATGCTATTGAAGGAGATCGGCAGGTCGAAGCCTCACCAGAATGTCGAGGCGTGGCTGGCCTCGGTCGACGATCTTGACCTGGCCATCAGCGTCATCACCGTTCGGGAGATTTGGAAGGGCATCGAAAAGCAGCGCACACGTAATCCCGGCCTTGGCAATACCCTTGAAACGGCTGCTAACGCGATCTTCGCGGCCTATCAGGGGCGCATCCTGTCTATCGATGAGGCCGTTGCCGTCCGCTGGGGCAGGCTCCTCGGCCAGAGCGAGAAGAACGTGGAGGACACCGGACTCGCCGCAACGGCGTTAGTCCACAGGTTGGTACTTGTGACCCGCAACGTGTCTGACGTCCTGGGTCGCGGTGTCGATGTTCTCGATCCCTTCAAGCAGCCCGCGCAGCTTCATAAGGGCTAAGGTGTTGGCGTGGGGGCGTCCACCGCATTGCCACCCCAAAAATGGGTATGGGATTTCAGCCCAGTCATACGGCTCCTCCGGGACCGTGCATGGGTTTTGCTTTCTCAGTCGCGAATTCAGGGTAGTATAGCGCGGCCGGGGGTATCCGTTTTTCGTGTTGATTTTGAAAACGCGACAATCACTGGTCCGCAGATTGTTGTAGTTCCGGCATCCCCCGGTGCGGATGGCGTGGAACAAGGTGTCCTGGCGGCGAGGCGACAGGCGCACCAGTTCCGTAGCCTCGGAGGGTTTCAGGTTGCCGCTGGCAAGCAGGGCCTGGTACTTGGGCCGGAGCGTCCGGCAGCATCCGGTTGGGTCCACCCCAACCGAGCGACCGGCCAACAGGGCAGTCACCAGCACGGAGCGCCGGCCGGGGGCTGACGCAATCTCAACCGCGACACGCCACCAATCCGGTGCATGCGTTCCGCGAGCTATCCCATGTCCCCGCCGGACACGCCGTCCCCCAATCCGTCGTCGGACTTGTCGAAGGGCCGCATCCGAGCGGCGCCGGTCTTCTCAAGGACCACATACTCGCGCGCAGACCTGCCGGCGGCGACTTCGGAGATCCGCTCGCTCAACGCCAGCACATCGTTCCGCCGATTGACCGGCAACACAAGGATGCAAATGTCGCGGCCGGAAAGGTTCTGTTGAGCGAACATGTTTCTGTCCGCCGTGATCAGCAGATCGAGCCGGCTCTCCAGTTCCGCGAGCAGCCGGCCGTTCTTGATATTCTTCCAGCCGAGATCGGGGTCGTTGACGGATTTGACCACGTGTCCCCGGAACGCCGCCTTCAATTGGACCGGGATGTTCTCATCCAGCAGGACCCGCAACTTTATGCAGCCTTGAGGCTGGCGCACGCCCCTTCAAGGCAGGCGATCACATCCTCCCTGTTGAGGCTGGGATAGGCCTCGATGATCTCGTCAATCGACAGGCCATCCTCAAGGTTTTCAAAGAGCACCTCAACCGGCACGCGCGTCCCCCGGAAGACCGGGCGACCACCCAGTATCTCGGGGTCTCGAACAATCACGCTGGCCATGCCTGCCTCTCTGATCGCAACGGAATGCCATCCACAATATAGCGCACGCGCGGCAAACAACCACGCCATGCCGGAGACACGGCCGACCGGGACATTCCTTGCATTGATCCGCATCCGGGGGGCGTGGCGCCGATCAGGCGGTTAAGCGGCCTCCGCCAGTACCAGCCGCCGCCGCGGCACCCGCTTCACCGGCATCGCGGCGTACACGTCCTTCACCGCCTCCGTCAGGATGACGCCCGCGAGGCCGGGTGTCAGCCGCCGCCCGGTCTTCTCCACCAGGTCCGCGCTGCGCAGCACCAGCCGGGAGCTGGTCGGCGGCACCCACAGGGCGGTGTCCCGCCGCTCCACCCGGTACAGCGCCCCGGCCAGCAGCCGGCCAAGCTGGCCCGCGGAATATGGCTGGCCGTGGCCGAACGGCGTGCTCTCCAGATACGCCCAGACGCCGGTGCGGTTCGGCGTCACCACCAGCAGCCGGCCGTCATCCTTCAGCACGCGCCAGATCTCGCGCAGCATGCCACGCGCGTTGTCCGCGGCCTCCAGCCCGTGCACCAGCAGCACGCGATCGAACATGAGATCGGGGAAGGGCAGGGCGTCTTCCTCGGCGGTGCAGGAAAGGCAGGGTGCGCCGACCGGCCAGCGCGTCGCCCCCATCTGCGCTGGGGTGACGGCGAGACAGCGCGCGGCATCCTCGCGCCACAGGCGCAGGTAGGGCGCGGCGTAGCCGACGCCCAGCACGGATTGGCCGCGCAGCTCCGGCCACATCGCCAGCAGGCGGGCGCGCAGCAGCCGCGCGGTCACAGCCCCGCGGGCTGTGCCGTAGAAATCCGCCGCCGCGTGTGTGTCTGCCGCCATGGCGGCTCTCTATACCACCAACCGGACGGGAAGGCCCGCCGCCTGCGGGAGTGTCCAAGACCGGTGATCGCAGCGCCGAACCCGAGCAGGATGAGCGTGCCCGGCTCCGGCACGCCGATCGAAAGATCCGGCCCCAGGGTGCCGAAACTGCTGATCGTCAGATCGCCGCCGCCGACCAGCGGCACGTCGAACGAGCCGGACTGGAACGGATTCGTCAGGCCGCTCCAGAGCAGCTCCGTCGCCAGCGGCACATAGGTTTGGCTGGTGTAGAAAGCTCCGACGGTGCCGTCCGCATCGTCCTGTAGCTCGAACCCATACGTGCCATTGCCGGTGTAGGCGGGCTGCAGCAGCACGCTGAACAATTCGGCGCCGGCGGCGCTGGTGTAGGTCCCGGCGTAGGATGGGTCGCCGGTGAGCGTAAATGTTCCGATCGACGGATAGGACGCGATCGGCGCTGGCCCCGGAACCAGGTTGCTGTCCCACCGGAACGTGGCGACCGCGGTGAACGAGGCGTCGCTGAAGCTGTTGCCATCGACCGAGCCGGAAATTGTGCCGCCGAACGTCACCGACCCGGCGTAGGCGTGTGCGCTCGTACCGCCGAGCAGCGCCAATGCCGACAGCGCGACGGCGCCGAATTGCGTTCGGATCCCCATGTGTGCCGCTCCTGTTTGTTCCGCCGATAGGCTGGACGGGCGTGCCTTTCTCTCCAGCATCGAGGCTATGCGGCTGATCCTTACGAATTGGTATCGCCGGAATCACAAACGCGGGACCGCCGTGGAACGGCCCCGTGGGGGAGTGAATGCGCTGCTGGGAAAGATTGCCGCTCAGGGAGGGCCGGTGCTGGTGCCCCCCGCGTGGAGCAAGGCAAACGCCGGCTGGTCCGCGGGTGCTGGCGCCGTCGGCGATTCGTCCGGCGGGCGGAACATCACCAGGGCGGTCGCTCGCCGCAGCATGTCTCGCATCACCCGGATGAAGTTGCCGCCGTGGCGATCGACCGCGTCATGGAGTTCCCGCCACAGCGGATGGCTCGCGACGATGCCGAGGTCGTTGCAGATATCGGCGAGCACGGCGCCAATCGGGCGACGGCGGACCTGCGCCGCGATCTCCTCCGGCGTGGGCATGTGCGCCAGCACAGAGGCGGCATCCGCGGAGCCGGCATCGCGCGCGGCTGGGCGTGCGGAGGATCCGGCCGGCCGGACCTTGCGCGGTGCGGGTTGGTGCGACGCGGTACGGGCCGGTGGGCTTGCATCCAGCCGGGCAGCGCACTGGATCACCCGCTGTTCCAGCGCACCGGCGAGGCAAAGGCCGCGCGTGATGCGGGCGACGATCAGTCCGATGTCGCGCGTGCCGAACCGGCTGGCGATGTCGTGGACCTGCGCGGTGGAAGCGCGGTTTTGCAGGGTGCTGACGAGTTCCTTGCCATAGTCGATGAGCTTGCGGACAAGGTTGAGCAGGCGGCCGCTGCGACTGGGTTTGGCGATGCCGCCGGCCGCTCGGTCCTGGGGCGGATCGGGCGGGTTGGATGGGGCGGCAGTGATGGGCGGGGCGAACATGGCGGGAATATTAGCGTAGGTCACGGCCGGTGTCAATGATTATTTTCTTTATGGGGCGCGCGTCGCCAGCCGATCCCGTCCTATCGCGGCCACGGCCGACGGGCGGCGTCGTGGCAGAAATCGCGGGAATTGCCTCCGGGCCGCGAAAATCAATGTGCCCCCGGCTGGTTCCCCAGGGCACCGGTTGCCCAGGGCCATTGCACTGGCGGATGCAAGTGGACAGCGGCGGCCGGGCTCGCTGCTTTGGCCACGACGTCTGTGCGTGTCGTTTCGACTTTGATTCTTAACACGGAGGAAGATCGAGGGCCACGGAGCGCCACGGAGCTGCTTTCCCGGTGGGACACGCTGAAGCGAACCTCCGGTCTGCAATAGAATCTTTTGTATTCCACGGCTATGCAGGCGGCCGCACGCGTGCACGGTAGCTCCGTGGCGCTCCGTGGCCCTCGATCTTCCTTCGTGTTAAGAATCAAAACCGAAACGATACGCACTGGCGCTTCACAGGTGTCCGCGTGCCGACCCTGCATATGCGCTCGCCCTGGTGCGCTTCCCCTGGTCGGTTCCCGCCTGTCCGGACTGGTGCTAAGCTGCTTGCCATGACAATCACAGCACAACCCGTCCCCATCCTCTCCGACAACTATGCCTGGCTGCTGCGCGACAGCGCGACCGGCGCCGTGGCCATTGTCGATCCGGCCGAGCCCAAACCGGTCATCGCCGCGCTGGAGAAGGCGGGCGGCCGGCTGGACCTGATCCTGCTGACACACCATCACGCCGACCACATTGCCGGCACAGACGAAGTGCGCGCGCATTTTGGCGCCAAGGTGGTGGGCGCGGCGAAGGACGCGCACCGCCTGCCGAAGCTGGATGTCGCGGTGAACGAAGGCGACACGGTGACGTTCGGTTCCGCCTCGGCGCAGGTGATCGAAACGCCGGGCCATACGCGCGGGCAGATCAATTACTTCTTCCCCGACGGAGAGATCCTGCTGTCCGGCGACACGTTGTTCAGCCTCGGCTGCGGCCGCTTCATCGAGGGCACCGCGGCGGAGATGTTTGCCAGCCTGGCCAAACTGAAAGCGCTGCCCGGCGGCACGAAGGTGTGCTGCGGCCACGAATACACTGAAAGCAACGCGCGCTTCGCGCTGACCGTCGAACCCGACAATGCGGCGTTGCAGGCCCGAACCGCGCAGGCACGGCAACAGCGCGCGGCGGGACAGCCGACGCTGCCGTCGGTCATGTCGGATGAGCTGGCGGCCAACCCGTTCCTGCGCGTGCCGGACGTCGCGACGCTGGCGGAAGTGCGGGCGAAGAAGGATTCGTTCCGAGGATAGCGGTTCATGAAGCTGTACTTCGTCGGCACCAGCCCGTTTGTTCGCAAGGTGATGGCGTGCGCGATCGCGCGCGGCGTTGATCAGCAGATCACGGCGCTGCCGACCCGCCTGCAGGACTCGCCTGCGGATCTGCTCGCCGACAACCCGCTTGGCAAAGTGCCTTGCCTGATCACGGACGATGGTCTGGCATTGTTCGACAGCCCGGTGATCTGCGAATACCTCGACACGCGAGGCGATGCCCTTCCGCTGTTCCCGGAACATGGAGCGGCACGCTGGCGCGCGCTGAAGCAGCAGGCATTGGGCGACGGCATTCTCGATGCGGCGGTCGCCCGCCGCGGCGAGACGACACGTCCGAAGGAAGCCGCACGCGACGCGCTAATGGCGCGTTATCGCGGCGTGGTCGAGCGCAGCCTGGCTGCGCTGGAAGCCGATCCACCGCACAAGCCGGTGGACATCGGGTCTATCACCGTGGCGTGTGCGCTCGGCTACCTGGATTTTCGTTTCGCTGCCGAGCCGTGGCGGCCCGGGCATCCGAAACTGGCGGCCTGGTTCGAGGCGTTTTCGCAGGAACCCGCGATCGCGCGCACGACGCCGCGGGAGTGAGAAGAAAGTCCCCCCTCCCCTTGAGGGAGGGG
>DASXFW010000281.1:0-4556 GCA_036489395.1 Acetobacteraceae bacterium | reverse complement strand
GTGCGCGATGGACAGCGGCACCTATACCCGGGTCACCGGGCAAGGGCAGGCTGAGATCGTGTTTGGCCCGGCGCCGATGCAGGGCCAGTGCCTTGAGGTCGCCAACCGCATGGCCGTCCGTTATCTCGGCGAGCACGGACCGGACTATCTGGTGCCGACCTACGACCGTCCGCGCTACCTCGTGAAGCTCGTCCCGACGAAGATGGTGAGCTGGGACGGCATCGAGTGGGCGAAGAAATACACGAATAAGCAAGCGTAAGATTTAGGATGCGGCCGCGCCGCGCCCGGATCGACGGCAGGACGCGGTGGGTGAGCACCACCAGCGCCTCCATGTTCAGCCGCATCGTCGCGACCTGTGTCTCAAGGTCGGCGTCGGCGAACAGGCCGTAGGCGCCGACGCCGGCGTTGTTGACCGGATAGTCGATGCCGATGCCGGCGGCGCCGACCGCCTCGGACAGCGCCTGCGCGGCGCCGGGCTGCGACAGGTCGGCGGGGAACACGCTGATCGTGACGCCGTGGCGAGCGCGCCAGTCGGCGGCGACCGCCTACAATGCCGGCCCGTTGCGGGCTGACAGCACGAGGTTCGTGCCGGCGCGGGCGAATTGTTCGGCGAGCGCACGCCCGATGCCGCCGGAGGCGCCGGTGACGAGGGCGACCCGGCCGTTCGGGCTGGTGGTCACGCGGGGCTGGGCGGAGGGGCTAGAACCCCTCGCGTTCCAGGCGCTTGCGCTCCATCTTGCGGGCGCGGCGGACGGCCTCGGCGGCCTCGCGCGCACGGCGCTCGGAGGGCTTTTCGTAGTGGCGACGGAGCTTCATCTCCCGGAAGACGCCTTCACGCTGCATCTTCTTCTTGAGCGCCTTCAGCGCCTGATCGACGTTGTTGTCACGCACGAGGACTTGCACTTGGCCGCCTTCTCCCTTCATCGGGCGGTCCCCGCCCATCGGGGACACGAACACCAACACCGCCGACGGGTGACCCGGGGCGGGACGCGCGCTATAACACGGGTCCGGAAAGGCACCAAATCCAATTCGGGCCAATCCCAAACGCGGAGCACACATGGCCATCCTGAAGATCGCGCGCATGGGCCACCCCGTGCTGCTGCGCCGCTGCGAGCCGGTGGCGGACCCCGGCGCGCCGGAAATCCGCCGCCTGGTCGCCGACATGATGGAGACGATGGAGGACGCGCCCGGCGTCGGCCTCGCCGCGCCCCAGGTACACGTGCCGCTGCGGCTGTTTGTGTTCCGCATTCCCGGCAGGCGGGAGACGGCGGACCCGGACGACGTGCCGCTCGGCAACTCGGTGCTGATCAACCCGGAGCTGGAGCTGCTGTCGGAGGAACGGGTGATGAGCTGGGAGGGCTGCCTGTCGATCCCCGGCCTGCGCGCCGCGGTGCCGCGCTCGCCACGGGTGCGCTACCGCGGCGTGGATTGCGACGGCAACGAAGTGGCGCGGGAGGTGTCGGGCTTCCACGCCAACGTGGTGCAGCACGAATACGACCACCTGGACGGCATCCTGTATCCCATGCGCATGACCGATTTCCGCTTGTTCGGCTTCAATGAGGAGCTGAACCGCCTGGCCATGGCGCAGGAGCAAGCCAAGCGATGAGCGACGCAGCTTTCTGGTTGCCATCGCCTTGGAATTCGGTTCCTGAAAGAAGGTTTTGAAAGGAACAGTCTCAGCATTTGCCGTTGCACGAAAGTGCATGCGCAGATCGGGTCCGCCGCATAACGCCGACAGGAGGCTATTCTCATGGGAGAGACAGATGCCACCAACCTGTCCGGACTCTGGCTCGGTCTGTTCAGTTATCCGCGCAAATTACGGCCGGTGCACTTCGAGGCGAGCCTACGCGACGCCGATGGTTGGCTCGTCGGCACAACGTGCGAGACCGGAACTGCGGGCGAGGTCGCCGGTCTGACGATCGGCGCAACCCTGCAGGGTCGCAGGACGGAGCGGACCGTCACCTTCCTCAAAATCTACGATGGCGAATCTCGCCGCTATGACAGTGTGCACTACGAGGGCGCCGTCAGCGTTGACGGCACCGAGATCGAAGGTCGCTGGACGGTTCCCGGGAGTTGGTCCGGGACGTTCCTGATGGTCCGCTCGGCCGGTCCCAGCACGAAGGTGGCGGTGGACGCGTTCGCGCGGGCATGAAGCATGTCGTTGGCGCGCGCTGTCCAGCCGAATTTCCGGAGCAGGGGCGGGACGCGGCGTCGCGGCCACGATCGTCGTGGACAGTTCGGTGTGGTTCGCGCAGTTGCGCGGCGAGACCAATCCGGCGGTGGCGCGGCTCCACGCGCTTGTCCACGGCAACGACGATCAGATCCTGATTGGCGATCCGATCTTGTTGGAGGTGCTGCAGGGGGCGCGCAGCGATGCCCATGCCGCCCGCATCGAACGAAACCTCCGCCGCTTCCCGATCGCATCGATGCTCGACGAAACCACAGCGGTGCGGGCAGCGCGCAACTACCGGCTGCTGCGCGCGCAGGGCATCACGATCCGCGAGACGATCGACATGATCGTCGGCGCGTTCTGCCTCATCGGCGGCCATGCGCTGCTGCATGATGACCGGGATTTCGCGCCGCTGGCGACACATCTCGGGCTGAGTGTCGGGTAAGCGCGCGGTGCCGGCGGGCGTTGCCTGGCGCCCCGATCGGCGCGACAAGGCCGCATGCATTGCGAGACCCACACCATCGACAATCCACTGCTGCCGCGGCAGGACCCAACGCCGCTTGGCGGCGGCATCGCAGCGTGGCGTGCCATGCCGCCGGAGCCCGCACGCCGATGATCTCGTCCCCCGAACGCAGCCTCGAACGCGATGCCGCGCTGGCGGCCATGCTGCCGAACGTGCCGTTCGACGGCTGGACGTTCCGCGCCCTGTGCACCGGCCTGGCGTCGATCGGCGTGCCGCCGGACGACGCCAGGCTGCTGTTCCCCGGCGGCGCAGCCGACCTGATCGAGGCGTTTTGCGACTGGGCGGATCGCCGCATGGAAGCGGGCGCCGGAGCGTTGGTCACGCCGGAGATGCGGCTGCCGGCGCGGGTGCGCACGGTGATCGCGCTGCGCCTGGCGCAGAACCGCCCGTACCGCGAGGCGGTGCGGCGTGCGGTGTCGGTGCTGGCGTTGCCGTGGCATGCGCGGCTCGCGGCGCGGTGTCTCACCCGCACCGTCGAGGCGATCTGGCATGTGGCGGGCGACGAGTCGGCCGATTTCTCCTGGTACACCAAGCGGGCGATCCTGACCGCGATCTATTCAAGCACGCTGCTGTATTGGCTGCGCGACGCGGGGGAGGACGATTCGGCGACTCTGGCGTTCCTCGACCGCCGGCTGGCCGATCACGCGCGGTTGCACGGTCTGGTGGAACGCATGCAAGGGATGGTGGGCCGGCTGCGGCCGGCGTGACGCGCCGCGCCTGTCGGCGTGCCGGTGGTTGGTATCAGACGGGCTGCGGCGGATCAGATCAGGCAGATTCCGGCCCAGACGACGATCAGACTGGCGGCGATGCCGGCAACGGCCAGATAGGACGCCAGCCCGGCTGAGTCGTCCGCGCGCCCCGCAACGGCGATACGGGTTCCATTCATGCTGCGGGTTTTGACCGTCGCTGGGTGCATCGTGCCTGGCTTCCTTGCCGGTTTGTCCTGGTCAACAGGACGGCCGCAGGGGCAAGTTCGGCCCCCTGCGGCACCAAGGTTGGGGAGGAAACGCAGACATAATACCTCGCGAATTCGCGAGGGTGCAACTGCGAACTCACGGAATTGCGATCACAAATTCACGGCTGATTTGCAATAGTTGCATCAGAAACCAGCGGAATGAACGCGGCGGCCGCGTCGTTCAGTACAGCGTCGTTCAGTACAGCGTCGTCCGCAGCCGCTCCGGATACTCCCGGTCGTATTGCTCCCCGCCGACGCGGCCGGCGGTGATGCCGGCCAGGATCGTGCCGGAGCTGGGCAGCGTGCGGCGCTCGATGTGCTTGGCCGGGTTCCACAGGTCGGAGCGCACGATCGCCTTCGGACACTGGAAATACACCCGCTCCACGTGCACCACGATGACCGAGCGCGGCAGCTTGCCGCGGAACTCGAAGCGCGCCAGCAGGTCCGGATCGGTGGAGATCGACGCGCGGCCGTTCACCCGCAGCGTCTCGCCGCAGCCGGGGATGAGGAACAACAGCGCGACGCGCGGATCGTGGATGATGTTGCGCAGGCTATCCACGCGGTTGTTGCCGCGACGGTCGGGGATGAGAAGCGTGCGTTCATCCTCGACGGTGACGAAGCCGGGGTCGTCGCCGCGGGGGGAGGCGTCGAGCCCGCCGGGGCCGCTGGTCGCCAGCACCATGAACGGCGAGGCGGCGATCATGCTGGCATAGTGCGGGTGGACGTACTCGATCTCCTTGGCGACGGCGCCGGCCGAGGGGGTGCCGTACAGCGCCTCCAGCGTGGCTTCGTCACGGTTCAGGTGGTCGTTGACGATCGCGTCCTTGGGCTTGGGTCCGGGGTGGTTGGGCGGGGCGGCGATGGTGGTTCGATTGGGCGGCGAAGGCAACGGCGGGCGAAGGGGGGCG
>DASXFW010000224.1:0-16703 GCA_036489395.1 Acetobacteraceae bacterium | reverse complement strand
AGTTCATGGGGGCGCTCCACGGGAATTCGCCCCAAAACTGCCGCATGGCGATCAAATCGACACCACCCGATTTTCGCCGAAAACCTGTGCGGGATAACGATTTTCAGACAGATCGTTTCAGGTTAACCGGACAGCAGTGATCTCCGATATGAATTGGATTTTCAGGTCATCCCAGGCTGGCTCGTGTCCCGCCCGACTCCTCGAGTGAAAACGGGGCGGACGAACGATCCGCCCGCCCCGTCCGGCCGACACTTCAATTCACACTTAAATCCACGCCCCTAATCACGGTCCATGCCCGTTGACCACACCCCTTATAGCTGAACTTAATCTTCATGTCAAGATATTTTTTCCTAGGAATGCCCAAACCCCTAAACCGCCTGGAACTCCTTTTTGCGCAAGCGGTAACACACTTGACTTCCTGGTGCGCGATATGCACCCCTACGTTCTACCGAGGGTTGTTCACATGCGCCAGGATTGCCGAATGGGAGACGGTACAGCAGGAATAGGAGCCGGCGTCTCATTTTATGATCGAGTTTTCGCCGCCGATCTCGTCTGCCCGCGACTCCGGCTGACTCTCTTCGGCCCTATGCGGGCACAGGCTCAAGATGGTCATTCGGTGCTCCCACGAATGCGCAAAACACGGGGGCTCCTTGCCGTCCTCGGTCTGGCTGCGGGTCGGCCGGTAGCACGCACGCAATTGATTGATCTTCTATGGAGCAGGAGGGGACCGGAACAAGGGCGAGCGTCACTGCGGCAGGCAACGCATGAACTGCAATGGACTCTTGGTTCCATTGCCCCCGGGCTCCTGCGCGTGGATCGCGATCAGATAACCTTGCGGAAGAAGGACGTGTGGGTCGATGCTGTTGCACTTACGCAAACTGCCGCAGCCCCGCACGACCTTCTGAGCCTGTTTTGCGCCCCCCTACTCGAAGACTTGCGTAGCCTCGATCCTGCGCTGGACCGCTTTCTGGCTGATCAGCATGAACGGCTCGTCCAGGTCGCTGGAACCATAGGCAAAGGGCTGCTGAACGAATGCCGCGATAACGATGAATTGCTGGAAACTGCCGAGCGCCTGCTGAAGCTCGACCCTGGGCAACAGTACGCTTGGCAGGCGCTCATCTCCGCGAATCTTAAGCGCGGCGAGCGGCAAAAGGCGTTAGCGGCCTTTGAACGTTGCCATGCTGCACTTGCCCAGGCGCGACAGGGGCCGCCGTCGCCAGCCATTCAGCAACTGGTCGCACAGCGCCCCGAATCCCGCGTTGCTGCTACGCCGCGCGCCCTGACTCTCGATATTCCGTCCTGCCAACCGCAGGACACCGGGAATCGACCACGATTGGCTGTGATGCCATTACGCGCATTGGATCTGAACCGGGACGAAGGGCTCGCCGTTGGCCTCACGGCGGAGATCATCACTGCGTTGACGAGGTTTCGGTGGATGTCATGCGTTGCCGCCCCGCTGTTGACCGTTGTTCCAGGCGAATGTCCACGAAACAATGCTGCATACCGGCGACTGGATCTCGACTTTGTTCTTGAAGGCAGCGTCCAGCACAGCGGCGATCGCGCGCGGGTTATCACCACACTCTCCGACGTCAGAGCCAGAGGAGAGGTGGTCTGGGCGCGCCGCTTCGACCGCAATGTGGGAGATTTGCTGGCCGCGCAGGAAGGCATCGGAGCGGAAGTCGCGGCGCAGATCGATCTGGAATTGCTGCTGCGGGAGCCGAGCCGCCAGCATACTCGGGGTTCCGACGCGACAACCTCACGCGATCTGCTGGCTCGCGCGATGCCTGGAATCTACCACCTTGAAGCAAGTGGCTTCCGAGCTGCGGGCGAAATGCTTGAGGCAGCTTTGGCGGCCGACCCCGCCAATGCCGCGGCGCATGCCTGGTCCGCGTACTGGCATCTGCTCCTTGTTGGCCAGGGTTGGGCAACAGACCCGGCCGGATCGACGATCCGCGCGATGGAACGAGCCCAGCGGGCGGTCATTCTGGATCCCGCGGATGCGCGCGCGCTGACGCTGGCCGGACACATCCGCGGCTTCCTTGGCAAGCGTGCTCATGAAGCCAATGCACTGCACGAGCGCGCCATCGCGTTGAATCCAAACCTGCCGCTGGCATGGTGCTTTTCCGGCCTTGCGCACAGCTATCTTGGGAATGATCGGGAGGCCATTCGCCGACTGCGCCACGCACATCAACTATCGCCTCACGATCCCCATAGCTTTTTCTTTGACACGGCATTGATCATGCCGTTCATCGTGCGCGGCGAATATGACAGCGCTGTGGAACTCGGTCGTCGAGCAATCGCTCTGAATCCCGGATTCTCGTCCGCTTACAAGGTCTGCCTATCGGCACTTGGGCATCTTCGCCGTTTCGACGACGCGGCGGACATCCGGGCTCGGCTCCTGGCGTTGGAACCTGGCTTCTCCGTGACCGATGCAATGGCTCGCTCGCCTATGTCACGGGATGAAGACATCGCGCGCTACGCGGAGGGTCTGCGCCGCGCCGGACTGCCGGAATGACGCGCGCGCGGGGAGCCGTGCTGTTCTACCGTTTCGCCTCGCCAATCGGTGGAACGTCGGTCGTCATGCCGGCGAGCAGTTCGGCGACGTGACGCACTTCCATCGCACGCCCCTCGCGCTTCAGTCGACCGGCCATATTCAGTAGGCATCCGAGATCGCCTGCGGTCAGGGTGCGCGCTCCGGTTGCGACGGCGTTTGCGATTTTGTCCGACGCCATGCGGACTGAGATCTCTGGGTATTTCACACAGAATGTCCCGCCGAAGCCACAGCAAACCTCGGCATCCGCCATCTCAACAAGCTCCACGCCCATGCTGCGCAGCAGTTCACGCGGCTGCTGTTTGATCCCGAGCTCGCGTAAGCCAGAGCAACTGTCGTGATAGGTGACCGAACCGGCGTCGTACCGTGAGGGCAGGCTCTCCAACCCCATCACATCCGTGATGAAGCTGATGAGTTCGAACGTCCTGTCGGCCAGCGCCTGCGCCTGGACGCGCAGATTTGGATCGTCATCAAAAAGATGCGGCAGGTGGCATTTTAGCATGCCGCTGCATGAGCCTGAAGGAGCAACGACGTAGTCGTAGCCACGAAACGCCTCCAGAATGCCACGCGCGATATCACGCGCCGTTGCGCGGTCCCCCGAATTGTAGGCCGGCTGTCCGCAGCAGGTCTGCGCCCTTGGCACCTCAACGCGGCACCCCGCATGTTCCAGCAGCCGTAGCGCGGCGAACCCGATGCTGGGACGGTACAGATCGACCAGACAGGTGACAAACAAGGCAACGCGCGGTTGAACAGGAGGCATGCGACCAGCCTAGCTCTCGCAACCAGCGTTGGCCAGCACCTGCCAATCTCGGTCGCATTCCCCGGCAACCTTCGGGCAGGGTGGATTTCCCGGCAACTTCGTGCGAAGCCTTCGTCGCCTTCGGGCGTTCGATGTTCAGGTCTTCGCATGTTGCTGCTGATTCCAGGTCCGGTCACCACCAACCCAGCCGTGCGGGCTGCGCTCGCCCATGACTTCGCGCCATGGGACAACGATTTTCGCCCGCTCTACGCCGGGCTGCGCACGCGCCTGCTGAGGGTTGCCGGGGGCCATCCCGATGTGCATGTCGCACTGGCCCTGCAAGGCTGCGGCCACTTCATCACCGAGGCAGCCGTTCGCACCTTCCTCCCGCAGGGAGCAAAATTGCTGATTCCAGCAACTGGCTCCTATAGCGATCGAATGACTCGCCTGACGCGCGAGGCGGGGCGCGAGCCGGTGCCGTTGCCTATCGAAGCCGGCCAACCGGCCGACCCGAAGGCCATTGCGGCGCGGCTCGAAGCCGACCCCGGCATCACCCATGTCGGTCTCGTCTATTCCGAGACCGGGAGCGGCGTAATCCACGACGTCGCCGCCATCGGAGCGGCGGTACGTGCCGTGGGCCGGCGGATGATCGTCGATGCGGTATCGGCATTTGGCGCGTTGCCGCTCAGCGTGTCGGCCCAGCCGGAGATCGATGCTGCCATCTTCACCTCGAACAAGTGCCTCGAAGGTGTGCCAGGTCTGGCCTTCGCCATTGCGCGGATCGACCGACTCGAAGCCTGTACCGGGAACGCCGGAAGCTGGTCGCTCGATCTCTCGGACATCTTCGCGCACGCGTCGCGCCATGGACCCGGGAGCTTCCGCTTTACGCCGCCAGCACAGGTGCTCAACGCACTGAACGTGGCGCTCGATCTGTTCGATGCCGAAGGCGGCCAACCGGCCCGGCTGCGGCGATATTCCGAGAACATGCGCGTGCTCTACGATGGCATGCAGTCGCTCGGGCTGACCCCGTGCCTGGCTCGCCACCATCAGGGCCCGATCATCGTGAACGTGCAGGCCCCCACCGATCCCGCCTGGAACCTGCAACGCTTCGTCGATGCCCTGAAGGCGCGCGGCGTGCTGATCAGCAATTTCTACAGCACCCCGGAGCCCAGCTTCCGTGTCGGCTGTATCGGCGCAATCACGCCGGATGACATGCGCCGTGCGGTTGCCGCGATGGGAGAGGCATTGGACGGACTGGGCATTGCCCGGCGCAAGGCGGCCTGACGTGTGGGACTGCCGGGAGGAGAAGCGACATGAACGTTGGACCCCAAGAGACACAAGGACAGGCTCATGAAATCTGATCTGGAGATCGCCCGCGAAGCCAAGATGCGTCCCATCGCCGAAATTGCCGCCAGGCTCGGCATTCCCGACGAGGCGCTGGAACCGTACGGGCGGCACAAGGCCAAGGTCGGCTTCGACTTCATCAAGGCGCAGCAGAGCAAGCCCGACGGCGCGCTGGTGCTGGTCACCGGCATCAGCCCCACTCCGGCTGGCGAAGGCAAGACCACAACGACCGTCGGCCTCGGCGATGCGTTGAACCGGATCGGCAAGCGGGCGGTGATCTGTCTGCGCGAGCCAAGCCTCGGCCCAAGCTTCGGCATGAAGGGCGGCGCTGCCGGCGGCGGCTATTCGCAGGTCGTGCCGATGGATCAGATCAATCTGCATTTCACCGGTGATTTCCACGCGATCACCTCGGCCAACAACCTGCTCGCCGCAATGATCGACAACCACATCTACTGGGGCAACGGCCTCGGCATCGATGCGCGGCGCGTGTCGTGGCGGCGCTGTCTGGACATGAACGATCGGTCGCTGCGCAGCATCGTCAACAGCCTCGGCGGCGTGGCGAACGGTTTCCCCCGGGAAGACGGGTTCGACATCAGCGTCGCGTCGGAGGTGATGGCGGTGTTCTGCCTGTCGCGCGACCTGGACGAATTGCAGGACCGGCTGGGCAAGATGATCGTGGCGCAGACGCGCGACGGCAAGAACATCACCGCGAAGGACATCAAAGCGGATGGCGCGATGGCGGTCCTGTTGAAGGACGCGCTGGCGCCGAACCTGGTACAGACGCTCGAGGGCTCGCCCGCCTTCGTGCATGGCGGCCCATTCGCCAACATCGCGCACGGCTGCAACTCGGTCATGGCGACAAGGCTCGGCCTGAAAATGGCCGATGTGGTGGTGACCGAGGCCGGCTTCGGTGCCGACCTCGGCGCCGAGAAGTTCATCGACATCAAGTGCCGCTCCGCTGGACTGCAGCCATCCGCCGCGGTGATCGTTGCAACCGTCCGTGCGCTGAAGATGCACGGTGGCGTCGCCCGTTCCGCGCTGGGCAAGGAGGACGTCGCGGCCGTGCAGCGCGGCATCGCGAACCTGGCCCGGCATGTGGAGAACCTTGGCAAGTTTGGTCTGCCCGTGGTGGTCGCGGTGAACCACTTCAACTCCGACACCGAGGCTGAATTCGCCGCAATCCGCGACGCCATGGCCTCGCGCGGCGTGGAAGCGATCTCGTGCACGCACTGGGCCGATGGCAGCAAGGGCACGGAATCGCTGGCCCGCGCGGTTGTGGCGCGCATCGAAAGCAAGGCGGCGTCCAAGCCGCTTTATCCGGTCGAGCTGAAACTGGCCGACAAGATCCGTACCATCGCCCGAGAGATCTATCGCGCGTCGGACATCTCGATGTCCGACGCGGTCGCGCGCCGGCTCGCCAGCTACGAGGACGCCGGTTTCGGAAACCTGCCGATCTGCGTCGCGAAGACACAGTACAGCTTCACCTCGGACCCCACGGTCATGGGCGCGCCAGAGGGCTTCACCCTGCCGGTTCGGGAAGTGCGCCTGTCCGCTGGGGCCGGCTTCGTGGTGGCGATCTGCGGCGACATCATGACCATGCCCGGCCTGCCACGCACGCCAGCCGCGGAAGCCATCCATCTGCGGGAGGACGGTGAAATCGAGGGCCTGTTCTGATCCGCGTTGCAACCCCAGCCGGGGTATGACGCACGCCCCAGGCTGGGCTATAGCGGCGCCATGGTCGCGGCCCGCTCGCTGATTCGGATCGCCGTCAACGTCGTCCTTGACGGTGCCCTGGCCGCAGCCGCGGTGCCGGTCGCGCTGTGGCTTGCCAATCCCGCCAGCACGGCGGCACTGCACCCCTGGCTGCCGGCACTTGGCGCGGCCTCCCTGCTGCTCGCCGGCCTGCCCTTCCGCCTGTCGCTGCAATACTGGCGATTCGCCGGCATCGAGGACCTGCTGTCCGTTGCTGCATCCAGCGTCGGTGGCGCCGTCTTGTTTGCCGTCGCGATGGTGCTGCTGCGCATCCCGCTCCCCAGCACGGCGTTTCCCGTCGTGCATGCGCTGACGCTGCTTGTGCTCCTGGGCATCCCCCGCGTCGCCTACCGCCGCATGCAAAGCCGCGGCGTCGCGCGCGCCAGCGACGATGGCGCACGCTCGATCCTGCTGGTTGGCGCCGGCGAGGAAGCCGACTTGTTCCTGCGCGCCCTGGCCAGCGACCGCCGTCAAGGGTTCAAGGTGGAGGGCCTCCTGGCAACCGGCTCGCGCCAGACGGGCCGTCGCATCCAGCGCCACCCGATCCTTGGTTCCGTCGCCGATGCCGGCTCGCTGCTGGAAATGCTTTCGACTGAAGGGCGCCTGCCTGACGCGTTTGTGATCGCAACGCCTGATTTGTCCGGGCCCGCACTGGCCGAGCTGGTGGACTGCGCCGATCGATATGGCATCGCGGTACAGCGCGCACCGCAACCGACTGCGCTTGGACCAGCCGCGCCGTCCGGGCCGCCGCGCCCCCTCCAGCTTCGCCCGATTGCCATCGAGGACCTGCTGAATCGCCCACAAGTCCCACTGGATCGGGACGCGATGGCGCGACTGATCCAGGGGCGCCGCGTCATCGTCACCGGCGCCGGCGGCACCATCGGCAGCGAACTCGCCCGCCAGGTCGCCGCGCTCGGTCCGGAGCTGCTGGTCTTGCTCGACAATGGCGAATACGCGCTGTGGCAGATCGACCTGGAGCTGGCCGAGACCTATCCCGAAGCGCACCGCCGTGCACTGATCGCCGACATCCGCGACGAAACGCGCATCCGCGCGGTGTTCGAGCAATTCCGCCCCGAACTGGTGTTCCACGCCGCGGCGCTGAAGCACGTGCCGATGGTGGAGGACAACCCGCTCGAGGGCCTGCTTACCAACGCCGCCGGCACGCGCCACGTCGCCGACGCCGCCCGCTTGGTTGGCGCGCGGGCGATGGTGCTGATCTCCACCGACAAGGCCGTGAATCCTACCTCGGTGATGGGCGCTTCGAAGCGGCTGGCGGAGATGTACTGCCAGGCGCTGGACATCGCTGCGCGCAATACCGGCCAGGGCATGCGGTGCATCACCGTGCGGTTCGGCAACGTGCTGGGCAGCACCGGTTCGGTCGTGCCGCTGTTCCAGCGCCAGCTTGCCCGCGGCGGTCCGCTGACCGTCACCCACCCCGACATGCGCCGCTACTTCATGACTGTGCGCGAAGCGGTCGGCCTCGTGCTGCAGGCCAGCGTGCTGGGCGTCGGCGACGTCGATCTGCCGGCGGTCCGCGACGGCGGCATCTTTGTCCTGGACATGGGAGATCCGGTGAAGATCGTCGATCTGGCGCGGCAAATCGTCCGGCTGGCCGGCCTGCATCCCGACATCGATGTGCAAATCCGATTCACCGGCCTTCGCCCCGGCGAGAAGCTGCATGAGGAGCTGTTCCATGGCCAGGAACCTCCCGTGCCAACCGGCCGTCCCGGCCTGCTGATCGCCGCACCGCGCACCGCCGATCCGGCCATCGTCGGACGCGCCATGGACGAGATCGCCGCAGCCTGCCGCGGCGGCCAGGTGCGGCTGGCACTGATCCTGCTCGGCCGCCTGGTTCCCGAATTCGCGCACAACCCGGACGGTGCTACCGGCGAAGCGCGCGCCTGATCCTGAAAGCGAGTTCCCTGAATGACCAATCCGTCGCGCCCCGCCGTGCCCTTCCTCGACCTCAAGGCGCAGCAGGCGCGCATCGCCACCGATCTGCGCGCCCGACTGGATCGCGTGCTGGCGCACTGCCAGTTCATTCTCGGCCCCGAAGTCGCCGAGCTGGAAGCCACGTTGTCGAACGTGTGCGGCGCTCGGCATTGCGTCACGGTGAGTTCGGGCACCGATGCGATCCAGATCGCACTGATGGCAGAGAACATCGGCCGCGGCGACGCCGTGTTCCTGCCCGCCTTCACCTATACCGCGACGGCCGAAGTGCCGTTGGTGCTCGGGGCGACGCCGGTGTTCGTCGATGTCGATCCGCGCACGTTCCAGATCGACCCGGCGCACCTCGAACGCCGCGTTGCCGAGGTGCGCGCAGCCGGCAATCTCCACCCGCGTGCGTTGATCGGCGTGGACTTGTTCGGCCAGCCCGCCGAATGGCCAGCCTTGTCCGCCATCGCCGCGCGCGAGGGATTGTTCACACTCGACGACCTGGCGCAGAGCTTCGGCTGCACATTGCATGGTGCGATGCTCGGAAGCGCCGCCGATGCGACCGCGACCAGCTTCTTTCCGTCCAAGCCACTCGGCGCCTATGGCGATGGCGGCGCATTGTTCACTGAGAGCGACGAGCGCGCCGCCCTGTACCGCAGCCTGCGCACGCACGGCGAAGGCACCACACGGTATGAAGTGCTGCGAACCGGCATGAACGGCCGGCTGGATTCGATGCAGGCAGCGGTATTGCTGTCGAAGCTGACCGTGTTCGCGGATGAGCTGCGGGCGCGCGAGCAGGTGGCAAAGTATTACGACGCACGGCTGGGGAACCTGGTGCAGACGCCGGTCCGTGTTCCGGACAGCACCAGCGCGTGGGCGATCTACGCCATCCTGCTGCACGACGCGGAAGAGCGCGAGCGGGTGCAACGGTCGCTGAAGGACAACGGCGTTCCGACCGCCATCTACTATCCGCGGCCGCTGCACCGACAGCCCGCGTATCGCGATCATCACGACGGCACGGCGCTGCCGGTCTCCGACGACCTGGCGAACCGCATCCTGGCCTTGCCGATCCATCCCGATTTGGACGAGGCGGCGCTGGAGCAGATCTGCGACGCGCTGCGCGCCGCGGTGGGCTGAACCATGCGCCGCTTTGCAGCTATCGTGGCACTGACGGCAGTTCTCGCCGGCGTCGTAGTTCCGGCATGCAGCGCACGCACCATCCTTGCGGCCATTCCAATCAGTCGCATGGACCTTCGCGGGTGGCGGGGGCGTTTCGACGAAAAGCAGGCCGAACTGCGCGCGCACCAGCCGATCCTGGTGTTCTACGGCGATTCGATCACGCAGGATTGGGAACGCCACGGGCCGCAGCAATGGGCCGACTTTGCGCCGATCTGGCAGCGCTATTACGGCGACCGGAACGCGGTGAACCTCGGCTTCATCGGCGACACCACCGCCAACCTGCTGTGGCGCATCGAACATGGCGAGGCATCCGGCATCGATCCCAAGATTGCCGTCGTGCTGATCGGCGCAAACAATCTGGGGTACCTGCACTGGTCCGCGGACGATACGGTACTGGGCATCGATACCATCGTCCGCGAGCTCCAGCGGCGGCTGCCGCACACGAAGGTGCTGCTGCTGGGCATTCTTCCGTCCGACCGCACGGCGTGGGCGACCGAGACCACGGCAGCGGTGAACCGGATACTTGCTTCGCAGTTCGCCCACTCGCCCGACGTCACATTCCTGAATGTCGGCCATGTGTTCATGCGCGACGGCAAGCTTGACAGCGATCTGTATCTGGACCCGAAGGAGCATCCGCCCGAAGCACCGTTGCATCCGACCGCGCAGGGCCAGGCGTTGATGGCGGCCGCCATGGAGCCGACGCTTGCGTCGCTGCTGGGCGATCGAATTCACAAGTAGGAGGACGACAATGCCGAAGGGATACTGGATCGCGAGTGTCGATGTAAGCGATCCCGAAGGGTATAAAGCGTATATTGCGGCCAATGCAGCGGCATTCAGCAAGTACGGTGGCAGGTTCATCGTGCGCGGCGGGCGCTTCGAAGTTCGGGAAGGTACCAGCCGATCGCGAAATGTGGTGTTGGAATTCAAGGATTATGCAACGGCGTTGGCGTGCTACAATTCTCCGGAGTATAGCGCAGCCAAGGCTTTGCGGCAAGACAATTCGCAAGCGAATCTGATTATTATCGAGGGATATGACGCAGCGCAGACGTAGCGCTGTGTCATGTCAACCCGCTGAATGATCGACCTGTCATTGCGAGGCCGCTTGGCCGAAGCAATCCCCCCCGAAGGAGATTGCTTCGGCCAGGCGGCCTCGCAATGACAGGAAATGGGCGGGTCGGCCCGCCGGCTGTAACGGACAGGGTCGCGCGTGATGACGCAATGACAGGTTACTCGCTCGGCCGCGTCGTTAACGTTCCGTCGGCCCGCTGGACAATAACCTGGACGCGCGTCTCCGCCTCCTCCAGCTTCGACTCGCAATGTCGGCGCAGCGCGACGCCGCGTTCATACGCATTGATCGCGTCTTCCAGCTTCTGCTGCCCGCTTTCCAATCCACGTACAATCTGTTCCAGCTCCGCCAGCGCGTCCTCAAACGACATCGAGCTTACATCTGGCAGCGTTCGCTTGGCATCCGACACTTTACCACTCCTCACGCGCGCATCAGGCCGCGCACATGCACCGCGGCGGAGGCGGCGAGCGCGTCCAGGTCATAGCCGCCCTCCAGCACCGAGACCACCCGACCGTCGCAGTGCCGTTCGGCCAGTCGCACCAGTTCGTCGGTTATCCAGGCGAAGTCGGTAGTCTCCAACCGGAGCTGTGCCAGCGGATCGGCCTTGTGTGCATCGAAGCCGGCAGAAATGATCAACAGACCGGGCGCAAACCGATCAAGTTCCGGCAGAATGTCATTACCCCACGCTGCGCGAAACGCCGCGCTGCCATCGCCTGGCCGCAGTGGTACGTTGATGACGTTGTTCGCGACGCCGCGTTCCCACACATCGCCGGTGCCCGGATAGCAGGGGCTTTGGTGCGAAGAAGCATAGAACAGATCTGGGTCTTTCTCGAACATGGCTTGTGTGCCGTTGCCGTGGTGGACGTCGAAATCCACCACCGCTACGCGTTGCACGCCCCATTGCACCCGCGCATGCAAAGCCGCCACCGCGGCGTTGTTGAACAGACAGAAGCCCATCGGGCGGGATGGCTCGGCATGATGGCCGGGGGGACGGACCGCGGCGAAGGCGCTGCGGGCCCAGCCTTCCATCACCGCATCGACCCCCTTTACGGCAGCGCCAGCCGCACGCAATGCCGCGTCGGCACTGCCCGCGCTCATGGCCGTATCGCCGTCGATCTGCACGGTCTCACCGTAATCGGGACGGATCGCCAGGATGGCTTCTACGTAATTCGCCGGGTGTACGCGCTGAAGTTGTTGCACCGTTGCCTCGGGCGCTGCCTCGCGCAGCAGATCGGCGAACGCCGGGGCTTCCAGTGCCGCCAGTACCGCGCTGAGCCGAGGCGGACATTCGGGATGATACGGCCCCGGCTCGTGCTCCAGGCAGGCGGGATGGGTGATCAATGCGGTCGGCACCTCACGCCTCCTTCGGTTCTGGCGTGTCCGGCCGGCGCCGGATCAGGAAGGAGAACACGCCGCCGTCCTCGCTGCAGGCGAGCAGGGCATGGCCGGTCTCTTGGCAGAAGGCCTGGAAATCGGCAACGGCGGCGCGATCGGTTGCCAGAACGCGCAGGCGCTCGCCCGGCGCCATCGAACGCAGCGCGCGGTTGGCCCGCAACACCGGCAGCGGGCAGTTCATGCCCTTCACGTCCAGCAGGGACTCGCTCATCGTGCGGCATCCTGTGACGCGGCGGCGTGTTGGACAAGCAGGAACGGCTGGGGAAAAATGAAGTGGGTCGCATGGCCGGCGGCCCACTTCGATTCCGCATCGGCTTGCGTCGCGGAAAGTTGGGGTTTGGGTCTCGGGATATGTGCCGCAATCGACGGCACGACATTCTCATAGCGATGGTGGTATCCGTTTCTCCAGAGCAAACTCCGGACGCCGTTCCTGGCGGAGTTCGAACCTGTTGAATGACGTGCAAACACTGGCGTCTTGTTCCGTGAATCCGAGCCGGGCGATTTCGCCATAATTCCTGTTCTGTTCAACTGGTCTGCCGTCGCCGTCCCGCACGCTGCGGGGCGCCCGCGGCGGCCGCCAGCATGGTGCGCAGCGTTCCGTCCACGCTGTCCGGCGAGTCCTGCCGGTATGTGATGCGGTAGGGGCCAACTTGCAATACGGCCCCTGCCAGCAGCGGCGTCGGATGCGTGATGCGTTTGCCATCCACGAATGTACCGTTGGTGGAATCGAGATCGGTTGCCAACAATGCACCATCGGCAATCACGATACGGCAATGCGCACGGGAGACCTCGGTCGCGTCCAGCATCAGGCCGCTGGAAGGTGCGCGGCCGACGATCAGCGGACCGTCTGCGAGGGCCACGCACCGTTCCGGTTCGCCGTCGCGGCTGACGATCAGGAGATGCGAGGGAGACGCCGTGTCCGGCGGCGCCACCCCCGGTCGTGGTCGCGAGATGCCGGTCTTCTCTACGTCCGCTTCGCCGCCGGGGAACATCGCGGCGATCTGCGTCAACTCGTGACCGGCAGATGTGAGAGAACGATCGAGTTCCGCGGCAACAGGCTCCGGCAACGCAACACGCAACGCTCGGCCGGTGCGACGTTCGAGCAACCCGAGTTGCACCAGATAGCCGATGTGGTCTCGTGTCGTCTGGAAATTCTGCCGCAGCAGACGGAGGAGTTCGGCCGCCATGTCGTCGGCCAGGACCCCCTCGCCTTCGTCGTCGGATATCATGCCGTACCAGGACTGCAACGCGATCAGCACCAGCATTTGATGCGAGGGTGAGAGCAGATGGCGCTTGGCTTCCAGTCGGCGGGCCATCGACAGGCCGCTCACATCGAACGTGCGCTCCATCGCGGCCATCCAGGCGTCGTTGCAGCATTCGATGGCACGCAACAGATGGCGGCGTGTCTCCTGATCGATCTGCGACGGTGGCACGCCCTGCGTCGGCCGCAACAGATGGCCCGCCATTTCGATCAGATGAGCGTCGAATTTTGCCGTCAGCAATGGCGTCGGCACGACAAGCGTGCGCGCCGAGACCGGACGGTCCGGGGGATCGACGGTGCAGAAACCAAGACGATAGAGCTCGCCCAGACGCTCCCGTACCGTAGCGTCGTCCAGCAGGAACACCTGCTTCACCAGTCCGGACAGCTCGGCCACCGAAGCGCCGTGGCGTCCGCGACCGCACAGATGGCTGACCAGATGCCATTGCCCGCGGCGTTGCAGGTCGGCAAAGAACCTGTGCCACGTTTCCCGGTAAGCCGACAGGAAGCGCACGACGTCGCGCTGGGCGTGCACCGTAGGTCTCCATCCCGGTTTCCCCTGTGAGACAGTGTAGCGTGACCCGCGGGCGTTGTCTCGATTTCCGGACATCCTGGCGACACGCCGTTCCGATGCGCTTGACCCCCGGGGTAGCCGATGCAACGGTTTTTGCGGGGCATGCAGGTGCGTCATGAAATTCGGCATCTTCTACGAACACCAGCTTCCGCGGCCGTGGACCGCGACGAGCGAATACGACTTGTTCCAGCAATCGCTGGCGCAGCTCGAGCTCGCCGACCAGCTTGGTTATGATTACGTGTGGGAGGTGGAGCACCATTTCCTGGAGGAGTATTCGCACTCCTCGGCGCCGGAAGTCTTCCTTGCCGCCGCGAGCCAGCGGACGAAGAACATTCGGCTGGGACACGGAATCGTCCAACTCACCACGAACCAGCCGCATCGCGTGGCCGAGCGCATCGCCACGCTGGACCAGATCTCGGGCGGGCGCGTGGAGTTCGGCATGGGCGAAGGTGCGGGACCGGCGGAGCTGCATCCGTTCGGCATCCGGGTGCGCGACAAGCGGGATCGTTGGGAGGAGGCGGTCAAGGCCATCGTCCCGATGTTCACCCGCGACAGTTGGGAATTCCATGGCCAGTACTACGACTTTCCGGCTCGCAACGTAGTTCCCAAGCCGTTCCAGAAGCCGCATCCGCCGCTGTGGGTCGCATGTTCTAACATCCGCACCATCGCCGACGCAGGACGCTGGGGCATGGGGGCGCTGGGGTTCAGCTTCGTATCGCCCGACGCGGCGCATGCCTGGGTGCATCGCTATTACAACACGCTGCTGCACCATCCGCAGCCGCTGGCGGACTATCGGCGCAATCCCAACGTTGCCATCGTCAACGGCTTCATGTGCGCCGAGACGGATGCGGAAGCGCTGGATAAGGCGAGCGGGTGGACCTTCTTCATCTTCGCGCTGTCGTATTATGGGCGGAAGGGCGTCGATGCGCCGGGCGCCGGCAATCTGTGGCGTGAGTACCAGGACTGGCGGCACACAGAGAAGGCGCAACAGGCCCTGCGCAACGGGCTGATCGGCTCGCCCGAGACCATCCGCAAGCGGCTGCGCTTGTTCAAGGACGCGCATGTCGATCAGGTGATCCTGCTGAACCAGGCTGGCAAGACCTCGCATGAGGACATCTGCGCCAGCCTGGAAATGTTCGCGCGCGAGGTGATGCCGGAGTTCCACGCGGATCAGCCGGCGCATGAAGCATGGAAGCAGGACGTTCTGTCGGGGCGGACTGTGCTGGAGGAGCTCGACACCGACCCGTACGACCTCTACGCGCATCAGAACGAGGACATCGTGCGTCTGACGCCCGAGCAATTGAAGCAGCGGATGCAAGAGAAAGAACGAGCAGCCGTCGGCAACTGATACGGCTGGGAGGAACGAACAATGCGACAGATGGTGATGGTGGGGTTCCTGCAGGCGCAGAACTGCACCAACCTGGTCAGCTCCTGGCGGCATCCGGAGTCGCGCAGCGATTCCACGTCCGCCGAGTACTACCAAACGATTGGCCGCGTGCTGGAGGCCGGCAAGTTCCATGTCGGCTTCTTCGACGATCGCCTGGCCATGCCAGACCGTTATGGCAACGACCACCGCCACACGGTGGAGCACGGCATACGCTGCGTGAAGATGGACCCGGTCACCGTGCTGACGGTGATGGGTATGGCGACCGAACGCCTCGGCCTCGGCGCCACATGTTCTACAACGTACTTCGAACCGTTCCACGTGGCCCGTGTGTTCGCGACGCTGGACCTGATGACGGGCGGACGCGCGGCCTGGAACGTGGTCACGTCGATGAACGACGGCGAGGCGCTGAACATGGGCCTCGACGCGCATATGGAACATGACTCGCGCTATGACCGTGCCGACGAGTTCATGGACGTAGTGCTTGGCCACTGGAATTCCTGGGACGACGACGCGATCGCGTTGGACCGCGAGACCGGTTTGTTTGCCCATCCCGACAAGGTGCGGCGGCTGGATCATCAAGGGCAGTGGTTCCGCTCGCGCGGTCCGTTCACCGTGCCGCGCTCCCCACAGGGACAGCCGGTGGTGATCCAGGCGGGACAGAGCGGACGCGGCAAGCAGTTCTCCGCACGCTGGGGCGAGCTGATCTTCGTCACCACCCACACCAGCATGGAACATGGCCGCACGGTGTATCGCGAGCTGAAGGACGACATCGCGCGGCACGGCCGCAATCCGGATCATGTGGCGATCACACCGTCAGCCTATGTCGTCTGCGCCGAGACAAAGGCGGAAGCCGAAGACAAGATGGCGCTGATCGAGAAGCTGGCGACGGACGAGGATGCGCTGTCATTGTTGTCAGAGGCCATGAATTTTGATTTCGCTAGCAAAGGACTTGATGAACCGTTTACCGATGAAGAGCTGAACAATATCTCCGGCACGCAGTCGATGCGCGACCGCGTGCTGCGCGCCAGCAACATCCGCAATCCGACGCCGCGCGACTTCGTCCGATATAGTAGCCGCGCGCGCCCGAACAAGCCGTTCGTTGGCGGCCCGAAGGAAGTCGCGGACGGGCTGGAGGAACACTTCACCGCACCGGTTGCGGACGGCTTCGTGCTGGCGGCAACGCACGTGCCGGGCACTTATGTCGACTTCGTGCAGTGGGTAGTGCCGGAGCTGCAAAGGCGCGGGCTGTACCACAAGGACTACACGGGCGCGACGCTGCGCGAGAACCTGGGTATTCCAATCCCGCGTGCCAAGGGGTTCGGCGGCGGTTAGTTCAGGTCACGCGCCCCTGTCATTGCCAGTCCCCCCTCTTGTCATTGCGAGGCGCGAAGCGACGAAGCAATCTCGTTGGGGATGAGCCGACGCGGCTTGTCACCAACGAGATTGCTTCGTCGCTTTGCTCCTAACAAGAAACTCAAGGTTCCCCCCTCCCCTTGAGGGAGGGGTTGGGGGAGGGGTGCGAC
>DASXFW010000190.1:0-40368 GCA_036489395.1 Acetobacteraceae bacterium | reverse complement strand
GGCTTACCAACCGACCCCTCCCCCAACCCCTCCCTCAAGGGGAGGGGGGAACCTACGTCAGGCCGCCGACGCCAGTTCATCCAGGGCGGGTCGGCCCGCCGGCCGGTGGCCAACTCGCAATGACAAAATGCCCGCGCCGCCTACCCCCCAGCCATCGCCTTGATCCGATCGGCCGTGCGACACGCAATTGCCTGGATCGTCAGCGACGGATTGACCCCACCCACCGTCGGGAACACCGACCCGTCGCAGATCCACAAATTCGGAATGTCCCAGCTCCGGCAATCGGCGTTGACCACGCTGCTGCGTGGATCGTCGCCCATCCGCGCGGTGCCGTTCAGGTGCGCGGTGTCGTCGTCCTCATGCCAGACATCGCGACCACCGGCGGCGCGGATCACCTCCGTCATGTGGCTGACCGCATGCCGCACCAGCCGCTTGTCGTTATCGCCCAGCGAGAACGTCACGCGCGCGATCGGCAGCCCATACTGGTCTTTCTCATCCGCCAGGGTCACGCGATTGCGTTCCTGTGGCAGCACCTCGCCGACGATCTTCAGTCCCGCCTGGTGATTGTAATTCTCCATGTCGCGCATCAGTGCCTCGCCCCACAGCCCATGATTGCCGGCCTGTGTTGCCGCCCATTGCTGCGGCAGCGGGCCCTGGCTCATGTAGGCATAGCCGCCGAGAAAGTCCTTGCCGTTGTCTTCATAATTCCAATGTTCGGTCAATGCGAGAGACGGCGGCCCTTTGTACCAGCGGATTTCCTCCTCAAAGCACGCGTACGCCGCCTGGTTCGTCTGCACCATCAGATTACGCCCAACCAGCCCCGAGCTGTTGGCCAGCCCATCGGGAAAGCGATTGGTGGACGACATCAACAACAGCCGCGGCGTCTCGATCGCATAGCCCGCGACGACAACGTTGCGCGCCTTCTGGAACCGCCACGCGCCGTCTCGCAGATAATGCACGCCGGTGCACAACCCGGCCGAGTTCGTCTCGATGCGTCCCACCATAGCCAGGTCGCGGATTTCTGCGCCCGCCCGCACCGCGCGCGGAATCCACGTAATCAACACACTCTGCTTCGCGTTGGTGGAACACCCGATCGTGCAAAACCCGCGATAGACGCACGGATGCGACAGACCGCGCGGTGCGGATACCGTCGCCAGAGGTGTCGGCGACCATGGGATCCCAAGCGCCTCACAGCCGCGCGCAAGCACCAAACCCGCGGCGTTCACCTCATGCGGGCGATACGGATAACGCGGGCGCGGCGGACCCCATGGGTAGTTCACCGGACCGGAGATCGCCAGCGCTTGTTCCACTTCATCGTAGTACCGCCACATCTCCCGCCAATCGAGCGGCCAGTCCGCGCCATACCCAAGTTTGGTCCGCGCCTTGAACCACTCGGGGCGGAACCGCAGCGACACCATCGCGAAATGCACGGTGCTGCCACCGACCGCCTTGCCGCTGTTGTTCGAGCCAAGCTGGAGTGGATTCTCACCGTCGCAAATGCGCTCGTCGGCCCAGAACAGTTTCCGTTGATGCTCTTCGTCCGAGGCGAAATCTTCCAGTGGCCGCCACCACGGCCCGGCGTCGAACGCCACCACCGAAAACCCATGCTCTGCCAGCCGACACGCCAGCGTGCCACCGCCGGCGCCGGTGCCGACGATCGCAAAATCCACAGGCTCATTCTCGGGATATTCCCGCATCGGCATCCAGCCGCCGACACGCAGCGGATCGGGTGCGCGGCCATCCTTGCCGCGCGGCGAATGCAACGCGTCATCCAGCATGGCGCCCGGCTTCGGCTGGTTCCCAAGGATCGTGCCGGTCGAAGCCCATGCGCACATAACCGCGCGGACTTGCCGGGCCGCCGAAGCCGATTTCGTTCCACGACGTTGGATGCGAGTAATACGCAGCGACGATGTCGTGCGTCAGGCGTTCGCCGAAGAACAGCTTGCAGGGCATGTCGCCCCACGCAACATTGTCCAGTTCGCCGCGCTGCATCTTTGCCAGCAGCGAATCTTGTTCCGTCGCGCTGATCGTGTGGAACCGCCCTCCGTGCCGTGTGCGCGCGGCTTCATCAAGCGCTCGCAAGCCGCGCCGCCACGCATCCTGCATCTTTGGCAGCTTCGCGTTGCGATAGCCGTCGGTCTTGTTATGGATCATCTTGTCATCGACCATCGCGACAACCGGTATCGGCGGCCGGCTCGCCGGCTGCGGCACGATACGATCGCACACCGCGTTCAGCGTCAGCCATTCATCCTCGGTGAAGAAGCGCGGCTCGCGTGGGATGGCGAGACGCTGATCGATGACCCGCCGCGTCGTCTCGTTCCACGACGGCGTGTGGCGCTTGGCCAGCACGTCATAGCCGGGATAGCGGTCAGGCATCCGGATGGTCCCGCAGCAGGCCAAGCGCAGCGAGGCCGGCCAACGCCAGCCCGGTGAAACTTGGTGGTGCAGGCAGCGGCGGTCCGTCCAGCACGTTCTGCGACCAATTGCGCCAGCCGCCCATCGCACGCGACACGCCATAAGTGTGGAAGCCGACGCCCGCCAATCCAAGCAGCGCGGTCAGGCGCAGCCACCAGCGTGTGAACCAGCGGTTGGTATCCCGCGATCCCATCGCGACATTCGCCAGCAATCCGGACGCAATCGGCGGCACCGTGATCGGCAGGAACATCGCGGGATTTTGGTACGCGCCGCGAAAATGCAGCAGCCCCGCTTCGCCAACTGTTCCCAACATGCCGAGGGCTGTCAGCGCTGCCATTGCGCGACCCGCAGGCAGGCCGAAGATCCGCGGCGTGACGCCGGGTTTGTTCTCGCGCACCCGCTCCGCGGTGAAGCCGAGCACACCGGACAGCAGCAGCGCGAACGGCGCGCCGAGCGGCGAGCCGTAGAACAGATTGAGCCACGAGAAACCGCCGGGCCGCTTGCCGACGTTGTAGAAATGGAACCCGGTCCCGGCGAGGCCGGTCAGGCCCGCAAGCAGATACGTGATGTCGCGCAGAATGTGCGCGCCGGGGCGCTTGTCGCCGACGCCATGCCCGCTGATCGCCAGCGTTAGCGCCGCGGTTACCAGCGGCGTGTACATCGCCCGGTTGTTGAACGATCCGCGGTAGTGTTCCACCGCACTGTCGGCCAGCACGCTGGTAGCGAGCAATCCGGCGGCGGTGTTGAGGCGGCGGGCGGCTTTGACGGACGGCGTCCCCCCGTCATGGCCAGGCTTGACCCGACCATCTACGCACGATCGCCCGTGCGTAGATGGCAGGCTTAAGCCCGGCCATGACGAGGCCGCTGGGCGCGGCGTGGAGGTGGCCGCTCGCGCGTTGCTGCCGCTTGCGCGCGGCCCCCGGGCAGCCAACGCGCCAAGCACGCCCAACGCGACAAGCCCCAGTGCGCCAAGCCCCAGTGCGCCAAGCCCCAGTGCGCCAAGCTCCAGTGCGCCAAGCTCCGAATTGCGCGTTTGACCCATGCCGCCTCCGAACCGATCGACGCGGCTCACTTTCGACCGGGCAGCACCGAGCTCAACACTTCCTTCGCCGTGCCCAGCAACATGCCGGCCTCGTTCGGATCGGGCGCCATGATCGCCGACGTAAATGCCTTCGCCTGCTTCAGCGTGATGTGCGGCGGCAGCGGCGGCACTTCCGGATCCGTTTTCACTTCCAGCACCACGGGACGGTCAGACGCCAGCGCCTCAGTCCACGCGCCTTTCAATTGGTCGGGATTGTCCACGTAGATTCCGCGCAGACCGATCAGCTCGGCGAACTTATGATACGGCACATCCGGAATCTTCTGCGTCGCCTCGAACTTCGCATCACCCTCCATGACCCGCTGCTCCCAGGTCACCTGATTCAGGTCCTGGTTGTTGAACACGCAGACCACCCATTTCGGATTCGTCCACTCGCGCCAGTACTTCGCGACGGTGATCAGCTCCGCCATGTTGTTCATTTGCATCGCACCGTCGCCGACCAGAGCGATCACCGGCCGGTCCGGATGCGCGATCTTCGCGGCGATCGCATACGGCACTGCGGCACCCATCGACGCCAGGCCGCCCGACAAGGAACACATCATGCCGCGGCGGATCTTCAGGTCGCGCGCATACCAGTTGGCGCAGGAACCGGAATCGCTGGTGATGATCGCGCGTTCCGGCAGCAGCGGCGAAAGTTCCCAGACCACGCGCTGCGGGTTCACCGGATTGGCCGACGTCATCGCGCGGATTTCCAATACCTTCCACCACTCCGCGACGTTCTTCTCGATTGCCTTGCGCCAGGAACGATCCTTCTTCTCCTGCAGCATCGGCAGCAGCGCACGCAATGTTTCGGCCGAATCGCCGGTCAGATTCACTTCCATCGGATAGCGCAGGCTGAGCATCTCCGGCTCCAGGTCGATCTGCACGCCGCGCGCCTGACCTTCTTTCGGCAGGAATTCGGAATATGGAAAACCCGAGCCGATCATCAGGAACGTGTCGCAGTGCGTCATCATCTCCCAGCTCGGCTTGGTGCCGAGCATGCCGATCGGGCCTGTGACCCACGGCAAATCGTCGGGCAGCACCGCCTTGCCGAGCAGCGCCTTGGCGACGCCGGCGCCCAGGCGGTCGGCTATGGCGATGACTTCGTCGGTCGCGTGCAATGCGCCGGCGCCTACCAGGATTGCGACCTTCTTGCCGGAGTTCAGCACTTCCGCGGCGCGGCGCAGATCGGCCTGGTGCGGCACCACCGACGGCGCACTGTAGCCGACGCCGGAATGCACGGTGCCATGCGCTCGGGGCGGTTCCGAATAGGCGGCTTCCTGCAGATCGTTGGGGAATACCAGCGCCGTGACGCGGCGGTCGCCCTTGGCGATGCGCATGGCGCGATCGACCATGTGGCGCACCTGCGCCGGCGCACTGGCCTGGCAGACGAAAGATCCCGCCACGTCCTTGAACATGTTCGGCAGATCGACTTCCTGCTGGTAATGCCCACCGAGCGCGGTGCGCGCCTGCTGCCCGGCGATCGCGACAACCGGCATGTGATCCAGCCGCGCATCGTACAGGCCGGTCAGCAGATGGGAAGCGCCGGGGCCCGATGTCGCCATGCACACGCCGACCTCGCCAGTGAACTTGGCATAGGCCGACGCCATGAAGGCGGCCATTTCCTCATGCCGCACCTGGATGAACTGGAACTGGCCGTTCGTCCTTTGCAGCGCGCCGAGCAAACCGTTCACGCCGTCGCCAGGATAGCCGAAGATCGTGCGCACTCCCCAATCGTGCATGCGGTGCCAGAAGAAATCACCGACCGTTTGGCTCATTGGGGCACGTCCTGTTGCTGCTGCCGACAGGACTGTGAACGTCACTGCAGCGGCGTCGTTTGCATTGCCGCGATCACGGTGCGTGGATCGTCCGTGCCGCCATAGGGAGAAAACCGCAGGCCGTGCCGAGTCGTTTCCGTCATGGGCACGCGGAAGGACGGAACATTGGCAAAAGTCGTGGCGATTACCGGCGCCAGCGCCGGGGTGGGTCGCGCCACCGCGAGGGAATTCGCGCGGCATGGCTGCGACGTTGCGCTGATCGCGCGCAATCGTGAGCGGTTGGATGATGCGGCCGCAGAGGTGCGCTCCCTGGGCGTGCGCGCCGTGCCGCTTGTTGCGGACGTCACGGATTTCACCGCGCTGGAGGCTGCCGCCGCACAGATTGAGCAAGAGCTCGGCCCGATCGACGTATGGGTCAACAACGCGATGGCGACGATCTTCGCGCCAGTGGAGCGCATCACGCCGGAGGAGTTCCGCCGGGCGACCGAGGTGACGTATCTCGGCCAGGTACACGGCACGATGATCGCGCTGTCGCGGATGCGGCCGCGCAACCGGGGGACAATCGTCAATGTCGGTTCGGCGCTGGCCTACCGTGCCATCCCGCTCCAGTCGGCTTATTGCGGAGCGAAGTACGCGGTACGCGGCTTCACCGATTCGCTGCGGTCTGAGCTGCTGCACGACCGTGTGAACATCCATCTGACGATGGTGCATCTGCCGGCGGTGAACACGCCGCAGTTTGACTGGGCGCTGAACAAGACGGCGCACAGGCCGCAACCTGTGCCGCCGATCTTCCAACCGGAGGTGCCCGCCCGCGCAATTGTCTTCGCGGCGTTCCATCGCCGGCGCGAGGTATGGGTCGGCATGCCGACGGTGAAGACGATTCTCGCCAACCGCGTCGCGCCTGGGTTGCTGGACCGGATACTGGCGAAGGTGGGTTACTCCGGCCAACTGACCGCGGCGCCAAAACCCGAGAATGCACCTACGAATCTCTTCCGTACCGTCCCCGGCCGTTACGGCGCGCACGGCCGGTTCGATGTGCAGGCGCACGATGCAAGCTGGGAATTCTTCGTCAGCCGGCACCGCGGCGCAGTAGCCGGCGGCCTGATGGCGTTGGGTTGTTTTGCATTGGCAGCGATGCTGGGCCGCCCACGCGCACACCCGCAAGCACACCCGCCCACCCGTCATGGCCGGGCTTGACCCGGCCATCTACGCACGGATGAGCAGGCGCGACCGTAAAGTCCTACACCCCCAGCAATTTCTCCGGCGTGATCGGTAGATCGCGCGCCCGCTTGCCCGTGGCGTGATACACTGCGTTGGCGATCGCCGGCGCGACACCGCACAACGCGATCTCCGCCAGCCCCTTCGCACCCAGCGGATTGAAGATCCGATCCTCGGACGGCACGAACGTCACGTCCAAATCCGTGACGTCGGCATTCACCGGCACCAGGTACTCCGCCAGATTCGCATTCATCACCCGACCCAGCCGCGTATCCCATTCCGCCTGCTCCATCAGCGCCATGCCGAGGCCACCGACCATCCCGCCGATGCACTGGCTGCGCGCGATCTTCGGATTGATCACGCGTCCCGCGTCATACGCGCCGACGATGCGCGGGACACGCACAGTGCCAAAATCCGCGTCCACCCGCACTTCCACGAACACCGCGCCAAAGCCCGCGGACCAATACTTCTCCGCCTCCTCCCCCGGCCTGGCGCTACCGGCCGCCTCCAGACTTTGCAGGCCCTGGTGACGCATGACAGCGCCGTAGCCCTCAGCGATATCGCCCAACGCCTGTAGCTTGCCGCGCAACGCCTTGCACGCCTCGACCACCGCGTTGCCGACGCTGACCAACGTGATGGAGCCGCCATGCACCGGCGCCTTCGGCATGTCGGTATCGCCGAGCTCGAAATGCACGCGCTCGATCGGCAGGTCGAGCGTCTCGGCCGCAAGCTGCGTCATCGCGGTGTAGGTACCGGGCCCCATGTCGCTGGACGCCGTGCGTATCACAACGGTGTCGTTCGCATACATGATCGCCTGCGCCGACCCGGAACTGCGCTCCGCCGGATAGAACGCGGTCGCCATGCCATGCGACGATGCTTTGCTTGCGCAGGCCGTCGTCAGCGCTGCGCCTGCAGCACGTCGATCACTGCTTCGGGATCGCTTCGCTGCGCCTCATCGAATTCCCACTCCGCCGTTTTCGCGTCACCGCATTGCTCGGCCAGGAGCGCCTTTTCTGCCAGATTCCTCGCATGATCGCGCCTGTCGGCATTGCCGGGACTGCGGCTGGCCATGACCCACCTCTTCCGATGACTGCAAAATCAACGCAGGCGGCGGCAGGGGTTTTCGGAACAGGAAGATACCAAAGCCGTGAGCGAAAAGCCCGCGGCGTGCGTTCGCTGTGTGTCGAACGCTTACCTGGCGGCGGACGATGGGTGCTTCCGCTGGATCGCCGCCGCCCGGCGCAGCACGTTCTTGGCGCGCTCCACCACCGGCACGTCGATCATGGCGCCTTCGAACTGCACGGCGCCCAGGCCCTGTGCGAAGGCCGCGTCATAGGCGGCGACCATGCGTTCGGCGCGTTCGATCTCGGCTGGCGTCACGCCAAATTCGTCGTTCAGCACCGGCACCTGCAGCGGATGGATCGCGCTGGCGCCCATGAAGCCCAGCCGCCTGGAGCGGCGCACGATGGCGCGGAACGCGTCCTGGTCGCGGAAATCTGCGATCGAGCCGACGAAGCCCATCGGCAGGATGCCCGCCGCACGGGCCGCGAACAGGGTGTGCTGCTTGGGATAGAACAATGCGTCCGGGTCGGGGAGCATGCCGACATCGGCGGTGAAGTCCTCGGTGCCGAGGCTGATCGCCACGACGCGCGGGTGCGATTTCGCAATGGCTTCGATGCGGAAGAACCCGGCGGCGGTCTCCACCAGCACGACGAACTGCGTTCCGCCGGCGGGCAGGCCGCGTTCGGCTTCGAGCTCGGCGACGATTTCCGCCACCGCGTGCACATGCTCGGGGCTGTCCACCTTGGTCAGCATCAATGCAGCAATGCCGGGGATGACGGCAGCTTCCAGGTCGCGGACCAACAGGCGCCAGGGGCGGTTGACGCGCACCAGCACGTCGCCGCCGTTGCGCGCGACCTGCGGGATCGCGTCGGCAATGAGCGTGCGGGCGCGTTCCTTTTGCGACGGCGCGACGGCGTCTTCCAGATCCAGAATGATGCCGTCGGCACCTCGGTCGGCACCGGTGCGAACGAATTTTTCTGCCGTGACCGGAACGAACAGCAGGGAGCGCCAGGCTGGGAGATCGTCGCGCATGGGTTCTTCCTGGAAGGGGGGCGGGTTGGCGGGATTATAGGGGCCGGAGAGGGGCGTGTCATTTTCCGGGCTTGGGAGTAGCCGGGCTTGGCTGCCGGGGAATGGTGGGGAAGTCTGTGTAAAATGCAGACCGATCCAACCGGGAAAGCACCTCGGGAAAACGCGCAACTCCCCCCGCCGGAAGAACCGATCGCCGATATGGTCTGCGACAAGACGCTTTCCCCGCACGAGGAGAGCGGCGAATTCCGCCCGCCGGGCGCTGCGGCGCAGCGTTCACTCCAGCTCCACGACATGCCGCGGCCGGCCCCAGTCCGCCGCTTCGGTTATGCAGCGTTCGATATCCTCCTCCAGCATCAGCCCCTGCGCGACAAGTTCGTGCGCCGCTGCGGCGATGGCGGCCACATACGCAGATTTATCGGCATAGCGTTCAAGGACCGCAGGCCGCGGATCGCCGGTGGCGGCACGTTCCGACGGCGTGTTCGCGAACGGAATATAGCTACCCTCGAAGCGAAGCTGCATGCCGTGGCCAAAGCCGCGGGCACGCAAATTCCAGCCGGTGCAGGTGCCGAGCGGTGCCACCACCATTGGCGCTCGCACACCGGGAATGTCGTTGCCATCGTGATCCACCGCCGGCATCAGCACCGTGTAGCCCTTGCCCGGCGCGTCCGGTGTGTTGCCGCCGGGCACGATGCGCGGCGGTTCGCGCAGGATACCTTGATCCGCCTCCGGACCGAAATCCAACAGCGGCAGCGGGTTCGGCGTGCGCGGCGTTGCGACACCGGGGATGGCGGGAAAACGGCTGCGCCATTCGGCGATATCGACCAGCGTGCCATCGGCGCGCGTCGGAATGCGTGACGGGGGCGGCGGTGTGCCGTCGGTCGTCCACCGATCCATCGCATCCAGCATGGCGCGAAAGAACATCGATGTGGACACGACGTTCGAGTAGTTTTGCGCAATCCCCTTCGACGGCGGCTTCGATTGCGGATCGGCGAAATGCTGCGAGCTGGACCACAGGAATACGCGCACGCCGTCGGGCTGCTTCAGGTCGTTGCCCTGCGTATCGGTGTGCGCCAGCGAGCCTCGGCGCACCCAGTATTCCGTCGATGTCTGTGTGTGGATCACCAGCGGATCGGTCGGGGGACGTTTCAGGATCGCGTCTTCCTTCCCGGTCAGATGATCACGCGACATCGCATAGGAGAACGGGAAGGAATCGGCGATGTTGAAATGGTCCTCATACTGCTGGCCGCCGGAGACGATCGGGCTGGCGAAGCGGTGGTTCAGCCACTTGCGTCCGGCGCCGGCGACGTGGGGCAGCACGCCGTCGAACACGCGGCGGCCCTCGGCGTCGGCGTTGAAGCCGCGATAGACGAAATCGCGCAGGCAGCGGCCGGTCTGCGAACGGCCCCACGCGTAGGCCTTTTCCACACCGCGCAGCGGATTGGCATCGGAGCGATTGTATTTCAGGAAGCTGACCGCGTCGCGCACCGCGACATGACCGAGGCCCATCACCTTCGGATCGCGCGCGGTGTAGAGCAATTCGTAG
The DNA here is from genome assembly GCA_036489395.1 of Acetobacteraceae bacterium. GTDB lineage: Bacteria > Pseudomonadota > Alphaproteobacteria > Acetobacterales > Acetobacteraceae > JASHVB01. Next base: position 30,242 of record DASXFW010000190.1, on the reverse strand, counting down.
ATCCAACCCGGCTTGAATCCTGCCGGCAAATGGATGTGCCGGTGCGACGGCACCACCGCGTGCTCTGGCGTCGCGGTTTCGCCACCGGTGCCGAATTCCGCACAGGCGAACTGCCATTGATCGGATGGGATGGTTTCGGGCGTGTCGTATGGATAGCGCCGGCGTGTCAGCGTGGCTTGCGTCGTATCCAGCGACACGGCCGGAAAGCTGTGCGCGGCGATGCGGCCGCTGAGCGGGAAGCAGGTGGAACCGGGAACGTCGGCGATATACTCGATGCGCACCGTGCCGGTGATCGGCGAGCCGTCGGCATTCTGCGCGACCGGCACGTCCAGCACCATGCGGCCGCCACCCGGCAGCATGTCGCCTTCCCATGCGACCCATACCACGCTGTAGCCACGGCGCATGAAGAAGCCGTTGCCGGCATGTCCCAGGGTCAGCGGATCGTTGCTGTGTGGCGCGTCGTTGAAGAACTGCAACGCACGCTTATGGCCTCGGTTGCCGTAATCGTAGAATACACGCCGGTTGCCGCGGGTGACATCGACCGGCTTCAGGATCATGCAATCGGCCGCGAAGTGTACCAGGCCGCGCGCGTCTCGCGGCGCCTTGTCGAGATCGACCACGTCGCGTTGCGCCGGCGCCAGCGGATCGGCGGCGAAATGCACGCGTCCGGTCAGGCGTTCATACGCACCGGCCGCGCCGAATTCGTGCCCGCCGGCGAAGGGGCGGCGGTCCGTGATGCGGAATTCGACGATACTGGCCATGCACGTTTTCCCTCATCGCTCTTGATTGCGAGTAGCCGCCCCCCCTCGTCAGGTGCGCTGCGCACCTAACAAGAAACTGGAGCTCCCTGTCATTGCGAGGCCGCTTGGCCGAAGCAATCCCGGTCGTTACGAGCCGCCGGCGGCTTGTCACGACCGGGATTGCTTGGGCCAAGCGGCCTCGCAATGACAGAATGCCGCCGTTTCATCCAGGGCGGGTCGGCCCGCCGGCCGGTGGCAACTCGCAATGACAGAGGGGACGCATCGACTCTCGGACGGTCGATTCACAAGTCTGTACCGCCCCGAGCCATCGCCCGGCGCAGCCGCTGGCGACCGAGCGGGCGCACGTCCGCATCAGGTGCCATCGCCTTGATCCCCGCCTGCAATTCACTGCGCTTTTCGTGAATCGACGCCAGCACCGGACCCATCGGCACGCCGACATCCACCAGCACGGCCTCGGACAATTGCAGGCTCGCCTCGATCGTTTCCGGCACCGCATCCGACGCGCCGGTGCGATACAGATGCGCCGCGTGCCGCGAATCCCGGGCGCGCGCGACGATCAGCAGATCCGCCCGTTCGGCGCGCGCGCCGGCCACCAGCGCGTCGGCGGAAGCAGCGTCGTCCAACGTCACCACCAACGCGCGCGCGGTTTCCAGATGCAGGCGGCGCAGCAGATCCATGTGCGTGATGTCGCCGTAATACACCGGCTTCGACAGCCGGCGCTGGCGTGCGACGCGATCCGCATCGTGGTCGATGGCCACGTAGGGAATCTTGTGCACCTCCAGCATCTCGGCGACGGTCTGTCCGACACGGCCGAAGCCGGCGACGATGACGCGCGGCGCCGTGTCATCCGTCGCCGGCACCAGCAGCGAAATGTCCACCGGCCGCGGCGGCACCATGCGCGTCTCCACGGCCTGGCCGAGGCGCGACAGCAGCGGAATGCTCGCCATGGTCAGCGCGGCGACGATCAGCACCAGGCTCGCCGCCGGGGGATTCAACAACGACTGCGCCACCGCGATGGCGATGATGACGAAGCTGAACTCGCCGCCGGGGCCGAGCAGCAATCCGCTCTGCAACGCGCTTGCGGTGGGCACGCGGAACATGCGGGCGAGCGGTGCGATCAGCAGCGTCTTCAACAGCACCAGGCCGCACGCCGCGCCGATCACCAGCGCGGGGCGCGCGATCAAAACACGCAGATCCAAGCTCATGCCGATCGAGATCAGGAAAACGCCGAGCAGCAGGCCTTTGAAGGGGTCGATGGTGACCTCGACCTGGCGGCGGTATTCGGTGCCGGCCAGCAGCAATCCGCCGATCAGCGCGCCGAGCGCCATGGACAGGCCCGCTGCCTCGGTCGCCAGGCCGGTGGCGATGACGACAAGCAGGCAGGCGGCGACGAAGAACTCGGCATTGCGGGTGCGCGCGACGCTACGGAACAACGGGCGCAGGATCAGTCGGCCGACGCCGACGATGATGGCGACGGCGAGCACGGCGTGCCCCACGGCGAGGCCGAAGCCGCGCAGCGATGCGGTCTGCGCGTCGGGCGACATGGCGCCGAGCGCGAACAGGATGGGGACGACGGCGAGGTCCTGGAACAACAGGATGGCGAAGCTGGTGCGGCCAATCGAGGTGTTCAGGCGCTTTTCTTCCGACAGCACCTGGATCACCACGGCGGTGGACGACATCGCCAGGGCGAGGCCGATAACCACGGCGGTCTGCGTCGGCTGGCCGTCCAGGACCGCCGCGCCGGTGATGGCGGCGGCGCACAGCGCGACCTGCAACAGGCCAAGGCCGAACACCAGGCGGCGCATCGTCCACAGACGCTCGAACGACAGTTCCAGGCCGATCATGAACATCAGCAGGACGACGCCGAGATGGGCGATCGGCTCGATCGCGGTCGGGTCGTCGATGGTGACGGCGTCGAGCCAGGGCAGGCGGTCGGCGAACGCGCCGGCACCGAACGGGCCGACGACGAGGCCAACCAGGATGAACCCCAGCACCGGACTGATCCGGACGCGATGCACCAGCGGCACGACAATCGCCGCGGCGCCGAGCACGATCAGGGCTTCCTTGTAGAGCGAGAGATCGAGGGTGTGCATGGGGCGGGTGTAGCAGCGTCCGTCTCGCAAGCGGAGCCTTGGATGTCATATCAGGTTGCGCAGTGTCTCGTACCACGTGGTGCAACAAATGAGGTACGCGCCGGCGCGTACCTCATTCGTCGCGCCGCCTGGCCAGGGTGCGAACCATCGCCGCACCTCCCTGGTCCATCATCATGCTGGAAGTATCGGCCAGGGAATCAGGCAACAGGTCGGTGATCCAAACCACCCGGCTGCCGGCCTTGTCCGGATGCACCTGAAACGATGCATGATGATAGGCGAAGCGGCCTTCCACGATACTGTAGGCAATGCGCCGCGTTGCCTCGTCGCAGCCGATCAGCCGCTCGCGTGCCATGATGCCGTTGAAGAACGTGAGAACCCGATCGTCGCCTTCGCGCGTGGCGCTGGTAAGGAAGCCAGGCGCCACACGTTCATGGACGGCGTGAAAGTCGCGCAGGGCATCCCAGACCGTGTCCGGATCTGCCGCGATGATGAATTCCTTCGTGACGGTGGCCATGGCGACCTCGCTCGGACGGATGAGAACGAGGCCGCAGAATGGCCGGGAACGCTCGGGCTGTCTGGCCGAAATCGGCCATGACCGTCCCGGCGCCCCACGCCACCCGGAACGTCAGCGCGCCAGCGGCCGGTACTTGATGCGATGCGGCTCGGTCGCCTGTGCACCCAATCGCCGGCGCTTGTCTTCCTCGTAAGCCTCAAAGTTGCCTTCAAACCACTCCACGTGGCTGTCGCCCTCGAACGACAGGATGTGCGTCGCCAGCCGATCCAGGAACCACCGATCGTGGCTAATAATGACCGCACAGCCGGCGAACGCGATCAGCGCATCTTCCAGCGCGCGCAGCGTATCCACGTCCAGATCGTTGGTCGGCTCGTCCAGCAGAATGACGTTATGTTCCGCCTTCAGCATCTTCGCGAGATGCACCCGGTTCCGCTCGCCGCCTGACAGAATGCCGACCTTCTTCTGCTGGTCGCTGCCCTTGAAGTTGAACGCGCTCACATAAGCCCGCGACGGCACCGAGCGCTTGCCCAGATAGATCACGTCCTCCTTGCCGCTGATCTCCTCCCACACCGTGGCGTTGGCGTTCAGCGCATCGCGCGACTGATCCACGTAGCCCAGCCGCACCGTCTCGCCGATCCGCATCGACCCGCCGTCCGGCTGCTCCTGTTCGATGATCATACGAAACAATGTCGTCTTCCCGGCGCCGTTCGGCCCGATGACGCCCACAATCCCGCCGGGCGGCAGCTTGAACGTCAGATCGTCGATCAGCAGGTTGTTGCCGTAGCCCTTGCGCAGCTTCTCTGCCTCGATCACCACGTTGCCCAGCCGAGGCCCGGGCGGAATCACGATCTCCGCCACGCCGCCCACTTGTTCCTGCGAATTCGCCAGCATCTCCTCGTAGCGCTGGATGCGCGCGCGGTTCTTCGCCTGCCGCGCCCGCGGCGACGCGGCGATCCACTCCTGCTCCATCGCCAGAGCACGCTGCCGGGCGCTTTCTTCCTTCTCCTCCTGCGACAGCCGCTTGCGCTTCTGTTCCAGCCACGACGAGTAATTGCCCTCGAACGGATAGCCGCGGCCGCGCTCGATCTCCAGGATCCAACCCGTGACGTTGTCCAGGAAGTAGCGGTCGTGGGTCACGATCATCACCGTGCCCTTGTAGTCGCGCAGCGTGTGCTCCAGCCACGCGACACTTTCCGCATCCAGGTGGTTGGTCGGCTCGTCCAGCAGCAGCAGTTCCGGTTGTTCGAGCAGCAGCCGGCACAGCGCCACGCGCCGCCGCTCACCGCCGGACAGCGTGGTGACGGCGGCATCCGCCGGCGGGCAGCGCAGCGCGTCCAGCGCGATATCGACGCGGCGGTCCAGGTCCCAGCCGTCCTCGGCGTCGATCTTGGTCTGCAGATCGGCTTGCTCGGCGAGGAGATCGTTCATCTCCTCGTCGCTCATCGGCTCGGCAAATTTGTTGGAGATTTCATTGAACCGGTCGAGCGTCGCCTTCAGCTCGGCGAACGCCGCCTCGACATTCTCCCCCACGGTCTTGGTCGGGTCGAGCTGCGGCTCCTGCTCCAGGTAGCCGACGCGAGCGCCTTCCGCGGCCCAGGCCTCGCCGCCGTACTCGGTGTCCATGCCGGCCATGATCTTCATCAACGTCGATTTGCCGGCGCCGTTGGCGCCCAGCACGCCGATCTTCACGCCAGGCAGGAAGGCGAGCGTGATTCCCTTGAACACCTCCCGTCCGCCCGCGAACGACTTGGTCAAATCCTTCATCACATAAACGTATTGATAAGCAGGCATGATCCTCTGATCCCCGTTGAGCGCCGGCTTCTAGATCATACCCGCCAGGACCGAAAGCAACACGCGCGACCGTCTTAGATGTGAAATCATCACGCTTGGCAGACGGCTTGGAGGCGCGAATAATAGCGATAGCAGTATGGGTCGCGTCTGATCGGCCCGTGCCGACAAGGGGTTGGGGGAGAGACATGCGCGGCGCGTTCAGGGTACTGCCCGGCTTGCCGGGTGCGGCTTGGCTCGCGCTGCTTTGCTGCATCCTGATCGGGCAGGTTGTTCCCGCCGCCGCGGCGACGTTCACCGTCACCAGCACAGGCGACAGCGGCGCCGGGTCGCTGCGCGCGGCCGTCGCCAGCGCCGATGCCAGCCCCGGCTCGACCATCGTGTTCGATCCCACGACATTCGCCACGCCGCAGACGATCACTCTGCTCAGTGCGCTGCCGGCGATCACCGCCAGCACCACAATCACTGGCACCGGCGGCCTCACCATCAGCGGCGGCGGCACCAGCCAGATCTTTTTCGTCGGCAACGGCAGTAGCGCGATCAATGTCTCGATCCAGAACGTGACGCTGCAGGGGGGTGCGACGACGGGTGGAGCAGGCGGCGCGGGCGCCTCGGGCGGTGGCGGCGGCCTGGGTGCCGGCGGCGCGATCTTTGTCAACAGCGCGGCCAACGTGACGGTGTCAGGCGTCAGCTTCAGCGGCAACAGCACGACCGGCGGCGGCGGTGGCGCGGGCATCACCGGCAACGCCGATGGCGGCGGCGGTGGAATGGGCGGCGCCGGCGGCAGCGTGTACACTGGCGTACCCACCACCGGCGACTCGCCAGGCGGCGGCGGCGGCGGGGGAATTGGTACCAGCGCGGCAGGCGGGTCCGGGACCGAATTCACCGCTGGCAACGGCGCCGGCGGGGGCGGAGGCGGCGGGGGCGGCAACTTCTCCACCTCGACAGGACCGGGCGGGACCGGCGGCGCCAACGGACTTGGGCAGACCGGAAGCTCCGGCACAGCCGCCAGCAGCGGCACCCCCGGCGACGGCGGCGCCGGGGCGTTCGGCGGCGGCGGCGGCGGCGGCGGTTTCAGCGACAGCGGCAGCAACGGCAACGGCGGCAACGGCGGGTTCGGCGGCGGCGGCGGTGCCAGTTCGACGCAGTTCGCTGGCACCGGCGGCTTTGGCGGCGGTGGCGGCGGCAGCCAGGGATTCGGCTCGGGCAGCGGTGGAGTCGGCGGCGGTACTGGCGGCACAACACAGGACCCCAGCGGCGGCGGCGGTGCCGGGTTTGGCGGCGCCGTTTTCGTGGCGCAGGGGGGAACGCTGACCGTCGCCGGGAGCGGCGCCTTCTCTGGCGGCTCGGCCAACGGCGGAGCGGCCGGCGGCACAGGTTCTGGCGTCGGTGCGAGCGCCGGGACCGATTTGTTCGGCGTAACCGGGGCGAACGTGGTCATCGCACCGGGCGCAGGTCAGACCATGACGTCGAACGGCACCATCGCCGACGATAGTCCCAACAGCGTCCCGGGCTTCCCTGGAAGCGAGTTCCAAGGAGGAACGACAGGCGGCTCGGGGGCCGGCCTGGTGCTGAATATCGGCAGCCTGGCCAATCCCGGCGGTACCGTGGTGCTCGCCGGCACCAACACCTACTCCGGGGGCACCACCGTCACCGGGTCCGGTACTGTTCTTTCGATTTCAGGAGATGCCAACCTGGGTGCCAGCACCGGCGGCCTGGCACTGAACGACGGCACGACGCTGCGGTTCACCCAGACCAACGGCACGCTCAACCGGACTATGACAATCGCCGGCAATACCGCGATCAGCGTGGCGGGCGCAGTCGCCTCGCCGACAGCGCCGATCTCGATCATTCAGGCGATCTCCGATGGAGCGAACCCGGGATCGCTGAGCTTTTCCGGCGGCGGAGCCGTCGCATTGTTCGGGGTGAACACCTACACCGGCGCCACCACGGTGATGACTGGCACCACCCTGGAACTGGGCACATCGGATGCAGGGCCGCCAACCGCGTCGATCGCGAGTTCGAGCGGGCTCGCGCTGCAGGGGACGGGCGCGTTCGATATCTCCCAGATCAACGCCAACGGGGGCGCGACCAGCACAACGATACAGGGACTGACCAGTACCTCCGGCACGAGTCAGGTTTTGCTCGGCAGCAACAACCTGACGGTGACCCTGGCAAGCGGCACCAATACCTTCGCCGGTGCGATCAACGACGGCGGGGCTGGCGGCGGGACTGGCGGCTCTGTGACGATGAGCGGCAGCGGAACCTTGGCGTTGACTGGCGCCAGCACCTACACCGGGGGTACCGAGGTCCTCAGCGGCACCTTGAGCGCGGGCGGCGCCACGGCGCTCGGCAGCGCCACGGCCATCGTGGCTGACGGCGGAACCCTGAACGTCAGCGGCGCCACCATCGGCAACAACCTGTCGATCAACGGCTCCGGTGTCGGCGGCGCCGGGGCGCTGACCGGCAGTGGCACCGCCGGCGTGAGCGGCCACGTCAACCTGAACGGCGGCGCCGACTTCGGCGTCGGCTCCGCCGGCGACACCCTGACGCTAAGCGGCACGGTCGGCGGCGATGGCAGCCTGATCAAGGTAGGCGCCGGCACGCTCGTGCTGTCGAATGCGAACTCCTATTCCGGCGGCACCAGCCTCAACGCCGGCACGATCTCCGTCGGCAACGACACCGCGCTGAGCAACGGCACGCTGACCATGAGTGCCGGCACGACCCTCGGTTTCGCCGCCAACGGGCTGACCATCGCCAACGACATCTCCCTGGGCGGCGACCCGACGATCGATACGGGCAGCAGCAGCGAAACGTTGAGCGGCGTGATCTCCGGCACCGGCCAGACCCTGATCAAGCAGGGCACCGGCACGCTGACGTTGACCAACACCGAGACCTATACCGGCGCCACCACCATCAGCGCCGGCACGCTGGCGCTCGGCGCCGGCGGGTCGATTGCGGCCAGCAGCGGCGTCAGCCTTGCCGCGGCAACGACGTTCGACATTTCCGGCGCAACCGGCAACCAGTCGATCGGTGACCTGACCGGCGCACTTGGCAGCAAGGTCAGCCTCGGCGGCAACGCGCTGACCATCACCACCACCACCACCGACGGGTTCAACGGGGTGTTGGCCGATGGCGGGATCAGTGTCGGCAGTGGCGGCCAGATCAGCGTCGCTGCGGCCGCCGGCCCGCTGCTGCTGACGCAGGCCAACACCTACACCGGGAAGACGACGGTGTTGTCCGGCACGCTGGCGCTGACCGGCATCGGCTCGATCGCCGACTCCAGCTTCGTGCAACTGAGCGCCAGCAGCGCGAACTTCGACATCTCCGACACCACCGCCGGCGCGACGGTGCTGGGCCTGACCGGCGTCGTCGGCAGCACGGTCAGCCTGGGCAACCAGACGCTGACGGTGAACACGAGCATCACCAAAGGATTCAGCGGCGTGCTGCAGGATGGCGGCATCGGCGGCAACATCGGTGGCGGCCTGACCGTCTCCGGCACCGGCTCGCTGCTGCTCACCCAGGCCAACACCTACACCGGCGCCACGACGGTTTCCGGCAGCCTGGGGCTGACCGGCGCTGGCTCGATCGCGAGCTCCAGCGGCGTGACTCTGTCGGGTAGCGGCAATTTCGATATTTCGGAGACCGCCAGCGGCACCACCATCCAGGGCCTGACCGGCAGCGCGTCGAGCAGCGTCAGCCTGGGAAGCAAGGCTCTGACAGTCAGCGTGGCCAGCGGCCTCGACATTTTCGCCGGGGCGATCAACGACGCCGGCGGCATCGGCGGCGGCACCGGCGGCAGCCTGATCAAGTCCGGTGCCGGCACGTTGTTCCTGGGCGGCGCCAGCACCTACACGGGCGGCACGAGCCTCACCGGCGGGACACTTGTCGCCGCGAACGCCGCCGCGTTGGGGACCGGCACCGCGACGGTCTCCGCCGGTGCGACCCTGAATGTGAGCAGTACGACCATCGGCAACGCGGTGTCGCTGGCTGGATCCGGCGGAGGCGGCGGCGCACTGACCGGTACCGGCACCGCCGGCGTCAGCGGGCCGATCACCCTGACCGCCGGCAGCACGATCGGCGTCGCCAGCGCGCTCGATACGCTAACCGCAAGCGGCGCAATCTCCGGCGGTTTCGGCCTGACCAAGGCCGGCGCCGGAACACTGACGCTGAGCGCGCTCAATGCCTACACCGGCGCCACCACGGTCTCGGGTGGCACGCTGGCACTGAGCGGTGCCGGCAGCATCTTCTCTTCGAGCAGCGTGAGCCTTGCCAGCGGCACGGCGTTCGACATTTCCGGCGTCGCCGGCGGCCAGAGCATCCTGGGCCTGTCCGGCGTAGCCGGCAGCACGGTCAACCTCGGCGCACGCGTGCTGAACGTGGACCTGGCATCCGGCACCGATACGTTTGCCGGCACGATGACAGGGGGCGGCGGAATCCTGGAGAAGTCGGGCGCCGGCACGCTGGTGCTGTCCGGCAGCAACACATACTCGGGCGGCACCGATGTCCTGGGCGGCACGCTCAGCGTGGCCGCGCCGGGCAATCTGGGCACCGGCCCGCTTGCACTGGGCACCGGCACCACGCTCGCCGTCACTGGCAGCGGCACGTTCAGCAACAACGTGGCCCTGAGCGTCGCCGATCCCAGCATCGCCGTCGCCAGCGGCGAGACCGTGGTGTGGAGCGGGGTGATTTCGGACGGCGGCGGCATTGCCAGCGCGCTGAGCACCACCGGGCCTGGCACGCTGGTGCTGACGGCCGCGAATACCTACACGGGCGGCACGACGATCAGCGCCGGCACGTTGCAGATCGGCAGTGGCGGCACCAGCGGCAGCATCGCCGGCAACGTCACCGACAGTGCCGCGCTGGTGTTCGACCGCAGCGACACGCTGACCTTCGCCGGCGTGATCTCGGGCGGTGGCACGCTGGCGCAGAACGGCAGCGGCACGGTGATTCTGACCGGCAACAGCGGCAGCTTCGGGGGCAGCACGTCGGTGAATGCCGGCGCACTCCAAGTGGGCGTCTTCGACTTCGGGACGCTAGGCGGCAACGTGACGGTGAACACGGGTGGAACGCTGATGGGCCAAGGCAGGATCGGCGGAAGTGTAACCAATAGCGGCACTGTCCGGCCGGGCGGTATCATTGGCAGCGGCCTTGGCGTCCTCGGGATCACTGGGAACTACGCGCAAAGCAGTAGCGGGACGCTGACCATCGAGATCACGCCCAGTACGGCACCGGGCTTTGGCTACAGCCAACTCAGCGTCGGCGGCACGGCGAGCCTGGCCGGCGGGCTGAGCATTGTCGACGATCCCGGCACCTACACTGTCGGCAGCCGCTACACGATCCTGACCGCGGCCGGCGGACGCAGCGGCACGTTCGCCAGCGTCGCCTACAATCCGATCTTCGCCGCCTACATCACGCCGGATGTCAGCTACGACCCGAACGATGTCTTCCTGACGCTGGATCCGACTCCGGCCGCGGCACCGGGGCCGGCGCCGATATTCAACAGCGGCCAGGAAGTGTCGGATGCGCTGACCGCGATGGTCAGTACGGCCGAGGGCGTTGCCGACGCGATCCTGGGCGATGTCTGCGGTCCCGAGGCGCGCCGCCTGCGCACGCCGGGCGAGGGCTGCGAGGTACGGCCGCTCGCGGCCGGCTTCCAGTCGGAGATCTGGCTGCGCGGCCTGGGCGGCATCGGCAGCCTGAGCGGCGGTGGCCCGCGCATGTCATTCCACGACGACTACGGCGGCATGCTGCTGGGCGTCGGCGTCAGCCGTGGCGGGTTCGCCGCCGGCGTCGGCGGCGGCTATCTCGCGACGGGGCTGAACTTCTCCGACGGCAGCGCGGCGTCGCAGAACGCCGGCCTGGGCTTCGTCTACGGCCGCTATGCGCAAGGGCCGATGTGGTTCGGCGCGGTCGCAGCCTATGGCGGCGGGCGGGTGAACGGCGAGCGCGCACTGCCCGGCACCGGCCTGGTGGCGAGCGGCAGCCGGCCGGGCGACTTTGCCATCGTGCAGGTGAATGCGGCGTATGACCTGGCGATCGGTCCGGTGACGGTCGAGCCGCGCGCCACGCTGGCCTACATCCATGCCGGCCAGTCGAGCTTCGCGGAAAGCGGCGCCGGGCTGCTGGACCTGACCTATCCCGGCACGCACACCGACGTGGTCGAAGGGCGGCTGACCGCGCGGATCATGCGCCGCTTCGTCGTTGGCGGCTGGGCACTCGCGCCATGGGCCGAGGCGGGCGTGCAGCAGGCGTTCTCCGGCCTGTCGCGCGGCGTGGTGGCGACCGACGGCGCGTTCAGTGCCGCGGTGTCCGGCGTGTCGCCGGCGTCGACGTCGGCCGTGGTCGGGATCGGCGTCAGCGCGGCGGCCAGCGACTCGGTGGATTTATTCGTGCGCTACCAGGGGCAGTTCTCCGCCAACCAGGATGAGAACGCGTTCACCGGCGGGCTGGAGGTGCGGTTCTGAGGCGGCTTTCTCAGTACCAGTGGTGGGTGTGCCAGAACGAAACGGCTTTCTCGGCGGTACCGTAGCGGGCGCGGATATAGCGGATGCCGCCTTGCGCTTCCTCCACCCCGTTGCCGAAGGACGCGGCACCGTGCGGGTTGTAGTGGTAGTTGGCGGCGGTGAGCTGGTACAGCCCGCGCGCGGAGTGCACCGGGCTTTGCGCGCCGACCTTGCCGGCGGATTCGTGCGCCATGATGAACGCGAGGCCTGGCTGCCAGGACGCCGGCACATGCTCTGCTGCCATCGCCTGGGCGAGCGCGGCTGATGCAGATGCGGGCGCCGATCTGGCCGCGGCGGATTGTGGCGGCGGCAGGCGCACGCGGGCCGCGGCATGGTGTGCCAGCGGACGAGCCGAGCCGGTCATGGCGTTCGTGTCGAACGCCTCGGACAGCACCTGCTTGAAGCTGGTGCCGGTGTAGTGGCGGGCAGCCTGACCTGTCGCCGTGGATGACGGCGGCTCAGCATGGTGGATGCGCGCGGAGACGGTCATGCCGTCAGGATAGGCGGCGTTGGTTGCCGATTGGTTAACCGTGGTGCGCCCGGCAGGACTCGAACCTGCAACCAGACGGTTATGAGCCGCCAGCTCTAACCGGTTGAGCTACGGGCGCCCGGTCAGCCAACAATGCGGCATCTGCCCGAGCGCGCGCGACGGTGCAAGGCGGTGTCCGCCTTTCGACGTGGGCGGCGGAGCCGAACCCCACAGATTTCGGCATAAGCGGGCGGACGGCGATGCCGGTGCTTCCGTGTCATGACTGGCGAAAGCTGGGCCGGCCATGACATGGCGAAACGCTGGCGGTCGCTGCTCTCAGCGAACGACCTTCTGCATGTTCTTGCGTCGCGCGGCGGCCACCAGCGATGCCACGGCCGACGACGCAACCCGCGTCACCAGCGAATCCGCCCGGCTGGTCAGGATGATCGGCACCCGCGCGCCCAGCACGATGCCGGCGCTTTCGGCGCCCGCCAGGAACGTCAGGCTCTTGGCCAGCATGTTGCCGGCTTCCAGGTTCGGCACCACCAGCACGTTCGCACGCCCCGCCACCGGCGACACGATGTGCTTGATCTCGGCCGCCTCGCGGCTGATCGCATTGTCCAGTGCCAGCGGCCCATCCAGGATGCCGCCGGTGATCTGCCCCCGGTCCGCCATCTTGCACAAAGCCGCGGCCTCGACGGTGGACGGAACCTTCGGGTTCACCGTCTCCGTCGCCGACAGGATCGCCACCAGCACTTGTTCCAGGCCGATCGCGTGCGCCAGGTCGATGGCGTTCTGCACGATATCGACCTTCTCTTCGAGCGTCGGGGCGATGTTCACCGCGGCGTCGGTGATGATCAGCGGCGCGGCATAGCCCGGCACGTCCATGATGAAGCAGTGGCTGATGCGCCGCTCGGTGCGCAGCCCGCTGTCGTGCGCAACCACGGCGCCCATGAGCTCGTCGGTGTGCAGGCTGCCTTTCATCAAGGCCTCGGCCTTGCCTTCGCGGACCAGCACCACGCCCTTTGCCGCCGAATCGTGGCTGTGCGCCGAGGCGACCACCGGCAGCCCGGAAATATCGATGTTGTTGCGACGGGCCACCTCCTCCAGCCGCGCCGGCGGCGCCACGAGGATCGCCTCGATCAGTTGCAGCCGATGCGCCTCCACCGCGCCGCCGAGCGACACCGCGTCGCACGGATGCACCACTGCAGTGGTGACCGGCGGCAGGCGTCGCGCCATCGCCAGGACACGCTGGTACTTCTCCCGCCCGTGCTCTGCGAAGCCGTCCATGTCTTCGGGTCCTGGGCCGTCCGATCCTCGGCCTTCAAGTCCTGGGTGTTCTGACGCCTCGCTCATGTGCGTCAACTCGCGCCGTTCGGCACCGGCTGCATTGACCTGGGTCAACATTTTGCCGCGGCGGAACCATAACGAGGAAAAGCATAATAAACGGCTAATGCCGGTGGTTACCGTGCCGCGACGCCGCACGCCGCGGAGATGGCCGCGCACTGCGTGGCACCGGTACCGCAGTGTAAACGAAAGGCAACGAAGTGTAGCCGCCATATGGACGACAGACCGCGCCCACACCATCTCCGGTGCATCGGCGTCCGCGATTTGGCGGCGGTGCGGCACGCCACGACAGATTGCCGCCCATAAGGGATTCCGTCATGCGTCGCGTTACCGGACTGATCGGTTTGCTCTCCACCGTGGCCCTCTGCGCCTGCGCCGTTGCACCGCCGCAAGGCCCCGACGTGGTGGCCATGCCGGGACAGGGCAAGAACTTCGGTGCCTTCCAGCAGGACGACGCCACCTGCCGGCAATACGCGTCAACGCAGACCGGCGGCGTCTCATCGGCCCAGGCGGGGACCAACGCGGCGGTGGGCAGCGCAGTCCTCGGCACGGCCCTGGGGGCCGCGGCCGGCGCGGCGCTTGGCTCGGTCGGCGGTGCGGTGGGCGCGGGTGCGGCGATCGGCGGCGCCACGGGCTTGCTGGCCGGCAGCGCCATCGGTGCCGGCAATGCCCAGGCGTCGGAGGCTGGGCTGCAGCAGCGCTACGATATCTCCTATGCGCAGTGCATGGCCGCGCACGGCAATTCGGTCCAGAGCCCGCCGCCGCCCGCCTATGCCGGCGGCTATGCCTACCCGTACGGCTACCCGTACGGCTACCCGGCGCCCTATTACGGATACGGAGCAGGTTGGTACGGTCCGTCGGTCGCGATCGGCGTCGGCAGCGGCTGGGGGTGGGGCGGCTGGCACCGCTGGCGCTGATCGCGCCCTGTCCTCCCGCCTCTCTCTCCCGTGAGCCACCCTTGCGTCCGGCGGCGTTGCCGCGTCCCGCCCGGCATGCCATATCCGACCTGACCAGTGGGTTTTTTGCCTCGCCCGGGAGAGGCAAAGGAGACGCGATGCGGGTTGTCCTGGCCCAGCCACGAGGCTTCTGCGCCGGCGTGGAGCGGGCGATCGAGATCGTCGAGCGCGCGCTCAAGAAATACGGTCCCCCGATCTACGTACGGCATGAGATCGTGCACAATCGTCACGTGGTGGAGAATTTGCGCACCCGCGGCGCCATCTTCGTCGATGAGCTCGACGAAATCCCGCCCGGCGCCCGCACCGTGTTCTCCGCCCACGGCGTCGCCAAGCGGGTGGAGCAACTGGCGCGCGACCGCGACCTGCCGGTGATCGACGCCACCTGCCCGCTGGTCGCCAAGGTCCACAACGAGGGCCGCCGCTACGCCGCCCAGGGGCGTGAAATCGTCCTGGTCGGCCATGCCGGCCACGCCGAGGTCGAGGGCACGATCGGCCAGGTCCCCGCCAAGGTGCACCTGGTGCAGACGGTGGACGACGTGGCCGGCCTGAAGGTGCGCGACCCGGACAAGCTCGCCTACATCACCCAGACCACGCTGTCGGTGGACGACACCCGTGGCATCATCCAGGCACTGGAGCAGCGGTTCCCGACGATCGTGGGGCCGGACGTGCGGGATATCTGCTATGCGACGCAGAACCGCCAGCAGGCGGTGCGCGACCTGGCGCGGGCAGTGGATGTGATCCTGGTGGTCGGTTCGCGCAATTCGTCCAATTCCAACCGGCTGCGCGAGATCGGCCAAGAGCTGGGCAAGCCCGCCTACCTGATCGAGGACGCCGGGTCGCTGCAGCCCGAATGGTTCGCCGGGGTGGCTACCGTCGGTCTGACCGCCGGCGCGTCGGCACCGGAAATGCTGGTGCGCGGCGTGCTGGACGGCCTCAGCCGCTTCGGCGAGGTTGAAATCACCACGCTGAACGGCGTGAATGAGAACGTGCGTTTCCGCTTCCCGGCCGAACTGGCCGACGCCTGAGGAGTTCGCCCTGAATGGCCGTGCCGTTGAACCAGGCAATCCGTGTCGCCGCCTATGTGCTGAAGCAGCACCTGATCGGACGCAAGCGCTACCCGCTCGTGCTGATGCTGGAGCCGCTGTTCCGCTGCAACCTGGCCTGCGCCGGCTGCGGCAAGATCGACTATCCGGCGGAGATCCTGAACCAGCGTCTGTCGGTCGCGCAGTGCATGGAGGCGATCGACGAGTGCGGCGCCCCTGTCGTGGTGGTCGCCGGCGGCGAGCCGCTGCTGCACCGGGAGATCGACCAGATCGTCGAGGGCGCCATCGCGCGCAAGAAGTTCGTCATCGTCTGCACCAACGCGCTGTTGCTCGAAAAGAAGATGCGCTTGTTCAAGCCGAGCAAGTGGTTCTCCTGGTCGGTGCACCTGGATGGCTCGCGTGAGGAGCATGACATATCGGTCTGCCAGGACGGGGTGTACGACCGCGCGGTGGCGGCGATCGCCGAATCCAAGCGCCGCGGCTTCCGCACCATTATCAACTGCACGTTGTTCGATACCGCGAAGCCCGAGCGGGTGGCTGCGTTCTTCGACGACGTGATGGCGATGGGGGTGGATGGGATTTCGGTGTCTCCGGGCTATGCCTATGAACGCGCACCGGATCAGCAGCACTTCCTCAACCGCCGCCGCACCAAGGAATTGTTCCGCGGCATCTTCGCGCGGCAAGCGGCGGGCAAGCGTGGCGCCGGCAAGAAGAAATGGGCGTTCAACCAGTCGTCCATGTTCCTCGACTTCCTGGCCGGCAACCAGAGTTTCCACTGCACGCCGTGGGGCAACCCGACACGCACCTATTTCGGCTGGCAGCGCCCCTGCTACCTGCTGGGTGAAGGCTACGCGAAGACCTTCCGCGAGCTGATGGAAGACACGGACTGGGATCGTTACGGCACCGGCAATTACGCGAAATGCGCCGAATGCATGGTGCATTCGGGTTATGAAGCCACCGCCGTGAACGAAACGATCCGCCGCCCGTGGCGTGCCGCCGCCCAGGTGCTGCGCGGCATCCGCACCGAAGGCGAGATGGCGCCGGAAATCCCGCTGGAGAACCAGCGGCCTGCCGAATATGTGTTCTCCCGCCACGTAGAGCATGCGCTGACGCATATCCGGGCGCAGAAGCACAACGCGGAAGACCAGGTCGCCGACGCGGCGGATTGACGCGGTTTCATACCGGGTGCGGAATTGGCTGACTCTTCGGCCGTGCCCCCACCGTCATGCCGACGCAGGTCGGCATCCACGCCTTTGCGGCATGCAGCAACCGTAATACCAGGCGTCGTTGACGCTGACTCTTGTGTCATGCCCGGGCTTGGCCCGGGCACCCACGACTCGCAGCGTGTCGGCGGCAAAGCCGCGGGTGGCCAGCCGGAGCCTGTCCTCGGGCGCGCCTTTGGCGCGACCCGTGGGCCGGCCATGACACATGGGTCAAACTTTCCGACGCTTGGTATGAGTCATGGATGCCGACCTTCGTCGGCATGACGTGGGGACACGGCCGAAGAGTCAGCCATTCCGCTGCCTGGAATTACAACCGCCGCATCCACGCCAGCACTTCCCGCACGACCGCCTGCGGATGTTCCGGCAGCATCGCGTGGCTGCAATCGTCCAGCACCGCCACCGTCACCCGCTCCGCCCCCAGGTCGCGGCGGAAATCGTCCGCCGTATCGCGCGGCCGCCACGGGTCCTGCGCGCCTTGCAAATCGAGCACCGGTCCGGTCCCGCCCTGCCACCATTCCTCCTGCCGCGTCGCGGCCACCGCGGCACGCTGGCTGCGATGCGCCGCCAGGTGCCAGCCGGACAGCCAATCCGCCGGCGGTTCGTGCCCCGGTGCGAAGAACGCCACGCGCAAAGCCGCCCGCCGCTCGTCCTCCGGCAGCGTCACATCGACGCACTTGCCCTGCGCCTCCCGCAGATACGGCGGAATCGACCTGGCGGCCGCCGCGGCGAGCACGACTCCTCGCACCAGGTTGGGCCGATCCGTCGCCAGCGTCCGCGCCACCCATTGGCCGAAGGCGTGGCCCAGCACCACCGCCGGTCCGGTGCCTGCATCCTCGATCACCGCCGCCACGTCGGCGGCATAGTCGTGCAAGGTCAGCCCCTCCAGCGGTCCCGTACTGCGTCCCATGCCGCGCGGCTGCGGCCGGAACACGCGCAGTCCGGATTGCGCGAACGCGGCGGCTACCTCGTCGAAATCCTCCGAATCACGTGCCGCAGACGGCAACAGCACCAGCAACGGGCCACTCCCCTCGTCGATCACCTCGATCCGAACGTCCCCGTGCACGACGATCCGCCGCATCCGCGCTTCCGCCATCGTCAATCCTCCACTGCATGCCGCGCATCTGGCCTCGCCGCGACATCTGCCGCAAGCGCACATCCGATGTCCCAAACGCGCCACGCCGGCAACCATGTGCGGCATGTCGGGCGCCCATCCGGGAAATTCGGCTTCTCGCCGTTTTCGCGCGCCGACACTGGCTTGGACCGCATGTTCAACAAGCTGGAGCTCGCCCTCCCCGGGTCGCCCTCGCATGCGCGGGGGGCATGCCGTCGGCACAGCGCAACACAATAATTGTTGCATTGCCGACGCCTGTTGTGGCTGATATATTAGCTTAACGGGCTAATCTAAAGAAACCCGATGCCGACCAGGAGCCCCAAGGTGACGCCGCGGCGTAATGCGACAATTGCTGTGGCGTTGCACGTCCCGCAGTACGGGCGGCGCCGTTTCTTTCACGTCATGTTACCGCGATGGCGTTCCGCTGGGGCGTTTTGCGGCACCGGTCCCGGCTAGCCGATGCGGATCGGCGCCACACTGCATCACTTGCTGATCACCGCTGCCCTCCCAGAGCATGCGCGGATCGACGTGCTGCGCCGCATGGGCGCGCCGGGGCGGCACTATCACGGGCTGCACCATCTCGGGTACCTGTGGATCCGGCACCGCCGTTACGGCACAGGAACGCCCTTCGCCGGCCCCCGCCTCTCCCGCCTGATCGCCTGCGCCATCCTGTTCCACGACGCGATCTACGATCCGTCACGACCAGACAACGAACACCGGTCCGCACTGCTGTGGCGCCACTCCGCGCCGGGCAACCTCGCCGCACGCGACATCGACTGGGTCGCTCAGGCGATCCTGGCGACCGCCGACCACCTGGCGCCGCGCCCGGATCGCACCCTGCGGCAGCGCGCCTTGCTGTGGATGCTCGATCTCGACCTTACCCCGCTGGGAGAGGAGCCGGGGCTGTTTGCCCGTAATACCCGGGCTCTGCGCGTCGAGTATCGCCACGTCCCCGAATGCGATTGGCAACAGCGGCGCGTCGGCTTCCTGCGCAAACTCCAATCGGCACCCGCACTGTATCGCTCGGCACCGATCGCCGCGGCCTTCGCGGCACAGGCACGACGCAACATTGCGCGCGAGGTCGGCGGCGAGACCTAGCGCCGGAAACGCCCGTCGGCGTGCGGGTTATCACGCTCTACGGCTCGTCCGAACGGCCCACCACCCAGCAGTTCGACTTCGCCGCGCGGACCCTGGCGCAGAACGAGTCGGCCTCGGCGATTGTGGCGAAACCCCTGGTCCGCAGGCGCCAGACCATCCTGCCATTCACGTCGGCCGAACTGACCTCAGGCGGATGTCCGCGCACCAGCCGGGGCAGGCGTTTCTGCAACGCCTGCCAGGCCTGCACTGCGTTCTGCGCCGTGCCCGCTGCGGCAAGCTGGACCGTCGTGGCCTGGGGCGCCGGCCGCATGGGTGATGCGACCGCAGGACGGGCGGCGACCGCCACAGGACGACGGCGCGCCGGCACGGGAGGCGGCGCGGCCAGGGCGGGCAACGCGGCCACAGAAGGCGCCGCGGCCCCAGGCGCATACCCGGCTGCAGACCCGGGCGAGGCTGCTGGCGCCACCCGGACGGTGCCAGCCGCGCCGGCAGCCCCCCGGGAAAATGGCGTGAGCGCCTCGGGCGGCTGTGTCGGAACGATCCCCGCCCAGATATCACCAGGCTCCGGGTGCAACGGCGCCACGTCGGCAGCGTCCCCCATCATCCGCCGCATGTTCAGGCTGTTCTCGATCGGTGCGGGCAGCATGGCCGTCGGGCCAGAGTCGTGCCAGCGCGCATTGCTACCGCAACCCGCCAGGACGAGGCATACGCAGAACAAGCCAATCCGTCGCATCCGATATCGAGCCATCATCTTACAGTTACGTTCCGCACCGCCGCCGAGCCAACCTGCCGCAACGCGGCTGCATATTCCTTCTCCGCTTGTTCCGCCACGCCGGTTCGATCATGATCCCACCACAAGCTGAAAGCCTGTGCCGAAGCGTCGCGACGGAGCGGAAATGCCGAACTGGCTACAACCCATTGGCCGGAGCCTCTGCCGCCTGACGATCATCGGCGTTCTTGCGGCCTTGGCCGCGCTGCCCGCGGCGGCGGCCGACAAGGACCCGGCAAACACCCCCAGGCCGGCCACGCCTTCCGCCACTCAGCCATTGCCGGAGGCGGAGGACCTTCCGCTGGGGCGCGCCGATACCGATCCGGTGGTCGCCAGCGTGGAAGGCCATCCGATCTACCTCAGCGATCTGGGGCGGGCCGAGCGCGCGTTGCCGGCGAACTTGCGCAGCGTGCCGTTCAATACGCTGTACCCCGTGCTGCTGGACCGCATGGTGGATCATGAGTCGCTGGTGATGATGGCCCGCCGGCAGGGCCTGGAAGACAATCCGATCATCAAGAAGGATATCGAGGACGCCACGGAACGCGTGCTGGAAGCCGCGATCCTGGCACTGGATGCCGCGCCCAAGGTGACCGAGGCGGCGATCAAGGCGCGCTACGATCAGCTCTATGCCGACCGCCCGGCGACCGAGGAAGTCCACGCGCGCCACATTCTAGTCAGCAGCAAGGAAGAGGCGGACAAAGTCATCGCGCAACTGAAGGCCGGCGCCGATTTCGCCACGCTCGCGCGTCAGGTCAGCGAGGATCCGGACGCTAAGACCGGCGGCGACCTGGGCTTTTTCCGCCGCGAGCAGGTGTGGCCGGGCTTTGCCGACGTGGCGTTCTCGCTGCAGCCGGGACAGGTGGCGGACCAGCCGATCCACAACGAGTTCGGCTGGCATGTCATCAAGGTGATCGAGCGCCGGCTGGTCGCGCCGCCCGGCTATTCCGAGGTGCACGACAAGCTCCGCGAAGAGCTGATGCAGGATGCGGTGCGCGAGGTGGTGGCGAAGGCGCGTTCGGACCTGACGATCCACAAGTGGAACCTGGACGGCACGCCGATGGACGGCGGCACCCGCCTCGGCGGGCCGCCGGCTGCGGCTGCAAAGTAGCGAAACGCCGCCCCTGGCCTTCCCAGGGCGCTTCCGGCAAAATCCCCCCTGCTTCGTCCGGAGTATTCATGCCTTCTCTTGTTGTTCGGGCCGCGGTCCGTCATCTCGTTGCCGCGTGCCTGCTGGTGCCATTCTGCGCCGGGCTCGCTGTGGCACAGTCCGCGCCCCCGCCCGCCGCGCCCCCACCCGCCGCGACCCCGCCCGCCGCAAACAACCCGATCCTCGCCAAGGTGGCCGGAGAGCCGATCCGCCTGAGCGACGTGCAGGCAGCCGCCGAGAGCCTGCCGCCGCAGATGCAGGGCATGCCGCCGCAGACGCTTTACCCCATGCTGCTACGCCAGATGATCGACGATCGCGCGTTGCAGACTCAGGCGCGCAAGGATGGGCTGGACAAGGATCCGGCCGTGCAGAGGCAGATGACGGAAGCGTCCGACCAGGCGCTGGAGACTGCCCTGCTCCGCAAGGAAATCGCGCCGCTGGTGACCGAGGCCACGCTGCGCGCCCGCTACCAGGCCGACATCGCCGGCAAGCCGGCGGAGCAGGAGGTGCATGCACGGCAGATCGTGGTGGCGGATGAAGCCACGGCGAAATCGATCATCGCCCAACTGGCCAAGGGCGCCTCGTTCGACGACCTGTGGAAGAAATACGACACCAACCATGATGCCGCGTCGAGTGGCGCGGGCGGAACGAAAGGCGCCGGCGCGACGAAAGACGGCGACATGGGCTTCTTCAAACAGAGTGAGCTGCCGCCCGAATTCGCCAAGGTCGAGTTGGCCTTGCAGCCAGGCCAGGTCACGCCGACGCCGGTGCACTCGGAGTACGGCTGGCATGTGATCCAGGTGCTGGAACGCCAGCCGGTGCCGGTGCCGACATTCGAGCAAGCCGCGTCGGAGCTGCAGCAGAAGATGATCCACGAGGCCCTGCAAAGGGTCGCCGCGGACGCGCGTGCCAAGGTGACGATCGAGACGTTCAATCCGGACGGCTCGCCGACCCGCGCCACCGACAGCGCCGAGCCGCCGCCAAACAAATAAACGAGCCCGCGAAAATGTTGACCAATGAGATGGTGCCCCACGCGCTATCATTGCGAGTTCACTACCGGCTTGGCGGCCGGCCCGCCCTGGATGAAACGGTCGGCACGACGTGGGGGTGACGAGCATGCGTCCCATCCGCAGAATGGAAGGCCGCGGTTTCTTGCCAGGAGCGAAGCGACGAAGCACTCTCGTTCGGGATGAGCCGCTGCTTGTCGCGAACGAGCTTGCGTCGTCGCGACGCTCCTGACAGGAAACCAAGGTTCCCCCTCCCCTTGAGGGAGGGGGAACCTACGTCAGGCCGCCGACGCCGTTTCATCCAGTGCGGGTCAGCCGCCAGGCTGGTGGGGAACTCGCAATGACACCGTCCGCACGTGCGCCGCGATTCGATCGTTCGACCGGTTCGCATGAACTCACGATCCTCGGGTAAGGAAATATGGCCACAACAATGTCGCCGCTCGCCGTTCCGCTGCCGCAATTGCCGCCGCTGCCCGGCGTTCTGCTGGGCGCCGCCGAAGTGGGAATACGCTACCAGGGACGAACCGACGTCGTGATGATGGAGGTGCCGGAGGGCAGCACCGCCGCCGGCGTATTCACTTCCAACAAGTGCCCCGGCGCGCCGGTCGATTGGTGCCGCGCCGCGCTGTCCGGCGGCAAGGCGCGCCTGGTGGTGGTGAATGCCGGCAACGCCAACGTCTTCACCGGACGCGCCGGGCGCGAGGCCTGCTCCGCCACTGCCGCCGCTGCCGCGGCGCTGGTCGGCTGCCCGCCGAAGCAGGTGTTCGTCGCCTCCACGGGCGTCATCGGCGAGGTGCTGCCGCATGAGAAGCTGGTGGCGGCGCTGCCGGCGCTGCACGCCTCGCTGCACGACGATTCATGGGAAGCAGCGGCGCGCGGCATCATGACCACCGACACGTTTCCCAAGGCATCCACGCAGACCGCGCAGATCGGCGAGACCGAAGTGCGCATTACCGGCATCGCCAAGGGTAGCGGCATGATCGCGCCCGACATGGCGACGATGCTGTGCTTCATCTTCACCGACGCCAAGATTCCGGCACCGGCGCTGCAGGCTTTGTTGAAAAAGGGAGTGGACCGCAGCTTCAACTGCACCACGGTCGATTCCGACACCTCCACCTCCGACACCGTGCTGGTGATCGCCACCGGCCATGCGAAACATCCGCGCGTGCCGAAGGAGGGCGGCGCGGTGCTGACGGATTTCGCCCGCGCGCTGGATACGGTGCTGATGGACCTGGCGCTGTCCGTTGTGCGCGACGGCGAGGGTGCGCAGAAGCTGGTGCGGATCGACGTGACCGGTGCGACGAATGCCCGTTCCGCCAAGCGGATCGGCATGGCCGTGGCGAACTCGCCGCTGGTGAAGACGGCGATCGCCGGCGAGGACGCCAACTGGGGCCGCATCGTCATGGCGGTCGGCAAGGCCGGCGAGCCTGCGGATCGTGACAAGCTTTCGATCGGCGTCGGCGGCGTATGGATGGCCAGGGAGGGTGCGGTGGTGCCGGGCTATGACGAAGCGCCGGTGGTGGCCCACATGAAAGGCCGCGAGGTGGAGATCGCCATCGACATCGGGCTGGGTCGCGGTCGCGCCACAGTGTGGACCTGCGACCTGACGCACGGATATATCGACATCAACGGATCGTATCGGAGCTGATGCAGTCGTCCGGCGACCAGCCCGTCTGTCTGTTTGCGGCGTACGATCCACAGGGTCGCATTCATCCGCATGTCGCGTTCTACCTCGACGCATTGCGCCGCGCAGGGTTTCGCGTTGTGGTCGGCCATGCCGGGCCGCTGGAACGGGACGCTCCGGCCGTTGCGCGATTGCTGGCCGCGGGCCTGACGTTCGTCGAACGTCCCAACACGGGTCTCGACTTCGGCACCTGGCGGCACCTGATCGGCGAAGGCCATGTCGGCGCAGCGAGCCACATCCTGCTGGCCAACGACAGCGTGTACGGCCCATTGAGCGATCTGACGCCGATCGTCCGCAGGATGACGGGCAGCGGCCTCGATGTGTGGGGCATGGTGGAAAGCCTGGAGCGCGGTCGCCACCTGCAATCCTGGTTCGTGCATTTCACCGCATCGATGTTCTGGCACCCCGTAGTGCAGCGCGTGTTCGATCAGCCATTCGACGACATGACGAAGCGGGAGATCGTTGTCCGTGGAGAGTTGGCGCTGGGCGCTGCGCTGGAGGACACCTGCCCGCGCTGGGGCGCGGTGTGGCAGGCCGCCGACCGGCGTTACCTGGCGCGGCTGCTGCCGTTCAACCCGATGCTGTTGAACTGGGAGGAAGCAGTACGCAGGGGCGGCGTGCCGTTCATCAAGGTGCAATTGCTGCGGGAGAACCCGTTCGCGCTGCCCTGGGTGCGCCGCTGGCCGGACGTAGTGCGACGCTTCCCGGATTTCCCCCTTGATGTCATCCAGGTGCACCTCGATGCCATCGCACGCCCGGCGGGCCGGGAACGCGATCCCGCCGTCCATTCGATTCGCCGGCTGGTGTTGTTCTGGTTGCTGAGCCGCGATCGCTATGCGACGCGCGACAGCGTGCCGGCACTCATGCGGCTTCTGCTGGATCGCTGATCGGCGGTCTGGCAACCCTGGGCGGAACTGCGAGGCCTGCTTCGTTCCCGCGCTGCAGCGATAGATTCGGGTCGTGGCAAGGATCGTCCGCAAGCCGTGGCGCCAGCACCGGCGTATCCGCTGGGCATCCCTCGCCTGCCGCTCCGCCGCTTCCGGGGAAGCCTGTCTCTTCCGGGGAAGCCGGTCTGCCGGAGAACAACGATTCATAAAGGATCAGCGTCGTCCGGGCGGACAGAATTACAGCGCGACCGGACTCGCGAACCCGCAGGCACAGATCAACTTCGTTGAACGTGCTGGCATAGGATTCATCCATGCCGCCGTGCTGCGCAAGCCCGTTAGGCCGATGCGGAGGTCCGCCGCTGGCCTGATGTCAGCCGTCATTGACCGACCCCGGCATGTTGCCGGCCGGCTCGAGCGCCAGCGGCCTTGCGTCCCGTGCTTGCATGGGTGGCCCCGGCACACCGCGTGCCGTATCCGCATCGCCAAAGATCGCTGCCTCGATACTGATGCCGAACCCATCCCAACCATAACTACGGAGCACGTGCGAGTAGCATTGCTCTGCCATCCTGGCATAGTCGGCGCGGTTTCTTACAAGCTGGATGGCGGAATGTAATTTGGTTTCCCACTCATGTGAACATGCCAGGAGCCCGTTGTCGCCATCCTGAATGGAATTACGAAAGGTGTAAACCGGTGTGGCGACGGTAATCGTCCCGACGATCGCCGGCTCGAAGTACTTCAGCTCGGACTTGCAGTTGGTGAACAGATTGTCCTGCAGAGGGGCGATGTTGATTTCGACTTCGGCGGTAAGGCGTTGCAGATTCATAAAATCCTGTAGTGGGAATTGCTCAATGCGAGCGTGGTGGCGCGCCATGGCGTCTTTAGGTTCAAGGAATCCGACCACGCGAAGGATTGCGCGTGGTTCGGCGTCCAGGACGCGCGCCAGCGCCGGTGCGACCACGGCGAAGTCACGGTTATGCGTCGGCGTGCCGCTGAAATAGCCGATATGGATGCGATCGTCGGAGGCGAATCCGGATCGGCGTTTGGCCTCATACAGACGGCTCGACAGAGCCTGTTGCGCCGCGTTGAAGAAGTTGGGAACGATGCGGGCGGTCAGGTGCGGGGCGAAGGCCTCGATCCGATGCGCGAGGCATTGATTGGTTGTGATGGCACCGTCGCACATCCGCAGCACAGTACCGAGCCGCGAGAACATGCTGAACCACGTGTCCAGAGCGGCCTCGGTGGCGGTGTCCTGATCCAGCGTGTGCATGACCATGTGTGCGTATTCGGGATCGAACACCAGGTCGTCCACGTCGAACAGTACGGGGATTCCGCGTGCCTTCGCGCGCCCGATCATGCGTGCGACCGCCGGCGTGTAGCGGGTGCGGCAGATCACCAGCGCGTCGGCCCGGTCCACGAACAGCGCCGTGCGGTCGAGATCCGACAACTGGAACCACGACGCCGAGGTATCGCAGCGTGGATCAGCGGCGAGCGAGCGCGCCATGTTGAACACGCGGTAGCGAAACGTGCTGGTATCCGGCAGCTCGTAGAAATAGGCGATGCGCCGCGGCCGAGCCGTCAGTGCCGCGAGGCGTTCATCGAAGCCTGCCCCCCAGGGCGGGGCATACTCGACCGGGTCGATGCGGGCGGCACGGAACATCGCTGTCAGACGCCAGGAAACAGGTGTTCTAGCACCGGAGCCAATGTCTGCTCCCAATTGCGCTGCAAATGGTCTGGTGCCGGACGTCGTTGCGGATCCTTGGCCCGCCGGACGGCCTCATGGATGCCGCGTTTCAATCCGTCGATCGTCGGCTCCGCGCAGATGATGTTTCCCGAATACTGCGTCAGCGACGTCTTGCCGCCGTACCGGTTGGTGACGACCAGGGCGCCGCTCGCGGCAAGGTCGAGCGGCGGGTAGCTGGGGTGCGGTGTGTCCATCAGCGAAAGTCCGACATCGACCGACTGCACCAGTTTCACGTATTCGGGCCACGGCAGGTTCTGGCTGAGCAGTGGCCGCACGCCGCGCGGCAGCTCAACGTCGGAAAGGTCGCGCCCGGCGAAGTGAAATTCCCATTCCGCAGGGTCGAGGATGCCTTCCTCCAGACATGCGCCGATCGCTTCCAGGCCGCGCCAGTAAAGGTTCCGCAGATTGGTCGGCCGGGCATAGAAGAAGAATCGGCGTTTGCCGCCGTTGCGTGGGGCGCGTTCCGCCGGACGGTCGAATGCGGGAAAAGCCGGCTCGAACCACACACCTCGCGCGCGAATGTTCGGCAGCGGTTCGGGACCGTTGACGAAGTGTTCGAACAACATGCGGCTGTTGATGACGAAATGCAGGTTTGGGTCGGCCAGAGTCTCAGCGCAGCGCAGCCGATCATCCCCGTTCGGATAGAACATGCGCTCGTCTTCCTGCAGCAGATAGACGATCCGCTCCGGCCGCATGACGGGGCGCACCGTGCGCGTCGTCCACCACGAGGTTGTCAGCATGATCTCCCGATCGCTGCTGGGAATTTCCTGCATGCTGCCGGGCGGGGCATGGACGAATTCGATATTGTCGCCGTAGTCGATGCGGTGCGTGGCAAGCACCGTGGCGAAATTCGCCACCTCGGCCGGTTCCGTCCGTGTCACCAGCCGCAGTTTGGCCCCGAGGCGCCGCGCCATCAGCGTGGCGAGGATGAGGGCCGTTGCCACACCACCGAACAAACTGCCGGCGTTGATGCTGTCGGTTACGATGGTGACGCGGCGACCCTCGTCACGCGCCGGCAGCAGGCACAGCGGCTGCAAGGCCGAAAATCGCTGGGACACGGCCTGCACCAATGTCGGGACTTCGGACTTGCTGGCGAACTGCGGCGGCAGACGCTTCATCGCCGCGGCGCCGATGTCGGCCAGCCGACGCGGGAGCTGTGATCCGCCCCCGTTTGCCGCGGCCGACGGCCGGCCGGGCTGGCGCCGCAGCGCGGTAGGTCCGTGACGCATCACCTCGCTCAGACCACGCAGCGGCGCGGTGATCCGCCAGCTCGTCGAGGCCAGCAGGCTGTCCCGGTTTGCGCGATAAACCTCGGCTTCGTGTGCTGCTGCCGCCGCCTGCTGGCGCGCGGCCGACACGTCGCTTTCGGCGCGCGCCCGACCCACTTCAGCCTCGGCCAGCGCCGCTTCGGCCGCAGCCAGTGCCGCTTCGGCCGCAGCCAGTGCCGCCGCCGTCTGGCGGAACTGTGCTTCGGCATGTTCCGCCTTCGCGGCCACTGCCTCTGCTGTCGCGTCGGCCGGCTCGGCTGCCGCGGCCACGTGCGCCGCTTCCGTCACCGCGTGTTCCAGCCTTACACGCAGCGCGCCGGCTTCTTCCCGCGCCGAGGCAAGCGCCTCAACCATCGCCGGGGAAAATATGTCCGCAGCGGACGGCGCCAGTACAAGATTGCGTATTGCGGCAGGCGGCATCCGCAGCAATGCCGACCGCACATCCTCGACCGGCATGTCGCGTCCGGCGAAGATGCGGCGGTACGGTGCGGTCTTCGGCGCCTGCAGCCTTTCGATCACCATGATCGAATCGAAGAATTCGATGCGGGCTATGGCGCGGTTATATGCCATGAGCCGCTCGCGTTCCGCATCGGCAACCGCGGAATCCTCAATGTGATCGGCGTGGAGTGCGTCAACCAGCAACTTGAACCACTCCAGCGCGGCGCCGCGTTGGCGAAAGCCACCGCCGAATTCGGGCCGGTAGCTGCAATGCAGGTCCTCGACGAAATAGAGGCCGCCGGGCCGCAGCCGGTCGAAGCAGGCTTCGAAGGTCGCAATCATGTCCACCGACCGGTGCGACCCGTCATCGATGATGACATCGAACTCCTGGTCACCCAGCAGACGTGCGAGGACATCGGGGTTGCTGGCGTCGCCGATCAACACCCGTACGGTACGGTCGGTCGTGAGTCGCACGCACCGATCATCGATGTCGATGCCGGTCACGGAGGATTCCGCGGGCAGGTAGCGCGACCAGAGCTGTAGCGAGCCGCCGTTCTGAATGCCGATTTCCAGCAGGCGGATTGGCTGCCTGGCGGCGACGAAGCGCTGCAGCTCCGCTTCGTACACGCCGAGGTATTGTTCCCATTTGTCGGACAGGTTGCCCTGATGGGCGAGGAATGCCGCGACGAATTTGCCGATCGCCGGTGGCGTCCCCGCTTCGCCGGCCGATTGGGGAACGTCATACGATGCATGCGCCGTGAGTAAAGGGCCGAACGTCAGATCGGCGGCATGCAGCGCCGCGGCGATTTCATCGATGACCGTCGGATCCGGCGATGTGTCGGCGGCGGCCTGGCGCAGCCACTCATGAGCCGCTCTTATCCAATCTGAAACGAACGGCGCGCAGGCCAGATCCTTCTCGGGTCGCCGGTGATCCACGTGCCCCTGATCGATGACGCCGGCAACAGCGGTCGCATCGGCACCGGCGTGTGGTACGATCTTCAGCCGCTGTACAACGCGTGCGATGGCACGCGGCGTGTCCTGCACGAACTGGTCGTAAGAGATGAAACAGCGATCGAGTCCGCGTGTCTCTCGCTCCACCTCAAGTACGTGACGTAGCCACAGCAGCAGCGCCTCGGCCGTTGCGGTGGGCGAGCCGGTGTCGAGCGATTCCGCGATTTCGAGAGGATGGCGAACCGGAAGCACGAACCTCACGTCGATTTCGCGCTCGGCGCAGAGCTGCTTCCACAAGGGGAGAAGTCGCCACAGGCGCCGATCCTTGACCAGCAGGGGGTGCACCGAGCTTAGGTCCGGGTCGATGGCGCGGCCCAGGCGGTAGCGGAACAACGCTGCTTCCTCGCTGGCAAACCAGTGAGGCGGCAGCCCTTTCATATCGGTCCAGGACGATCCGACGCTACGGAAGATGTCTTCGTGAATATCGAAGATCTGCCGGCCTTCCCAAAAGCCGACAGGATTGTCCGACGCCGGCTCGATCAGGTCCCGCGGCAGTGAGGCGCCGCATAAACTGAGGGCGCGGGTGACCGCAGACATCCCGCTGCGATGCATTCCCACCACGAGGATGAGCCGCGAACGGCCAGCAATCTCCGGTTCTGGAAACCCGACATCATTCCCGAACGCTCCGAGTTCAGCGAGTTCGTTCAATACACTTCCTGCCGTTCAGGTAGGCGTTATGACTGACATGCGCCCTACCTCTAGGATTCGCCGGCCCAGGCGCTGTCGCCAACTGGCGGTAGCACGCGTCGCGATGCGGTCGTTTCTACTCGATGTTCAATTCCCCGACAACCTGCGGCGAGCCGGGCATGAGTGTGCCTTTGGTTGCGGTTGCACCGCAACGCACGGGACAGGCAGTACCCCGCGAAGCGCGGGCGCGGGAATCACGATCGCGTGTAAAAATTAAGAATCGCGGTGCAGTTCAGAGCGTTTGCGCCTGCCGGCCTTGCCAACGGCAGCGGCATGAGCGCGCCCGACGTGGCGACGATGCTTCGCTTCATCCTCACCGACGCGAAAATCCTCGCGCCGGCGAGGACGCCAACTGGGACCGCATCGTCGCGACCGCGGGCAAGGCTGGCAAGCCGGCGGACCGCGACAGTCCGTCGATCGGTGTGCGGATGGCGCGGTGGCGCCGGGCTACACTGCAAAGTAGTAGTTGGTGCGCCTTCACGCACCAAGACGCGGTACGGTTCTCTACTCGTACATTATTTTTAGCATCATTGCCGCACCAAGTCCAACACATGGGTGCGAACCAAACTTGTGCGCTCAAGCGGCGACATCTGACGACACTGTTGGCTGGTTGAGATTGGCGGGCGGCTTGGCGGCGAGGCGGGCCCAATAGGCGTCCCAATCGCCGTTCAAGCGGTTGATCCGCAGCGCCAGC
>DASXFW010000166.1:0-18236 GCA_036489395.1 Acetobacteraceae bacterium | reverse complement strand
CGTCGCGCAGCATTGGCGCAGGCGGCCGATCAGGGCTTCGAGGCGTTGCACCCTGACGTTGAATCGCATCCCGGCTGATTCGCGAATCGGCTATCGCAGGGGTCGCTGCGGTTTTCCACACGGGTGTGGCAATTCGGACTCAGGGGGCGTCCACTTGCCGCCGCCACGCCACCTGACCGCCGCCAAACGGCGCACCGGCCGCCCGACCCAATCCTTGCAAATGCGATTCGTCCGCATTGAGAACTGCTGGCACGCCGCCCCGTGCCTTGACTTCGCCTGTGCCCCTGACCATTGTCCGCGCCCTGCGGCGGCCGGGGAGCCGTCGTCAGAGCGGGACGGGGCTGTAGCTCAGTTGGGAGAGCGCCTCGTTCGCAATGAGGAGGCCAGGGGTTCGAATCCCCTCAGCTCCACCACCGTTCCGCATAAGCCCGTGCAAATCTCAGCGTCGTCGCGACCGCGAGTCGGCTCTCCCGGATAGGCTGCGCGGCCTTCAGGCATTCGCGCCTGCGAGCTTATCCGAAGTGGCGCATCCAGGGCCGGAATTCCGCGCGAGGTTGTCGCCCTGGAGCAGTCGAGTACCAGGAAAGCTACCGCGCGACGCCGGCTCTCGACGAGCTTTGTGCCCGCTACGTCGATCCGACGAACCGCCGGATCTACATGATGAGTCGTGACGTCGAGGGCCGGTGGCTCGATCTCCATCAACGCGAGACGGGGACGAGCAAGCCGATCGATTGACCACCGATGCAGCGACCCCGCCGGTTCGCGCCGTGCGCCGGCGATGCTATACTGTCGGCATGGCAGATCACGATACCCTGAGCCCGGCGGTGCAACTGCGCGTTCAGCCAAACCCGGACGACCCGCGCCTGACCGTAAAGCTCGCCGGCATCGACCAGACCGGTACCGCCGTCGAAACCCGCGTCCCCGTGGAGCGATCCCTCACCCTGTTCCTCAACGGGCAGGAGATCGTCACCGCAATGACGATCGGCGATTATCCGGAAGATTTGGCAGTCGGCTATTTCCTCAACCAGGGCATGCTGCAAACGGACGACACGATTACCGGCATCGACTACGACGAGGAGCTTTCGGTGGTCGTGGTGCGCACGGCACGCAAG
Source organism: Acetobacteraceae bacterium (assembly GCA_036489395.1). Classification (GTDB taxonomy): domain Bacteria; phylum Pseudomonadota; class Alphaproteobacteria; order Acetobacterales; family Acetobacteraceae; genus JASHVB01. The sequence continues at coordinate 17,124 of DASXFW010000166.1, read as the reverse complement.
ACCGATTACGAAGAAAAGCTCCGCAAGAAGACCCAGACATCCGGCTGCGCGCAGGGCACGGCGTTCGGCGACCTGATGGACGTGATCGAGGGCATGCACCTGCCCGCCGGCGAATTGCGCACGTCCTGGCTGTACCGGTTGAGCCAGACGATCAACACCATCCCGTCACTCTACCTCGAAGCCGGCGCCATCCACGGCGCGGTGCTGTGCCGGCAGGATGCGCCGCTGCTCTACATGGAGGACGTGGGCCGTCACAACGCGGTGGACAAGATCGCCGGCTATATGCACCGCAACGGCATCGCCGGCGGCGACAAGATCTTCTACACCACGGGTCGCCTCACTTCCGAAATGATCATCAAGACCGTGCGCATGGGCATCCCGATCCTGGTGTCACGCTCGGGCTTCACCGCCTGGGGCGTGGAGCTGGCGCGCAACGCAGGCCTGACATTGATCGGCCGGTTGCGCGGCAAGCGGTTCGTTGCGCTGTCCGGGCTCGAACGCATCGTGTTCGACCAAAGCCTGGATTACGTACCCGAGGAAAGCCAGCGACACCGGCGCAAGGCGGCAGGCGATGACGTCTGACCCGGCGCTTCCACGGACGGTGGGCGCGATCCTCGCGGGCGGCCTGGCGCGGCGCATGGGCGGCGGCGACAAGCCGCTGCGCGCGGTCGGTGGCCGCACCGTACTGGCACGCATCGTCGATCGCCTCACGCCGCAGGTGGCGCGGCTTATTCTCAACGCGAACGACGATCCGCGCCGCTTCGAGGAATTCCGCTTGCCGGTCGTCGCCGACAGCCTGCCGGATCATCCCGGACCGCTCGCCGGCGTGCTGGCCGCACTGGATTGGGCGGCTGACACCGATCCGGCCATCGCCTGGGTGGTGACCGCGCCCGGCGATGCGCCCTTCGTTCCGCGCGACCTCGTGGCAAAGCTGCATGCCGCGCGCGCGGGCGACAACACGGTGTTCGCATGCGCCGGTTCGCAGGGCCGCACGCATCCGGTCATCGCGCTATGGCCCGTCACGATACGCGACGAACTGCGCCGCGCGGTCGCAGAGCACGGCGTCCGCAAGATAGACTTGTTCACCCAACGCGGCGGCTGTGCTGTGGCGGAATGGCCGGTAACGCCCGTCGATCCGTTCTTCAACGTCAACACGCCCGAGGATCTGGCCGAAGCGGATCGCCTCGTCGCGCTTTATCCGGACCTGTGAAGCCTCGCTCCAGGTGGCGGAATGGCGGATGCTTCGGCCGATGCCCACTCGTCATGCCGACGAAGGTCGGCATCCACGACTATCCCGCGTGCATCAGGGGTGCTGCGCGCATCAAGGCGAGTCGTGGATGCCGACCTTCGTCGGCATGACGAGTGGGCATCGGCCCACAGGTCGCCGGCTTACTCCACCTCGCATCAGAGCAATCCTTCGTATGGCAGGTAGCCGACGCTGTCCCCCGGCACCACTTCGGTGACCGACTCCCCAAGCTCCACGATCCCGCTGGTTTCCGTCAGCGACGTGAGAATGCCCGCGCCGTCAACGCCGTGTTTATGCGCGCGCGGTTCTCCGTCGGGACCGGACGACAGCCGCACCCGCACATATTCCCGCCGCCCGGTCTTCTTCCGATACTTGAATTCGGCGCGCACCCGCAGCGCAGGCGCCGCTTCGACCGGAGCGCCACCCAGCGCCGCGATCAGCGGGCGCGCGACATGCGCGAACGTAATGAACGCCGCGACCGGATTGCCGGGCAGCCCGACGAACGGCACGCCCCGCACGGTACCCATGGCAACCGGACGCCCGGGCTTGATCGCCAGCCGCCAAAACGCCAGGCGCCCGACCGTTTCGACGGCGGCCTTCACATGGTCCTCGTCGCCGGTCGATACGCCGCCGGAGGTCAGGATCATGTCGCTGTCCCGCGCCGCCTCGGCCAGCGCGTCGGCGATCGCGTCCCGCCGGTCGGGCAGGATGCCCAGGTCGCGCACCTGCGCGCCGGCGCGTCCGATCAGCGCCGACAGCAACACCCGATTGGCATCGTAACGTTGCGCCGGGCCGGTCGGCGCTCCCGGTTCGACCAGCTCGTCGCCGGTGGAGAACAGCGCAACCTTGATGGGCAGGCGCACCGACAAGGACCGCATGCCGAGCGCCGCCGCGAGCGCCAAATCCTGCGGCCGCAGCCGCCGCCCATGCGGCAGCGCGCAGGCCCCGCGCGCGACATCCTCGCCGCGCGGCCGCGTGTTGGCGCCCCGCCGCAACCCGGGCGGAAACGTCACGCGGCCGTCCGCATCGAGCCGCACGTCCTCCTGCATGAACACGGTATCGGCGCCGGGCGGCAGGGCGGCACCGGTGAAGATGCGTCGTGCCGTGCCGGGCGGCAGTGCGTCGGCGGCGGCCTCGCCGGCGGCGAGCCGCCCGACCACCGGCAGCACCGCGGTGTCGGCGAGATCCGCCAGCCGGACCGCATAACCATCGACCGCGGTGTTGTCGAACGGCGGCAGATCGACCGGCGCGATCAGGTCCTCGGCGAGGATGCGGCCGTCTGCCATATGCAGCGGCACGGACGCTGTGCCGGCGACGCATGGCACATCCGCGGCAATTCGCCGCAACGCCGCATCGATCGACAGCAATGTGCCGCCAAAGGCAAAGCAGTCGTCGGAAAGCTGTGCCACGCCTTTCCCCTAACCGGAGCGCCGGCCGGACCAGTCCACGGCGTCGATCGCAACGGCGCGCGCCTGCACTTCGTCGGCGATCGCCGCGATATCGTCGAGATGATGTAGTGGAATCGCCAGCCCGTGCAACGGCGCATCCGAAGCGATGGCGACGATCGAAGGATCGTCCGGATGCAGCAATGGCTTGGCATTATCCGCGCGGTGGATTTCGAGCTTCGGATGCGTCGCGCGCTTGAAGCCTTCCACCAGGACCAGGTCCACCGGCGACAGGTGCGCCAGAAGGGCGGGCAACCCGGGTTCGGCATCGCCGCGTTGCTCGTGCATCAGCGCCCAGCGCGCCGAGGACGCGACCAGCACCTCCGTCGCGCCGGCCTGCCGATGCTCCCAGGAGTCCTTCCCCGGCTGATCGACATCGAAACTGTGATGCGCGTGCTTCAGCGTGGAGACCCGAAGGCCGCGCGCGGTCAGCACCGGGATCAGCCGCCGCAGCAGCGTGGTCTTGCCGGCGCCGCTCCAGCCGGCCAGGCCGATCACCCGCATCGGCCGGCCCGCGTCTTGCTGCATTCGCCGAATGACGACCACATTGGGTGCATGGCTTATCGCTGATCTGGTTATGGGACACGACCAAACCCTGTCCGAGCTGTCAAACCAACTCCAGGCTGGCAACACCGGTTTTGCCGAACTGGCGCCGGTGGCCGCCGCGTGGGGGTGGCTCGACGCGCTGCCGGCGCGGGCGGGCGCTGAGACGTTGCCATTGGAAGCTGCATACGGCCGCGTGCTGGCGCGGGACATGACGGTCGATGCCGCAGCGCCGGGTACGCCGCGCGCCGCGGCGAACGGCTACGCGGTGCGCGCCGCCGAGTGCGTCGGCGCCAGCGCCTACAACCCGCTGCGCCTGGCGCTGCTGCCCCTCGGTACGGATGCTTTGCCGGAGGCTGCCGCCTGTCCGATCGCGACCGGCTGGGCCTTGCCCACAGGCGCCGACGCGGTGCTGCCGCTGGATGCCGCGCAAGCGGACGGGCCACGCTGGCTGGAGGTCCTGGACGCGGTGCCGCGCGGTGCCGGGATCGATACCCCGCCGCCCACGCTGTGCCTTCGGGCCGGGCGCCGCCTGCGGCCGCAGGATCTTGGCTGCCTTGCCGCGGCTGGAACCGGCCGTGTGGGCGTGCTGCCCCGTCCGCGCGTCGCCCTGCTGGTGCGCGGCGCGAAATCCGGTCCCGACATGCTCTCGCCGATGCTGCACGCCCTGCTTGCGCGTGACGGTGCGGCACCCACGATCGTTCCCCTTGCGGCGACCGACCCGGCGGCGCTGCTGGCGGCACTGACCGGTCCAGCCGTCGCCGCCTGCGACCTTGTGGTGCTTGCCGGTCGCGCGGGCGTCGGGATCGATGACACCGCCGCGGCGGCGGTATCGGCCGCGGGCGGCACCATGGCGCTGCATGGCCTGGCGCTGCGCCCGGGCGGCAACGCCGGCCTGGCGACCTTGCCCATAGGAGGCGGCGCGTTGCCCGGCAGCGGCGACGCGGTCCCGGTGCTGCTGCTTCCCGGCGAACCCCTCGCCTGCCTCGCCGCCTACGACTTGCTCGGCGCCCGCCTCGTGCGCCGGCTCGCCGGTCTTGCCCCTCCCCTGCCCTACCCGGTCGCCGAATTCCCCCTGGCCCGCAAGATCGTCTCGGGGCTCGGCAGCATGGACCTCGTTCCGGTGCGGTTGGCGGATGGCCACGCGGAGCCGGTCGCCGATGCCGGGCTTGCCGGGGCGGCACGCGCGGACGGTTTCGTGCTGGTCTCCGAGGGCAGCGAGGGCTACCCGGCCGGCGCGCGCGTCCCCGTTCACCTATATGACCCGACGATGCAAGGCGGCATGGCATGATGCCAGGGCAATCGGGTGAACGGAGGAAAGGCGGGGCTTTCAGCCCCGGACCCCGACCAAGGGGCGCTGCCCCTTGGATCCCCGCCAAGGGCATTGCCCTTGGGACCCTTTACTTCGCTGGATGTTGGGGAGGGGGCACAGGGCCGGAGGGCCACGCGTCGCCAACGTTGGCGATGCGTGGTCCTCCGGCCCTGTGCCCCCTCCCCAACATCCAGCGAAACAAACGGATTGCAAAGGCTACGCCTTTGCCGGAGGTCCAGGAGGCAGAGCCTCCTGGCGGGTTTCAGGGCGGAGCCCTGACCTTCTGGCCCTTCCCGCCAGCGGGCTGGCCGTTTCGCCGCGCCTGCCCCATATGCCTCACGCCGACGCGACCTCCGGAGACGACATGCCCAGGCTGCTGCTGACCTTCATGCTCGTGCTGATCGCCGCCGCCGCGCCGGCCGCGGCGATGCAGAGCACGCCGGTCAGTACCGCGCGCGACACCGCCTCGCTGGTGTCGGAGACCGATGCCGTAGCGCCAGGCAAGCCGTTTCGCGTCGGACTATATTTCCACCTGGCGCCCGGTTGGCACACTTACTGGCAGAACCCCGGCGATGCCGGCCAGCCGCCGGACCTGACGCTGACCCTGCCGCACGGCGTCACCGCAGGCCCGATCGCGTGGCCGGCGCCGCAGCGCATCGCCGAGGGCCCGGTGATGACCTACGCCTACACCGGCGACCTGCTGCTGCCGGTGACGGTCACGCCCACTGCGTCCGGCGGCCCGGTGGCGATCCACGCCCACGCCACATGGCTGGTCTGCCAGCAGATCTGCGTGCCGGAGCAAGCCGACTTCACGCTGAACCTCGCCGCCGGCACGTCCGCGCCGTCTGCCCAGGCGCCGCTGTTTGCCGCGCACGACCGCGCCGTGCCGCGCACTTCGCCCTGGACCGCGCATCTCGCGCCCGACGGCACGCTGTCGGTGCAAGGGCCGGAACTGTCCCCCGCCACCGTCGCCGCCGCCTGGTTCATCCCGCAGCATTCCAGTGAGATCCAGGATGACGCGCCGCAGCACCTGTCGGTGCACGACGGTGGCTTCGACCTGGCGCTGACCCTGGCCAAGGGCTTCGACCGCGCGGCCGGCCTGCCCGGCATCGTCGGCGTGCGCGACCGTGCCGGGCTGCAAACCAACGTCGAGGTCACCGCAATGCCCGGACCGCTGCCCGAGCCGGCCATGCCGCCGCTGCACCAGGTGCTGGCGTTCGCCTTCCTGGGCGGGCTAATCCTCAACCTGATGCCCTGCGTCTTCCCGGTGCTGGCGATGAAGGCGGTCGCCCTGGCTCGTGGCGCCGCCCGCGGCCAGGCGCACGCCCACGCGTTGTCCTATACCGCCGGCGTGCTGGTCACCTTCGCCGCGCTGGGCGGCGCGCTGCTGGCGGCGCGCGCCGCGGGCGACGCGGCCGGGTGGGGGTTCCAGTTCGCCTCACCCGCCTTCGTCGCAGCCATGGCATGGCTGCTGTTCGGCGTCGGGCTGAACCTGTCCGGCGTGTTCCAGGTCGGCTCGGGGATGACCGGCGCCGGCGGCGGGCTGGCGTCACGTGAGGGCCATGCCGGCAGCTTCTTCACCGGCTTGCTCGCGGTGCTGGTGGCGACGCCGTGCACCGCGCCGTTCATGGGCGTGGCGGTGGCGGCGGGCCTCGCCGCGCCGCCGGCGGTGACCATGCTGGTGTTCCTGGTGATGGGGCTGGGCCTCGCCGCGCCCTATGTGGCGCTGGCCGCGGTGCCCGGCCTGGCGCGCGTCGCGCCTCGGCCCGGGCCGTGGATGGACGTGCTGAAGCAGGCGCTGGCCTTCCCGATGTATGCTGCCGCCGCGTGGCTGCTGTGGGTGGTCAGCCAGGAGGCGGGGTCGGAAGGCGTGCTCGGCACCGCCGCGGGCTTCGTATTGCTCGGCTTTGCCGGCTGGGTGGTCGGCGTCAGCCAGTACAGCCCCAACCGCCGTTTCGGTCAGGCCGCCGCCGCCGCGGCGCTGCTGACCGCGCTGGCGGTGCTCAGCGGCATCGCCGTCGCGCCGGGTACGCCCGCGGCCACCACCGGCACGCAGCACGCCGAGGCCTACACGCCCACTCGCCTGGCCGCGCTGCGTGGCGAGGGCCGCCCGGTGTTCGTCAACATGACCGCCGCCTGGTGCGTGACGTGCCTGGTCAACGAGCGTGTGGCGATCGCCACGGATGCCGTGCAGCAGGCATTCGCCGCGCATCACGTGGCGTATCTGAAGGGCGACTGGACGCGGCAGGACCCGCGCATTTCAGCCTATCTGCGGGCCAACGGCCGCGATGGCGTGCCGCTGTATGTCTATTACCCGCCACACGGCGGCAAGCCGCAGATCCTGCCCCAGATTCTGACCGAGAACGAAGTGCTCGCGGAGATCGACCACGGATAACGCTCCGCGTCATGCCGACCGTTTCATCCGGGGCAGGTCGGCCGAAGGCCGGTGCGCCTGACAGGAAACTCCAGGTTCCCCCCTCCCCTTGAGGGAGGGGTTGGGGGAGGGGTGCGTACATCCGCGGTCGGTGGATGAACGCACCCCTCCCCCAAACCCTCCCTCAAGGGGAGGGGAGACCTACGCTCCGGCCGCAACCGTTTCATCCAGGGCGGGTCGGCCATCGGCCGGTGGAAACTAACAAGAAAATGGCCCGGGCCATTCTGTCATTGCGAGGCCGCATGGCCGAAGCAATCTCGGTCGTGATAAGCAGCGGCTCATCCCGAACGAGATTGCTTCGGCCAAGCGGCCTCGCAATGACAGAACGGCGGCGTCTCATCCAGCTCGGGTCGGCCCGCCGGCCGGTGGAACTCGCAATGATACGCCGCACCTTGCCCGCATTCCCCAACAGCGCGACGCTCGCCGCATCCATAAGGGGGAAACGCACATGTCCATCTTCGTCATCGGCGGCACCGGCTTCATCGGCACTCGCGTCATCCCGATGCTGGTCGCGCGTGGCGAACGTATCGTCTGCATGGACATCAACCCGCACACCGCCGACTTCAGCGCGCTCGGCGACCAGGTGACGGTACACCGCGGCGACGTGACGCAGTTCGACGACGTGATCTCCCGCATGCACGCCTCGGGCGCCGATCGCGTGATCAACCTGTCGTACAATCTCGGCGCCGAGCTGCCGCCGCATCTCGCGACCAAACTCAACATCGTCGGCATGGACAACGTGTTCGAGGCCGCGCGCATCCTCGGCGTGAAGCACACGGTCTATGCCAGTTCGCTCGCGGTCAGTGGCCAGCAGTCGCATTTCGGCGACCGCGCGGCGACCGAGGACGACTACCGCTACGCCACCGCGCAATACGGCATGCACAAGAGCTTCAACGAATTCCAGGCGCAGGACTACGTCGCCAAGCACGGCATGGTCATTACCGGCATCCGACCGGCGAACGTGACCGGTCCGGACAAGGTGCGCGGCTCGGTCGATCATGTGAACCTCATCACCCAGCCGGCGCGCGGCAAGCCGATCAGCTTCCCGTTCGCCGACGCGATGCGCTGCCCGATCCACGTGGACGACATTTCCGAGGTGTTCGTGCGCGTGCTGCTGTCCGACAAGCCGAAGCACCAGATCTACAATTCCGGCGGCGTCACCATCAGCCTGGGCGACATCGCGAAGCTGGTGCGCGAGTTCCTGCCCGACGCGCAAATCAGCTTCGACAAGCCCGCCGGCGGCAAGGCAGCCTCCGGCAACTACCTGATCGACAACACGCGCCTGGTGTCGGAGTTCGGCGTCCAGTACCGCCCGTATCGCGACCGCGTGCTGCAGATCATCAACGAGGTGCGCGCGCAGGAAGGGCTGCCGCTGGTGAAGGGCTGACGATGGGTGTCACCACAGATTTCGCCGAGGTCCTGACCACCGTCCAGCGACCCGGCGACTTTGTAACGTCCGGAACGATCGAGCTGCTGCCGCCGTCGATCTCGGTCGATTGCGTCGGCAGGATCGCGCTGCCGCTGCTGCCGGCGCAGGCGGCGGCGCTGATCGCGGTGGCAGAACAAGCGCCGTACGGCCGCGGCCCGGCGACGTTGTTCGATACGTCGGTGCGCCGCACCTGGCAGATCGGCCGGGAGCATGTGCATATCGGCGGCCGGCACTGGCCGCGCACGCTGGAGACGATCGTGACGCGCGTGGCCGAGAACCTTGGCGTCGCCGATCCGGTCGAGGCGGAATTCTACAAGCTGCTGGTCTATGACGAGGGCAGCTTCTTCGTCGGCCACCGCGACACCGAGAAGTCGCCTGGCATGTTCGCGACGCTGGTGATCGTGCTGCCGTCGGAGTCGAGCGGCGGCGAGCTGCTGGTGCGGCACAAGGACCGTGAAGTCCGCCTGCCGCTCCTGGTCGATGATCCGTCCGAGGCGGCCTACGCCGCATTCTACGCCGACTGCGTACACGAGGTGCTGCCGGTCACGTCCGGCTGCCGGCTGACCCTGGTGTACAATCTGCTGCGCCACGGACCCGGCCGCGTGCCGGAGGTGCCGGACTACGCGTCGCAGCGCGACCGGCTGGTCGAAGTGCTGCAGGCGTGGCGCGCGGATCACGCAACGATCGCGGCGCGGCCGCCGCAAACGACCGCACCGCCGGCATCGGACGATGCGGCAGAACCGGACTTCTCGGATGCCGTGCCAGAGAAGCTGGTCTATCTGCTGGAACATGCCTACACGCAGGCCGAACTGGGCTTTGCTGCTCTGAAGGGCGCGGATGGTGCCGCCGCCGCCGTGCTGGTGCCGGCGGCCCGCGAGGCCGGCTGCACGCTGAATCTCTCGCTGCTGACGATCGAGGAGAGCGGCAGCGCCGAATATGTCGGTCGCTACGACCGGCATCGTCGCGGCCATGACGATCATGATGACGCCGATGATTATGAGATCGGCGAGGACGTCGAGCGATGGATCACGCTGACGAATTGGCGGACGGTTGATGGCAGCGCTTCGCCGCTCGGCGCGCTCCCCGTAGAACTCGAGGAAGTGTCGCCGCCAAAAGCGCTCGAGGAGCTCGATCCGGACGAAGAGCACTTCGAGGAAGCAACCGGCAACGCGGGCGCGTCATTTGCGCGGACCTATCGCCGCGCGGCGCTGGTGCTGTGGCCGGCGGACCGTATCTTTGCGGTGCTGTCGCAGGCGGGCCTATCGGTGACGCTGCCCTATCTGGCCGATCTCGCCGATCGCTGGGAGGAAGCTGGCGCCGACCGCGCATCGCCATTGCGGCGCGACGCCCACGATTTGGCCGGGCACATGATCGCGCAGTGGCCGAAGTCCGGTTGGCATGGGCATTACGACGGGTCGGAGAGCGAAGCCGCGCGCATGGTGCGCGTGCTGTGCCGGCTGGACGACGCGGCGCGCATCGAGGCAATGCTTGAGCGTGTCGTTGCCGCGGGTGCTTACGGCAAGGGCGACAACGCAGCGGTCGTTGAGGCGCTCGCGCTGCTGCCGCCACGTCAGGCGCTGCAAGCGGTGCAGCGTATCGTCGCGGCGATGGGGGCAACGGTATTCGGTGCCTGCGCCAACCTGCTGTCACACCTGGCGCCCACGCACGGTGCGGCACTGCGCGACGCGGCGCTGCTTCTGCTCGCAGGCATTCCGGGCGATCCGGCACAGCGGTCTCGCGATCTGGCATGGCGGCGCGACTCGGGCGTGGACGCGAGCCTCGTCGCCGACCTGCTGTCGGCGCTGAGCGCGATCGACCCGGAACTCGCCGGGCGCGCAGTCGCTCACGTGCTGGCACGGCCCAAACCGTACGACGCGGACGGCATTCTGGTTCCGGCGGCGCTGTCGCTGGCGGCGGCAGGAACCGGCGGGCTGGCGGCGGAGCGGCTGCGTGCCGCGTGCCTTGCGCATCTGCGGGTCCGCATCGGCGAGCCGCTGGCCGCGCCGCCCGACTGGCAACGCCAGAGCACGCTGAAATGCCCATGCCCGCGGTGCCGTGAGCTTGCCGTGTTCCTTGCCGATCCGGAAGCCAGAACGTGGGTGTTGCGCGCCGCGCAGGACCACCGCGGCCATATCGAGGCGACGATCGCCTCCGACCGGTGCGACGTGGACACGAAGACCGAAACGCGCGGCCGGCCTTACAGCCTGGTCTGCACGAAGAACCAGGCGAGCTACCAGCGACGCGTGGTGCAGCGGACGAAGGACCTTGCGGATCTCGCGGCGCTGGGCGGGTGATGGATGATTTCATACCAGACGCCGAAAATCCTGACGCACGGCATCAGTGCTTTCCGTCATGGCCGGTCTTGAGCCGGCCATCTTCGCACGGTCGATCGAGCGTGGATGGCTGGGTCAAGGCCGGCCATGACGCGGGAGCCGGCACGCGCCGTACGGCAAACTTTACGGCGCCTGGTATCAGACCAGTGGCCGCAGCACGTGTGTCACCGCTGGCAGCGTATCGGTATCGAGCAGTGTGACGCGGCCCTTGCGGGCATAGGCAATCAGCGTCGGCTGCGCGTCCCAGGTATTGGCGAAGACGTCCACCGAATCGGCATGTTGCGCGAACCAACCCAGGTTCTCATGCGTGCGCGGCCAGCGCCGGCGGAGGTCCACTTCCGGCACGTCGTGGCCGCCTTTCGCAACCCGCAACGCGACGCGGGCGATCGCATCCTCGACGGTCGGCACACCAACATATACCAGCCGAACCATCATGCCTCGACTACGCGCTTCCAGGCAGATCCGACGATAGGTGCGGTTGGCCAACACCGTTTCGGCAACGAAGCTCCGCCGGGCCGACAGCATCTCGTCGATGGCCACGGCGACTCGCCGCAAGCCTGCAAAGTTTGCTGCCATCAGGCTCAACGACGGATCGTGTGCCGCGATTGTGGCGGCGATTTGGTCAGGGTCCAGAAGGTTGCATCGGCGAAGCCGGGGTCGGCGCGCAATTGCGCTACCGTTGTCGTCTTGCCCGCACCGTTGATGCCACCGACGATCGCGATCCAGACCGGATCAGCCGTTGTCACGGCTTTTCCGGGCGACGCTCCAGGGCGGCGTTTTCCTCGATCGCCTGGCGGGCTCCCACGGCCATCGCGCGGAGGACGCGCTCGACAAACGCGTCGCTGCCGATGATGGCAGAAGCCTGGGCGAGCTCCTCGGCGGACGCCGCCTCGGGTTCCGCCTGCTTTCCACTCGACACCTGCGCTCGCAGTTCTGTGTCCATGTCGGTTCCTAGTGCTCCGAGTCGTTGATATTGCGCGCTTCACTTACGTTGACCCCAGTCTGGGGCCGCATATAAATCTGGAGCTTCCTGGATCCCCTTTCAACGAGCATATACCTGTGTTACCTTGAAAATGGTGAGGGAAGAAAATGAGTAAAGACACCGGAAACACCCGATATGACTTCAATGTCCTAGAAAAGACGGCCGGCAAACTATTGGAATCAGGTCGTCCGTATGATGCAATGAGAATCTACCTTTTTATGGCGGATAGAGATAATTCACTTGACGGTGGGCGCTTGGGGGAAAGAATTGGTGGGTGCTTGGAGCGGCTGGGAGACAGGTATTCTGCCAAATTCTGGTACGGCCGGGCCGTTGAGGAAAATCCGGGAATTCCGGTTTACGTCGAAGCGCGCAAGCGCCTTGAAGGCCTCAACATTGATGATCTTGTGCCACCAGATGATTATATCCGACCTCTTAAGGGCTGAAATCCGAATCGTGCTTACTGTTAATTACGTCATCCCCGCGCAAGCGGGGACCCAGGCCGCATGGGTCCCCGCTTGCGCGGGGATGACGCGCGGCGCGAACGGCCACCACAGAACCAATGACGTGAGGCACTAGGTTCCCTGGCAATATAGGCTGAGCGACACCGCACCGCCATGCCGCTCCCCCGTTCGCATCTTCCATCGCACGCCCTATCTTCCCCCCGTGCCAGCCACCCCCACCCCGACCGACCTCTTCGGCCCCGCCGCCCCGCCGGAACCCACCGGCCAGGGCGCAGCCGCCGCCCGCCCGCTCGCCGACCGCCTGCGCCCGCGCACCCTCGACGAGGTCGTCGGCCAGGACCACCTCGTCGGCCCCGACGGCTCGCTCACCCGCATGCTCTCCCGCGGCTCCCTCGCGTCGCTGATCCTCTGGGGGCCGCCCGGCGTCGGCAAGACCACCATCGCCCGCTTGCTCGCCGCCCGCGCCGGCCTGCATTTCGTGCAGATCTCCGCCGTCTTCTCCGGCGTCGCCGACCTCAAGCGCGTCTTCCAGGAAGCCGCCGCCCGCCGCCGCACCGGCGACGGCACGCTGCTGTTCGTTGACGAGATCCACCGCTTCAACCGCGCCCAGCAGGACGGCTTCCTGCCGGTGGTCGAGGACGGCACCATCACCCTGATCGGCGCCACCACCGAGAACCCGTCCTTCGAGCTCAACGGCGCTCTGCTGTCGCGCTGCCAGGTGCTTGTGCTGCGCCGCCTCGACGATGCCGCGCTGGAACTGCTGCTGCATCGCGCGGAAGCCGAGCTCGGCCGACCCCTGCCGCTGGACGCCGACGCCCGCGTTGCGTTGCGTGCGATGGCGGATGGCGACGGCCGCTACATCCTCAACATGGCGGAGCAAATCTCCGCCCTACCGGAAGCCACGCCGCCGCTCGATCCCGCCGCACTGTCCGCATTGCTCGCCCGCCGCGCCGCGCTGTACGACAAGGATCGGGACGAGCACTACAACCTCATCTCCGCCCTACATAAGTCGCTGCGCGGCTCCGATCCCGACGCCGCGCTGTACTGGTTCGCCCGCATGCTGACCGGCGGCGAGGACCCCCGCTACATCGCCCGCCGCCTCACCCGCTTCGCCGCGGAGGACATCGGCATGGCCGATCCCAACGCCCTGACGCAGGCGCTGGCCGGCTGGGAAACTTACGAACGCCTCGGCTCGCCCGAAGGCGAGCTCGCCCTCGCCCAGGTGGTCGTCTATCTCGGCACCGCACCGAAATCCAACGCGCTGTACACCGCGCTGGGCGAGGCGCGCGCGTCCGCCAAGGCCACCGGATCGCTGATGCCCCCTGCGCACATCCTCAACGCGCCGACCAAGCTGATGGAGCAACTCGGCTACGGCGCCGGCTACGCTTACGACCACAACACCGAGGACGCGTTCTCCGGCCAGAACTACTTCCCCGACGGCATGCCGCGCGCGCAGTTCTTCCGCCCCGGCGACCGCGGGTTCGAACGGGAAATCGCCAAACGCCTGGAATACTGGACCCGCCTGCGGGCGGAGCGGCAATCGGAGTAGCGCGCCAAAATCACGGGTATTACGATCCACCAAACACACCCCAGGTTGCACTCGTTGGCGCCCGCCTGTACGGTCGCGCACCATAATGACTACCCTCTGCGGAGCACTTTGTGTCGGAGGCCACCCGCCAACCCTCAACCAATCTGCCCGGCCAAGCCGGCTCGGCGACCGAGGGGCAGCGGCCGGGCGCCGACGGTTTCCGCGTGCATGGCGTGCGCGCGCTCGGGGCGGTGGTCACGTTGCTCGGGTTGATCGCGCTGCTGGGGTGGGCGCTTGCGCCGTCCTGGCTGCCCGCGTCCGCGCTGCCGATCATGCAGCCGCTATCCGGCGTCGCCTTCACGTTGACCGGCGTGGCGCTAATTCTGGCGCCGACCGTGCCGGCACTTGCGACTCTGCCGGCGCTGATCGCACTGCTGATTGCCGCGCAGGACCTGCTGCTGGCCGAATTCGGCGTGCGCTTCGGCGCCAGCCAACGGCTTTTCGCCGGCAGCCGGATCGCCGGCAATCTATCGCACTATGCCATTCCCGGCCGCATGGCGCCGCTCACCGCGGTCGGGCTGACGCTGTTCGCCGCCGCGCTGATGCTGTTTCTCCTTGGGCGCGGCAAGTCCTGGACCGCACGAGCCGTTCAGGTCCTGGCGACGGTTGGCTTGCTGCTGTCCGCCGTCACCCTGACCAATCACGTCTTCGCCGTCATGGCACCGCAGTTCGTGCACTCGTACAGCGACACCATGGTGCTGGCGGCGTTCGGCCTGCTGCTGCTGTTCGTGGGCGTGCTGGTGCTGACGCAGGACAGCTTCTGGCTGCGGCCGTTGCTCGACAGCGGGGAGGCGGCAATTCTCGCGCGCCGCCTGGTGCCGGCCGTCATCTTGGGTCCGCTGCTGGTCGATTGGCTGACCCTGCAGGGCGCCCAGATCGGCCTGTATTCCGCAAGCTTCGGGCCGGCGCTCGGCACCGTGCTGAACGCCGCCCTGCTGTCCGGCATCGTGCTGCGTGCCACCACACGGCTGGCGGACGCGACCCGCAATCGCGCCGAGCTGCTGGCCACGCTCGATCTCAGCCCGACGCTGGCGCGCGATCCCGACGGCACGATCCGCTACTGGTCCGCCGGCTGCGAGCGGCTGTACGACATCCCGGCGGTGGAAGCGGTCGGCCGCCGCACGCATGATCTGCTGCGCACGGAGTTTCCCCGGCCTCTGCCGGAGATCGAGGCCAGCCTGGAGCGCCACGGCGAATGGCGCGGCGAACTGCGCCATCACACGCCCGGCGGCCGCGCGATCAACGTCTCCTCGCACTGGACGCTGCGCCGCGACGCGCGCGGCCGCCCGTTGGCCGTCGCCGAGGCGGGTACCGACATCACCGCGCTCTACATGGCGCGCGAAGCGACGGCGCGTGCCGAGGCCGAATTCCGTGCCTCGTTCGAGCACTCCGCGGTGGGCAGGCTACAGGCCGAGCCGCTGACCGGACGCATCCTGCGCGTGAACGGCGCCTTCGCGCGGACCCTCGGCCACGCCGATCCCGCGGCAATGGACGGCATGGGTTTCTGGGAGCTGATCCACCCGGACCATCGCGACGGCGACCGTGCGGCGTTCGTGCCGTTGCTGCGCGGCGACGCCGAGGAGTTCGTGCGCGAGACCAGGCAGCTTCGCCAGGACGGCAGCGCCATGTGGGTGCGTGTGTGCGCGACGCTGTTGCGCGATCGCGTCAGCGGCGCCCCGCTGCGCTTGCTCGCCGATGTGGAGGACATCAGCGCCCGCCGCGCGGCGGAGCAAGAATTGCACGACGTGGCGGAGCGGTTCCGGCGGATGTTCGAGGATAATCCGATCGGCATCGCGGTGAGCGACGTGGAAGCGGGTCGCCTGTCGGCGGCAAATCCCGCGTTCTGCCGCATGCTGGAATACACGCCCGACGAGCTGATCGGGCGCACCCGCAACGACATCACGCATCCGGACGATCGCCTGATCGGCGAGGAAATCCGGCATGGCAGCACGCTACAGTCCTACGAGAAGCGCTTCGTGACCAAATCAGGCCGTACCGTGTTGGCGCGCGTCCGCGTCGCGCGGCTCGACCTGCCCGGCGACGAGCACGAGGTATTGCTCGGCATGATCGAGGACATCACGGCGCTGCGCGAGACCGAAGCCAACCTGCGGCATTCTCAACGGCTGGAATCGGTCGGCCGGCTGACCGGCGGCATCGCGCACGACTTCAACAATATGCTTGGCGTCATCATCGGCAATGTAGAGGTCCTGCAGGACGCAGTGCAGGACGATCCAATGGGGAAGGAACTGGCCTCGGTGATCCTGAACACGGCGGTCAGCGGCGCGGATCTGACGCGGCGCCTGCTGGCATTCGCGCGGCGGCAGCCGTTGCAGCCGGTCGTGTTCGATCTGAATGCGGTGGTGGCCGACCAGGTGCGGTTGCAGCAGCGGACGCTGGGCGAGCGCGTGCGGGTGGTGACCGCGCTGGCGCCCGGCCTGCGGCGCGTGCTGGCCGATCCGTCGCAGGTCGGCGACGCGCTGCTCAACCTGGCGCTCAACGCGCGCGACGCCATGCCGAACGGCGGACGCCTGAGCATCGAAACGGCCAATGTCCGCTTCACAGCAGATGATAAAGGCGCCGCGCCAGGCGATTACGTTATGCTGCTGGTCGCCGATAATGGCCTCGGCATGCCGCCCGAAGTGCTGGACCAGGCCACCACGCCGTTCTTTACCACCAAGCCGCCCGGCACCGGCAGCGGCCTGGGGCTTAGCATGATCTATGGCTACGCCCGGCAGTCGGGCGGCCAGTTGCTGATCGACAGCACGCTTGGTGTGGGCACGACGGTGCGGCTGTATCTGCCGGCGGCGGCCGAGGATGACGCGGTCGTCGCCAAGCCGCCGCCCGGCGACCTGCCCCGTGGACGCGAGAAGGTGCTGCTGGTCGATGACAATCCCGAAATGCGCAACGTCGCCGCGCACCATCTTCGCTCGCTCGGCTACCACGTAGCAGTAGCCGACGGCGCCGCCGCGGCGCTGAGCATGCTGCGCAGCGGCGAGCACTTCGACCTGCTGTTCACCGACCTGGTGATGCCGGGGGTCATGACTGGCGAGGAACTGGCGACCGAAGCGAAAGTCCTGCAGCCCGATATGTCGGTGCTACTGACCACTGGCTACGGCGGCGCGCGCAACGGCCTCGGCACGGTGGATGACGATCCGCCGGGGCCTCTCCTGCGCAAGCCGTACCGCCGGCGGGAGCTGGCCGAGATGGTGCGGGAAGCGCTGCGGCCACGGTGACGGCCCTTGAGGAGTGGAAGCGCTGCGGCCGCGGTGAGGGGCCTTGAGGGAGGGGAAGCGCTGCGGCCGCGGTGACGGGCCGCATCCCCCCTCCCCTTGAGGGAGGGGGTTAGGGGGA
>DASXFW010000151.1:0-38325 GCA_036489395.1 Acetobacteraceae bacterium | reverse complement strand
CCCCCCTCCCCTTGAGGGAGGGGTTGGGGGAGGGGTGTACATCCGCGGTCAGTGGATGTACGCACCCCTCCCCCAACCCCTCCCTCAAGGGGAGGGGAGAACCTACGTCAAGCGGCCGACGCCGTTTCATCCAGGGGCGGGTCGGCCGAAGGCCGGTGGCCAACTCGCAATGACGGTGGACGACAACCAGCACAGCCGCGCCGCGACAGAACACCTTGTGCCGCTATGCCACTGGCAGTGCCGGTGCCTCGCCACCGGCGGCACGGCCGTAGCTGCGGCGCTTGTGCTTCGCCTCCGCGCGTTGTCCCGCCGTGCCGGCCTCCTGGCCGGCGATCTCGCGCAGTTCGTCGCGTGTCTTGTAGCGCGGCCGGCCGACGAGCAGCGGCGGGGCGATCGGTGCGGCTGTATCGATGCGATGGCGCGCGATGTCCAGGTAGGCGTGGCTGATGTCGATGCCGATCCAGCGCCGTTGCATGCTCTGCGCGACCGCGCACGTAGTGCCGGTGCCGGCGAACGGATCGAGCACCAATGCGCCGGGATAATCGCCGGTCGCGCCGAAACTGTAGAGGCGCATCAGCCGTGCCGGCAGCGTCTGTGGGAACGGTGCGGGATGATCGCCGCCGCGCTTCACATCCTCGGGGTACATGAACCAGACCTGTTGCGTGAGGTCGAGCCATTCCGTGCGGCTTAGCTTGTTGGCTGCCTTCACGTCGGGAGCGAAACGCGGCGGGCGGCCAGGCTTCACATACACGTTGATGAATTCGACCGTGTTGTTCTCTATGATGTTGCCGGGATAGGGATAGCTGCCGAACATCATCTTCGATGTCTGCTTCTGCCAGACGAACATGCTGTAGCGGGCGAGATCGGTGGCCGTGAGGATGGCCGCCTCCATATCGAACGCGATGTTCTTCAGGTGCCGCGTGTGCTGGGCGATGACGCGCTTGGGGATCGGCATGATCGGCGCGTTGATGCACAGCTTGCCGTTCGGGCGCAGGACGCGCGCGCATTCGATCCAGACGCGCAGCATGTCGTGCAGATAGGCATCGTAGCCCGGCCAGTGCGCAGGTCCACCCTCATACGCAACGGCGGTCCAATAGGGCGGGGAAGTGACGATCAGATCGATACAGCCGTCGGGCCAGGCACCCATCACCTCGGCGGCGTGGCCGCAGAACAAACGGCCGGCAAGTTGTGTGGCTGCGTTGGACATTCAGGCGCCGCGCTTGTAGTTGCCGGCCTCGAAGACGATAGGCGGCGCGTCCGGATCGAAACTGACACCGACCGGATCGCGGCCTTCGGCCACCGCGCGCACCTGGCGGCGGAGCAGACGGCGCAACATGGCGATGCCGCGGTCGGAGCTGGCGAGATGCTCTTCGGAATGCAACGTGATTGCGCCCTGGCCGACCTGCGCTTCGTAATCGCCGGGCAGCGCGCGGTGTTCTGCCTCGGTCATGTCCCACCAGAACTTACCGGCGAATTTCGAACGCATGCGGCCAATGTCGCCCGCCTGCTTCACCCGGCCCACCACGTAAATGCGGAACGACGTATCGTCGATCGGCAGCACCCAGCCGATCGATTCGACGCGCGCGAACTGCGTAACGCGAGGGTTTGGAACGACGCGCAAGGTGGGCAGCACAGCCTCGGTGACACGATGGAAGACACCGCCGCCTTCCGCGGGGCGTTGCGAACGGACTTTCACGGAGGCGGTCGTTTGTTCGTACGTCACGTCAGGCATGGCCGCCATCGCCGCGGTGAACTGCGCGCCGCTGAAACTGCCATGCAGGATGGGAACGTGCAGCGGATCGACGACGTTCTCGAAATGCTGCAGCCAGTTGCAGGGAATGATCGCGGGGCCGCCGCCGCCGAGCGATGTGTCGTCGGCTTCGAGGAATTCGCCGTCGTCCATTACCTCCAGGCATTCGTAGCGCGGCAGGATCGGCTTGCGATCGGGTGGACCCATGTAGGCGAAGATCAGGCCGTAGCGTTCCTGCACTGGGTACCAGGGTTGGCGGATGCGGTCGCGCTGGCGGCCGCCGTCCGGCTCGCAGGGCTGGTCGAGGCAGCGGCCTTGCGTGTCGAACAACCACCCGTGGTAGCAGCAGCGGATGCCGGCTTCTTCGACGCGGTCGTAATACAGTGTGGTGCCGCGGTGGCAGCAACGGCCGTGCAGCAGACCGGGCGCGCCGGCACCGTCGCGGAACACGATGAGGTCCTCGCCGAGGATGCGCAGGTTGCGCGGGGTGGCGGTGGCGTCGGTCGTGAGGCCGACCGGATGCCAGTAACGGCGCAGCAGTTCGCCCATCGGCGTGCCGCGGCGGACTTCGGTGAGCTCGGCAGCGTACGACGGGGGCGGAAGTTCGTAAGCGGTGCCGGAGTCCCGCGGCGGGTCGTTATCCATGTCGTTTCCTCGGCAAGGGGCATGACCGTCCCACAGGAGTTTCGTGCACCGCGCGCAATGACGCGAGGACGGTCATGGCGCTTCGCCACTCCCCAGCACCGCTTCGTAAACGTCGAGCGTCGCCTCCTGCATCGCGCGCACCGTATAGTTCCGCAGTACCGCCGCGCGTGCGCGTTGGGCAAGCGCACGGCGCTCCTCCTCCGGCAACGCCAGGGCGTGGTCGATTGCCGCGGCCAGCGCGGCGGGATCGCCGACGAGGACGCGCCAGCCGGTGACGCCGTGCACCACCGTCTCCACCGGTCCGCCGAGGTCGGCGGCGATCACCGGGCGCCCCATTGCCTGGGCTTCCACGACGACGCGGCCGAACGCTTCGGGCTGGGTTGACGCATGGACGACCACATCCGACAGCAGCATGGCTGCGGGCATGTCGTCGCATTCGCCGACCAGGCGCAGCCGGTCCGCGATGCCGAGGTGCTCGGCACGGTGCACCAGGCTGGCGCTGTAGCGCCGGCGCCCTTGGTCGGAGCCAACCAGCACACAGCACACGTCGCGCCTTGCCAGCCGTGCGATGGCGTCGATCAGCACGGTCTGGCCTTTCCATGCCGTGAGCCGGCCGGGCAGTACCACCGTCGGCGCGCCATCCGGCAGCCGCCAATCGCGCGCGAGCCGGGCGATGCGCTCCGGCGCAATGTTGTCGGGATCGAACATGGCCGGATCGACGCCGCGGGGAATGACGCGGATGCGCATCGGCGGAACGGCATGGCGGGCGACGATCAGCTCCGCGATGTAGCGGCTTGCGGCAATGACGATCTCACCCTGCGCCATCACCGAATTGTAGCGGCGCTTGAACGGCAGATCTTCGGCATAGGTGCCGTGATAGGTTGTGACAAAATGTGTGCCGGTGCGGCGGCAGGCGAGCCAGGCGGACCATGCGGGTGCCCGCGAACGAGCGTGCACGATGGATACGTTGTGGGTGCGGATGAGTGCTGCCAGGCGTGCCGCGTTGCGCCAGATGCCGATGGGATTTTTTGTTGTCAGCGGCAGGGCGAAATGGCGGCCGCCGGCGCGCTCGATGGCTGGAACCAGCCGGCCGCCCGCGCTGGCGACCAAGGCCGTGCCTTCGGCCTGTGCCACGGCGCGGGTAATTTCGATGGTGCCGCGCTCCACCCCGCCGGTGACCAGCGACGGGAGTACCTGAAGCACGACGGGGGTTTCGGAATCGCCGGGCATGCTGCGGAGTATCGCGGGATGGCGGCTTGTTGCCCACAGGCTGCCGGACGATTTGCGCCCGAAATTTTCAGCGGCTGCGCACAGCCATGCCACCCAGGACTTCGGCGTTGCTATGAACAGTTATGGTGCCTGGTGCGGGTGCTGCGCAGCAAGGGATGTCGGCGATCGGCGGCGGATCGGCGCAGCCGGCCAGGACCAAAAAGAACAGCAGGGAGGCAAGCAGGCAGCGCATTGGCGGCCTATTCGGCGGCGAGGTCCCTGGTTGCACGGATCGGCAGCTTCAGAGCCTTGCACAGCGCAACGAGGTTGGTATCACGCGGGCGCGCCTTGCCGGTTTCCCAAAGATAGATGCTGGCGGCGCTGACACCGGCACTCTCGGCCACCTCGATGACCGACAATCCGCGCTTGGTGCGGGCCGCACGAAGGTGGCTGGCCAGTGTGGGCTTCTTTGCCAATGGATCGATTCCTTGATTTGGAGGAATGCCAAACGATAGCTGAATTTACTGCTGTATGAAACAAAAAGCAAGATGCGGAGTCAGGTGCTGCGATGCTCCGGCAGGCCGCTCAGCCATGGCGGGAAGGTCGGCTCCAACGGCCGCATATGCTCTTCGATGCTGCGGTGCAGGCGTTCGAGGAACCGTAGCTTGTCGTAAGTCGAAGCGGAGAACGGATACCCGGCACGCCGCAGCGGGTTCAGCAACGCAGTTTCCATGAAGGCGCAGAGGTCGCGATCGAATTGGGCGGCATTCGCCTTTGCGCGCACCGCGGCTGGTTCGCGCAGTGCGTGGATCAGCAACAGGGCAAAGTCACGGCGTGGAGGGGAGTTGTGCTGGTCCAAACTCGATTTGATGATGTCGCTGAGCGAACGTGTCGCATTAGGTTGGACGTTCGCCACCGCTGCTCCGTGCGCGATCAGGATACGCCGAACCGCACGGAAGCGCTGCGTCGCATCGGTCGCGGCGAGCGCATGATCCAGCTCGTGACGGGCTGCGTCGAGATTTATCCGATCGGACTGTTACATTCTCCCGGTGTCGGGGGACTGCCTTATCCGGGTGGTTGGCGCTGTGCAAGCTTTTGGGAAACCGGCGGCCGATGCAAAACGTGTCCATGACGGCGTGCCGATGTTGCGCCATCGAGTGCCGTTGTTGGAATGAAGTGTCGCAATACAAATTATGAAAAGGCAAATAGATATACCGGCAGGTCGCGCATATCGGCTTGATTGTCAGCCGGTTGCGGCAGCCCACCGTCGGCCAATCGGGATCGCCGGTGTACTCGACGTGGTGCCGGCGCGGACGCCCTATCGGCCGATGCCTTCGGCCACGGCTTCACGCAGCTTCGCGTGCAGATGCGGATTGCCGGCGACCACGTCGCCGGTGTCGCGCGGGTCGGCGTCGGCCACGTCCGTGGCGAAGCCGCCGGCCTCGCGCACCAGCAGCAGGCCGGCGGCGATGTCCCAGCGCTTGACGCCGAGTTCCCAGTAGCCGTCGAACCGGCCGGCGGCGACCCAGGCGAGGTCCAGCGCCGCGGCGCCGAAGCGGCGGATGCCGGCGACCTGCGGCATCAGGCCGGCCAGGGTGCGGCTGAACGCGTGCCGCCGTGCGGCCGAGACCGCGCCGAACGGGATGCCGGTGGCAAACACCGCCTGGCTCATTTCCCGGCGGGCGGAGACGCGCAGGCGGTGTTCGTTCACGAACGCGCCGACGCCTTTTTCGGCCCAGAACATCTCGTCGGACGGCGGGGCATAGACCAGGCCGGCGACGACCTCCGTGCTGCCGTCGGCCAGGCGGCGCTCCAGGCCGATGCTGATCGCCCAGTGCGGCATGCCGTGCAGGAAGTTGGTGGTGCCGTCCAGCGGATCGACGACCCAGCGCCAGGCCCAGTTCTCCGACCCCGAGGCGCCGGATTCCTCCATCAGGAAGGCGTAGCCGGGGCGGGCCTTGTTCAGCTCCTCGCGCAATGTTTGCTCGGCGCGGATGTCGGCTTGCGACACGAAATCCGACGGGCCCTTCACGCTGACCTGGAGGTGTTCGACTTCGTTGAAGTCGCGCAACAGACGCTTCGACGCCTTGTGCGCGGCGTTCGCCATCACGGTCATGTGGGGGGAAAGGCGCAGGGCCATCGGGCGCGGCCCTCAGCCCTTGGAGCGTTCCACGTAGCTGCCGTCCTCGGTGCGGACGACGATGCGCTCGCCGGTTTCGATGAACGGCGGGACCGAGGTCTTGGTGCCGTTGGACAGCTTGGCCGGCTTGTAGGACGACGCGGCGGTCTGGCCCTTCACCACCGGATCGGCCTCCACCACCTCCAGCACCACGGTGGGGGGCAGGTGGATGGCGACGGGATCGCCCTCCACCAGATCGACGACGACGTTCATCTGGTCTTGCAGGAAGGGGGCGAGGTCGCCCAGCAGGTCCTGCGGGATGTGGGCCTCCTCGAAGGTCTCCGGGTCCATCAGGACCAGGTTGGTGCCGTCGGTGTAGGAGTAGGTGTACTCCTTTTGCTCGGTCATCAGGCGCTCCACCGTGTCGGCGGTGCGCCAGCGCTCGTTGGTCTTGTTGCCGGATTTGAGGTCGCGCATGTCCACCTGGATGAACGCGCCGCCTTTGCCGGGGGTGATGATCTGCTGCTTGAGCACGGTCCAGCGGCGGCCTTCATGCTCGATCACTTGGCCGGCGCGGATCAGGTTCGCCTGCTGCTTCATCGGGTACTCTTCCGGGTGTGGGAATGGGGTGCGGGCTTCTAGACCGGGGGCGGGGAGGGGGGCAAGGCAGGGCGGGTTTGCCGTTGATTGCCGTCCGGCGTCCGGAAATGATATGTACAGATTTCTGTCCATAGTCGGAGGCCGCGCCCGTGGGCTACGTCACCTACACCGAACTGCGCGAGAACCTCGCCCGCTACATGGACGAGGCGGTGGAAAGCCGCGCCCCGATCGTGGTCACTCGCCAGGGCGGCAAGGGTGCCGTCGTGATGTTGTCGCTCGAGGAATTCGAAGGCTGGCAGGAGACCGTGCACCTGCTCAGCAACCCACGGAACGCCGAGGTCCTGCTGCGCTCGATCAAGGACGCGGACGCAGGGCGGGTTGAGGAGCATGCGCTGATCGCGCCGGATGACAGCGGACGGTGAGGGCCGCTTTCACCCCGGATGGCTGGCGGGACTATCTGTATTGGGCGGAAAACGATCGCAAGGTGCTGGGGGGTCTGAACCGACTGATCGAGGACCTGCGGCGGTCGCCGTTTTCCGGCCTCGGCAAGCCGGAGCCGCTGAAGGGCGAGCTCGCGGGATGGTGGTCGCGCCGGATCACCGCGGAGCATCGGTTGGTTTACCGGGTCGAGGGGCGGGGAAACGATCAGCAGGTCGTGGTGGCGCAGTGTCGGCACCATTACTAATTGATCTTGCGGAAGGAGCGGAGGTTCGCATTCCGAGGGTCGTATGCGCCAGGCGCTGCCGTCGCGCGAGAAAGAACAGAGCGCTGGGTGATGCCGCTTACACGGGATTTTTGTGAGACGGTGAAGGCGCGCGCCGAGCGCGATTCAGAATTTCGTGCCGGCCTCTATCGAGAGGCAGCGCAGGCGATACTGAATGGCGAGTTCGGCGCGGCGCAGATTCTGCTGCGTGATGTGATCAACGTCACCGAGGGCTTTGGTGGACGGACTACTGGATAAATGGGTGGCACAACATGGCGACAAAGCTCACAACGTACGATCCGGCGGAAGACCTGACTTCCGATGCGGCGATTGCGACCTTCATGGCGGAGGCGTTCACGACGGAAGACCCGGGATATATCGCACATGCTCTTGGCATTGTGGCGCGCGCGAAGGGCATGGCACCAGATTGCGGTACAAACCGGTCCTTCCCGTGAGCAGCTCTATCGGTCGCTCAGTGAACAGGGAAATCCAACGCTGAAGACGACGATCGCAGTGATGAAGGCGCTGGGGATTGCATTGACGGCGAAGGTTCCAGCTTGACCGGCTTACCGTGATCGCGGATTCCAAGACTGTCGCACGGATCCCGGTCTTCTTTCGGTCCCTGCCGACGAAATGCCCTGGCGGCGCACTTCCCCTCCGACCTCAGGGATTGTGTTTCACCTTGCAGGCCGCGATTCGATCTCTAAGTCCGACAATGCTTATTAGGGAATCTTCAGCATAGGCGTTGGCCCTAATCAGCCTCTCGAGCGGAAGCGAGCTTCTTATTGTTTTAAGCTGAATGACGAAGTCATCGGCTATCGCACGGATGGCTCGCAAGGGGCCTAACCACATTGAATCCGAAGGATTGGCGTCACTGTGGCACTCCGTGCTTTCAGCCACAAATACCAGCCCCGCAATTTCGAGGCTCGGGTAGTGATCGCTAACCCATTGTACGTGATCGTGACCTTTGCTCACGATCGTCTTTGTCAATGGCTTGGGGCCCTGCTGTAGCGTCTTCAACTCAAAGAGGAGACACACTTTCTCTTCTTCATCGATCCAGAGGACGTCCGGTCCGGTCCGGTGCACGTTATCCGGCCGCATGGCGTCGAAACCCAGCGCCTCGCCCAAAGCCCGAGTTGCTTCTTCGTGCTGGGCAGCAGAGGCACCAGGGTTCGCCAATGCTGCAAACCGTTTGATGAGGACTCCTATTTCCTTTTCAAATCGACCGACATGGTCCTGAGACAGAAGGCTTGAGAGCCGCGATCCGCGCAGCGTCATACGGTGACCTTCGATCTTGAGTGACTTCGGCCGAGGCAAGAAAATTACAGTACCCAACCTAGATTTTGCCCTCCCATACTCCGCCGCCGCGGCTTCTTCGTCGCCGGCAAGTTCGTAGAACCACCCGAGCCAGAGGTTGTGCCACCCGGCGAGCCTCGAATCTGCGATAGCCGCCTTATCCGCGGTCTCAGCCAGCGCGGCGGCAGCCGCTGCGAAATCACCCTGCCATGCTTGGTGAATAGCACGAACCTCAGCATTTGCTGCAGCGGTCAGGAGCACGTCCTTCTCCTTAGCTGATTCCTTAGCGTCAGATGGAAGTTCCGCATTCGTAATGCGATCACCATATGTGCTGATCCAGTCGGGATTCCTCGCCATAACGGCGGTCATCACCGACATGATTCCAGCGGCGCCTTTTCCTTTGACCATGCTGACGGTCACCTGCTCACCCAGCAATAGCTGTTTCTGCAGAAGCTCCGGAAGCAGGGCAGCATTCTGCGCATCGCTCAGCCAATTATTGAGCGCACGGCCGCGCAGTATAAACACGCCGTAATCCTTTCTGCCTCGGTTGATGCGCCCAAATGCCTGGGTTATACGTGACGCGAGCTTCGTCGCGCCGAGCGATGTCATGGCGCAATATTCGATCTGAAAACGCTCCATCTGTGTGTAACCGCTAGGAAGGTCGTCGATAAGCATCACGCGGCAGGTCTCGTCGGGAAGGTCGATGCCGTCTACACGTGCGACGAGAACAATAGCGCCAGTGACCGCATGCCGGAATCGCTCCAGTTCTTGTGAAAAATCCTCCCTCTTGGGAACAGATGCCACCGACTCCCAGGCTCGGGCGTCAGGGTAGCTCCTGCACATGATGACGAGTTTCTGCTCGCGCCTGATCAACGCAGCAAGCTTCAACCCAGTGTCCTCGTCAGAAACCTGGTTGCCGAATAAGATGCAGCGCTCTCCATTGCCCGCGTCGGTCTCGGGTGCGATCACCTCGTCGGGGATCTTGCCAAAAGCACGCGCAAACTCTGCCTGGGTTTGCATCGTGGCCGAAAGGTACACTCGCCGCATATCCTCTTGGGAAAATGGGTGTGTGATCGAAGTGGGCAAGAAGGGTGGCGCGAGTTCGATCTGGCCGCGTGGCACGGTGATTGCACAAGTCTTGATGTGATCCTTTAGGTATAGGTAAGGGAACAGCAAATTAGGCAGCTTCTTTAGGTCCATGCTGCGCACCGCTTCGGAGATTGCGTCTGCGACCTCGAGCGTTAGCATGGGCGGAACGAGCAGAATGTTCCCCGATCGCTGCGTAAGCACTTCATCAAAGCCGAAGATTTGCCCAGCTCGGCTGAAAACCGGTCTCAGAAGACCGGCGATGTGTTCATACAACGCCATCTGTTCTGATCGCGTGATCGTAAGCGTGAAGGCGTCACGGATGGCCTTTTCCGCAACATGGGCGTCGTCGAACACAAATTTAGTTGCGTTATGCCTTCTAAACGGGCGCTGCGCATTGAATACTGACGAGTAGGTGGTGATACAAAACGTCTTGCCCTGCTCAAAAGCCGGGTTGTTGAACTTGCTAGAATGCCAAGTGCTTGGGGCAATTCCAAGCTTCGTTGCCTCCCTCTCTGTCTGGTTGACCAGATCAATCGTAGAGCAGACGTAGACGCACTTTCCCCCCGGTTCATTGGCCATGCTTTGAGCGATCAAAACGCCCAGCATGGTCTTCCCTGACCCCGTGTTCAGGCTAATCAGTACGTCCCGCTTCTTCCGGTGCTTTACCCATCCCTGCAGGGCGTCCCTTTGGCCACCCCATAGGTCGTTTGGCGTCCCAGCCAGGCTGGGACGTCTCGCAAATATCTCGAATGGGTCCGACGGTAGCGGTTTTGCAGTTAACTGCGGTATGTTCGAGAAGCTCATTTGATTCCACGATGCAAAGGGTTACCATTCTTCGGTGGCGGCTGATTCGGGAGAATAGTAGCAAAGGTCGCGTCCATTGTCGATGCGGATTTGCCATTACTTGGCACCCAGACTAATCCCTTGGTAAATGTTGGGAAAGTCGGCGGAATTACAGAAGTGCCGCTGCCCTATGTCAGTTCCCGAGCGCCATCGCGGCCCCGCTAAATACTCAAATCCAGCAAATTATAATCCGCAACCCCCGCCTTCGCCGCCGCATCCCACCGGTACGTCTCCCCATCCCTCACGTGCGGCGCATAAACGAACGGCGTCTCCCCCGGATACTTCTGCCGCCGTGCGTCGATGCCATAGCCGATCATCCGTGCGCGCTCCCGGATGCGCGCCGCATCGTACACCGCCGCCGCGTTGTGCACGCCGCCGCCCTGCACGCCCAGCACCGACCGCCGCCGGTGGAAGCCGAAATTCAACGTGATGCGCCAATCCCGGCTGGTATTCGCGAACGACCCATGCAGCGCCTGCCGGTTGGTGATCGCCACGTCGCCCGGAGCGCACACGATCGGCACCGCGTCCGGCAGCCGCTCGGAGCCGGCCGCCGCGACCAGCGCGGCGATGTCCGCCTTGCCGCGCTTGTGCGATCCGGGCACCACCCACACGCCGTTCGCCGGCGTGCAGCCGTAAAGCTGCGCCATGAAGTTGAAGCCGTGCGAGCCTTCATCCCAGTCCGGCGCGTTCCAGTGCGTCAGCCCGTCCTGGTGCCAGGCGACGGAGGCACCTCGGCCGGGTTCCTTGATGAACATGGCCTCGTTGAACGGCACGAAGTCGTCGCCGTTCACCGCGGCGGCGACCGCGAGCAAATGCGGGTGCCCATAGACACGCAGATGCGCTTCGGAGAACTGCAACGTGCCGAGGATCAGATACACCACCTCGGCCGGAGCATCCGCGGCGGCCTGCGGTTCGAACATCTTCACCGGGTGGCGTCCGCCGGCCAGGCTGGTGCCGCCGAACGGATCGCCGAGCGGCTTCGACCAGAACAACACCGGCGCCGTCAGACCGATGCCGAGCGCCGGACGGCCCTGCGCATCCACCGCGGCGCCTTTCTCCACCGGCAGCCGGGCCAGCACGTTGGTCTTGATGTCGGCCTCGATGTCGGCGAGTTCCGCAGCGCCCAGCACGCTCTCGAAGACGTAGAAGCCGCAGCGCCAGTAGGCGTCCAGGATGTCGGGATGCACGCGGCCGCCGGGGGTGAAACGGATCGGCCCGCGATTGCCGAGCGCGAAGGCGCGGCGCTCGCCGTCCGCCAGATAGGCGCGCATGGCGGCTTCCTCGGGACCGTAATCGACGGCGACGGGTGCGTTCATGGCGGCGTGTCCTCCGTGGCGTCTGCGGTGCGTGGCGGGCGCGGGGCGATGGGATGCCGCGCGCCGCCGGGGTCCCGCACCTGGCCGCCGGCGTCCAGGTAGTCGGGGCCGATCGGCACTTTCCCATGCCCGCCCGGGATGTCCAGCACGTAGGTCGGCCAGGCCAGGCCAGTGACGCGGCCGCGCAGCGACGCCAGCAGGCGGCGGCCTTCCTCGATCGGCACGTGGAAGCGCGCGGTGCCGGGGGCGGGGTCGAGCTGGTGCAGGTAGTACGGCTTCACCCGTGCGGCCAGCATGGCGCGGAACAGGGCCTCCAGCGCGTCTGGGGTGTCGTTGACGCCGCGCAGCAGGACCGACTGGCCGAGCAGGGGAATGCCGCGCGCCAGGACGCGGCGGAGGGCGGCGCGGGCGTCGGGGGTGAACTCGCGGGCGTGGTTGGCGTGCACCACGACCCACATGGATCGGTCGGTGTCGCATGCGGCGGCCAGCGCGTCGGTCAGCCGCGCGGGGTCGGCGACCGGGACGCGGGTGTGGACGCGCAGGGTCTCGATGTGCGGGATGGCGGACAGGGCGGCGACGATGGCGGACAGGCGGCGGGGCGACAGCATCAGCGGGTCGCCGCCGGTCAGGATGACCTCGCGGATCGCGGGGTGGGCGGCGAACCATTGGTACGCCGCCTGTAGCTCGGCTTCCGTCAGCAGGCCGCCGTCGGGTCCGACATGTTCGCGGCGGAAGCAGAAGCGGCAATAGACCGGGCAGACCAGCAGAGGCTTCAGCAGCGCTCGGTCCGGGTACCGGTGGACCACGCCCTTGATGGGGGATAGCGCGTCGTCGGCGATGGGGTCGGGGGATTCGTGGGGGGCGGTCAGCAGTTCCGCCGGGTCGGGGATGAACTGGCGGCCGATCGGGTCGTCGGGGTGGCGGATCAGGGCGTGGACGGCTGGGGTGATGGCGACGGAGTAGCGGGCTTCGACCGCGGCTGCGGCGTCGCGGGCGGCGGGCGCGATGAGGCCGGCCGAGACCAGGGCGTCGGCGTCGCGGAGGGTGATGGGTGCGGCCTGGGGCATGGGGCGGAGCGTTACAGGCATAAGTGGCGGGCGCAAAGATCGTGCCCTCATTCGGATGGTGCCGGCGGCACCCATGCCGTTACTCCGCGCTTATTCTTGCGCGCGGAACGGATTGACGATGCGCAGCCGCCCGTCCAGCACGAGCCCGTCCTGCATGTTCTCGGACCAGAGCGTGTCGCAATCAGCCTGCATGGCCGACGCGGCGATCATGGCGTCGTAGGTGGACAGGCCGTAACGCTCGGCCAGGGCAAGCCCCGCGTCGTGGATTTCGGTGGTGAGCGGCCGGACCGGCAGCAGGTCGCGCACCATGGTCAGGAACGCGCGGGTTTCTGGCCATGATAGGGCCATCTTGCGGCGCGCCACGTTGGCGATCTCGTTGAGCACCTGAACGCTGATGATGCCGCCCTCGGCGACGAGGTGTTCGGCCCGGTCCGCCTTCGCTGCATCGCCGGAGGCGAGGTACAGCAATACGTTCGTGTCGAAGAAACTAACGGGCATTCGCCTCGTCCCGGTCGAACAGGAAGTCCGCGGGAAGCCGGCCGCGGAAGGCCCGCAGGCGCGCCGCCAGTTCGGCTCGCCCGGGCTTGCGCGCCACGCCGAGGATGCGGCGATCGGCGACATGGATTTCGATGTCGTCGCCTGGCTTCAGCTCCAGCGCCTCGACCACGGCGGCGGGAAGCCGAACGGCCAGGCTGTTGCCCCATTTCGCGACGTGCATGACGGGCCCTCCGGAGATACACGGTCGGTTCCATGTATAGGGTGAAGGCCGGCGCTGCCAGGGGGGGCGGTGTCAGCCGCTGGGGCAGAGGTGCTGATCCGTCCGTCTGGGGCTGGCGGGGTTGAGTGAGGGTTCGGGCCGACTCGCGCGGGCGGTGCGCCGCGTGTCATTGCGAGCGAAGCGAAGCAATCCCGTTCGTGTGGTCGCGCGACACGGACGGTTGCCGGCGCGGCATGCTGTGGCGCTGACCAAGCGCTGGCCCCGCGGGTGTGTGCGGGCGGCAGAACAGAAAGAGGGAAACGCAAATGAACGCAAAAAGTAAGGGATGAACGCGAATAGGCCTGGGGCATTTCGAACAGCGCGGCTCGCAAAGTGGGGTTGAATGGGGCGAGCCGTGAAACTGCACGACGGCTTCAGGCCGATTCGCGTTCATCCCTTACTTTTTGCGTTCATTTGCGTTCCCAGCTTGCTTGCTTCGCCACGAGCCGCACCGCCGTGTCCCGCATGGCCGCCAGGCGGTGCAGCAGCGCGCGGGGATACGGTTCTTGCGGTTCAGGCGAGGGCGCGTTCGGCCTTTTCCAGGTCGTAGGCGGTCTGGAGGTTCATCCAGAAATGCGGCGTGGTGCCGAAGCGGCGATGGAGCAGGATGGCGGTTTCAGGGGTGATGGCACGCTTGCCGTGGATGATCTCGGTGATGCGGTCGGGGGTGACGCCCATGTCGCGGGCCAATGCGCGGGCGGACAGCTTCAGCGGCTGCATGAATTCCAGGCGCAGCACGTCGCCGGGCGTGACGGAGGGGATCGTCTCGCCGGTCGATACGTCGGAGAAATCGGTGGTGTCCAGGTCGTCGCGGCGGATCATTTGTATTGGCCTACTGGTGGTAATCGGTGATCTCGACAGCGTGGGCGTGTCCGTCGCGCCAGACGAAAAAGACGCGCCATTGGTCGTTTACTCGGATGCTGTGCTGGCCTGATCGGTCGTCCTTGAGCGCTTCGAGACGGTTGCCGGGGGCTGCCGCAGGTCCTCCAGCGCGGCAGCCGCATCCAGGACCGCCAGCTTGCGGCGCGAGACGGAGCCGAGGTCGGAGGGGAAGCCTTCCGGCAGCTTGCCTCGGAAGATCGCCGCCGTTCTCTTGTCCCGGAAGCTGACGATCGGCGGCGGAAGTGGGGTCCGCTTGGGTGTTGTGTCAAGCACAACGGTGGGGTTTGGTCAGCCGCCGGTCCGTTGCTGCGGATCGCGTCGTGGCCCAGCGTTCCGGGAGCGTGGATGGTTGGAAAGAAAGCGGGAAACGCAAAGAACGCAAAAAGGCACGCAAACTGACGGTCCGAAGTTGACTGGTGTCTCTGCGGCCGACTTGGCGCGCATCCGCAACGCCAACCTGGGCCGCTTCACGATCGACCGGCTGATGACGATCCTGTCCGGGCCTGGCCAGGACGTGAACGTGTCGATCGATGTCCATCCGCGCCGGTCCGCTGCATCGGTGAAGGCGCGGGTGTGAGGATGCGCGGGGACGCTCATTGGGGTCTCATATTATTGCACCCAAAATGGGCGCGTGGTAGGTTCGCGGCATGCGGGTCATCGCTCGGCGCACCTTGCGGGAGTTTGTCGCGGCGCTGGCCGGGCGCCAGGATCAGCCCGCCGTGAAGGTCGCGCTGGATGCCTGGTTCGACGAGGTGAAGAAGGCGCGATGGCGCAATACGGCTGACGTGAAGCGGTCCTATGCGACCGCCAGCATCGTGACCGCGGATCGCATCGTATTCAACGTGAAGGGCAATGCGTATCGCCTAGTCGTGGCGGTGGATTTCGACAGGGACATCGTGTGGATCAAGTGGATCGGAACGCACAGGGACTACGACCGGATCGACGTGACGGAGGTGGAGCATGCGAAAAGAACTGAAGCCCATTCGGACGGAGGCGGACCACGCGGCGGCGCTCGCCGAGGTGGAACACCTGTGGGGCGCGACAAACGGCACCGCGGACGGTGATCGGCTGGATATCCTGGCGACGCTGATCGATGCCTACGAGGCGGAGCACGATCCGATGGACCCGCCCGATCCGATCGAGGCGATCCGGTTTCGCATGGAGCAGCAGGGACTGACGCGGAAGGACCTGGAACCGATGATCGGAACGCGGACCCGGGTGGCGGAGGTGCTGAACCGGCGGCGCGGGCTGTCGATCGATATGATCCGGCGGCTGCATGAGCGGCTGGGTATCTCGGCTGAGGTGCTGATCCGGCCGTCTCGGGCTGGCAGGGCTGCGTGAACGGCGACAACGAGATGATCCGCGGCAGCGTGTAAGGTGCGTGTAAGGATGACATGTAGCCCTTTGCTCGCTATCATTCCAATCGCCGAGAGCGAATTAGGGGGAAGGCAATGCATAGGCTATATCTCGCCGGCTGCTTATTGGTTTTTATGCCGCATCTGGTATTCGCTCAAACGCCAGAACACCGTGATGTCTTGACCGATTTATTGAGCCAGGGCTATCACATCGTAGGGGTTGAAAACGTGCTGGGCGTTGTGAGTGTATACAGTCTACTCAAAGGCACGAACCTGTATCGCTGTTTTGAGCCGTTTGGGGAGACTATGCAGGCACAGGCGACCGTGGCTTTGGCACAAGCAGGAGCTAGATGGGGCTGCTACGAAGTGCGGCCGATCTTTCAGGCTGTGAAATAGGGTACATGCACATCTTACCGCCGATAGAGGAAAAAGGCGTGCGATCCGCGGTCTGCGCGCCGACGGCTGATAAGCCCGCTGAACCAATGCCCGCGTGCGGTCGGCAAGAAAGAAAGCGGGTAACGCAGATGCATGCAGAAAGTGAGGGATGAACGCGAATAGGACTGGAGCGGTCCGAACAGCGCTGCTCGCCAAGTCAGGTTGAACGGATTGAGCCGTGAAACCGCATGACAGAAGCAGGCCAATCCGCGTTCATCATCTGCTTTCCGCGTGCATCTGCGTTTCCACGTTCTTGATTCGCCGCGAGCCGCACCGGTGTGTCCCGCATAGCTGCCAGGCGGTGCAACAACGTGCCGAAATAGGGTCTTCGGGCGTCAGGTGGGGACGAGGGCGCGCTCCGACTTTTCCAGGTCGTAGGCGGTCTGGAGGTTCAGCCAGAGACGCGGCGTAGTGCCGAGGCGGCGGCCGAGCAGGATGGCGGTTTCGGCGGTGATGGCGCGCTTGCCGGGGATGATCTCGGTGACGCGGTCGGGGGTAACGCCCATGTCGCGGGCGGACAGCTTCAGCGGCTGCATGAACTCCAGGCACAGCAAGTCGCAGTGGGTGACGGAGGGGATCGTCTCGCCGGTCGATATGTCGGAGAAATCCGTGGCGTCCAGGTCGTCGCGGCGGATCATCTTACTCGGCCTTCGGGTCGCGGACAGATCTATAGACCCGCCCCGCGCAGAATGGGCATGCCTTCATCGTGGCTTTCTTGGATTTGCTTCAGATTCCGCCCATTCATTTTACCTATGGATAGCCACATGGAGGGAGCTAGCATCGAACCGAAGCCAACTTTCGCAATACCAGTCTCGTCCTGTAGTCCTTTGCTGACGACGCCATGCACATATATACCCTCTCTATCGAAAATTGGACTGCCACTCATGCCTCCAGCGATTCTGGCAGAGAACGCAAAACAGGGGCCGGGAGTCGATACCGTCTGATTGAGGGCGTTGTCCGGGTACTGCTCGGTGATGCCTCCGACAGATACATGCAGGCGGAAACTTGGGTCGCCGATTATCTCGCGACGGTCGCTGAGCAGAATTTCCTCGCTCATTCCTGCATAACCGAGAGCTATCGCATTAGAGCCAACCCCCATTCCGATTCCCTGAATACCGGCTTGAACGACAGTTAGCGGCTGATGGGGCGGCCCGTTTGGAGGCATGGCGACCTTGCAAAGCGCAACGTCAGAATTTAGCCTCAAGTCCAATCCAAAGAGACGAAGAGGATCCTCACGCCGTTCCGCAAGGAACGCTGACCACTCAAACGGGAAGAACCGGTAGCCGCGCGGTTGGAATACAGGATTGTTCGGTACCAAAACTCCAAAATTCAGCTTTCTGCCATAGACATTAAAATCTTCAAGTTCCACAACGTCACCGTATTCGCGTTCAATGGGGTCGGTAATCACATGCGCAGCGGTTATCAGCAGGCCGGTACAACTTATGAAGAATGCAGTGCCGATGCAGCGCACAACGTTCTCGCCTGCTACGGCGGCTACCACGGGGACGATACTGCTCCCTAAGATCGATTGGATGGTTCCGATTATCGGTGCCCCTTGCACCAGCACGATCTCATTCTGTATCGCAAAGCAATCGCCGTCTGACGGCGTTTGAGGCTTGAGGCTGATTCCCTTCATACCAACAATCTGCCACCGTCCGTCGTTCTGGCGGCGATCCCAAAATGTCTTGAAGACACCAAGTTCAACCATGGGTTCCCCGATGAACGCTTCGCCCGCCGCGACTTCTATAATAGTGTCGTTGCCGCAGGTTGCCAGGACCGGCGACAGCGGCATGTTGATGAGGAACTTCAACCCGCCAGTTCTACGATTTCATCATCAGCCAGAACCGCAGCATAGCGCAGAGCTTCATCGATATCTGCGGGTTCCAGATAGGGATAGTCGGCCAGAATCGTGTCGCGGGTTTCGCCCGCAGCGAGCAAACCCAGCAGCCGCGCAACGGGGAAGCGCAATCCGCGAATACACGGCTTTCCGGTGCATACCGCCGGATCGATGGTAATGCGGGTGAAGGTCATACCCGCACGTTAGTTGAACCCAGTCGGAAATGCCATGACCGCACAAACAGCCCGATCACGTCGCACACCCCCTACACCCCCTTCTCCCCCAAATCCCACCAGATCCCCGCAAACGCCGCGATCCCCTCCCGCGCCGGCGCCACCAGCAGGTGCTCGTCCGGCCCGTGCTGCTTGCAGCCGTTATAGCTGTGCGGCACCCACACCAGCGACACCCCCAGGTGATCGACGAACACGTCCCCCGGCAGCCCGCCCGAGGCGTTCGGTATCACCTGCACCCGCCCCCCCAGCGTCGCTTCCATCGACGCAACGACCCAGCGCACCCACGGCGCCGCCGGATCGGTGCGGCTCGCCGCCATGCGCACGCCGGCGTTCTCGATGCGCACCGCGCCGAACCCCTCGGCGTCCAGGTGCCGCCGCAGCGCCGGCTCGAACACCGCCGGATCGGTATCGACGGTGTAACGGATATGGCACGTGGCCTTGGCGCTCGGTGCCACCGCGTTCATCGGATTCTCCGGCCGCCCCGACACCATCGCCAGCACAATAAAACTGTTCCACCCATAGATCTTCTCCGCCGAGGTCAGCCCCGGCTCGCCCCAGTCCGGATCGATCGTCGCCGCCTCGCCGCCGCCGCCCACCGGGCAGTCCGCCAGCACGGCACGCACGCTCGCCGGCACGCCGTTCGCCGGCAGCCAGTCGCGCACCAGGATCTTCCCCCGCCGATCCATGATGGACCCGATCGCGTGCGCCAGGACCACCGCGGGGTCGGTGGTCAGCCCGCCCCAATGGCCGGAGTGCACGCCGCCCGGCCGCAGCTCCAGCACCAGCTCGCACTGCCAGATGCCGCGCGTGCCGGTGGCGATGGTCGGCACGTCAGGCATCACCCGAGGCCCGTCGGATGCGATCAGCACGTCCGCCGCCAGCGCCTCGCGATGCGCCGCGACGAACTCGCGCAGGCCGATGGAGCCGCGTTCCTCGCACGTCTCCAGCACCAGCTTGATGTTGTAGCCCAGCACGCCGCCGCGCTCCGCCAGCACCGCCTCCAGCGCGGACAGGTTGAGCGCGTGCTGGCCCTTGTTGTCGGCGGTGCCGCGGCCGTACCACAGCGCGCCTTCCTCGGTCAGGGTCCAGGGGTCCAGGCCGGCGCGCCACTGGTCGGCGAGCCCGCGCACGGTGTCGCCGTGGCCGTAGGTGAGGATGGTGGGGCGAGCCGGGTCCTCGATGCGCGCCGCGGTCAGGATCGGGCCGAAGCCGTCGCGCGGGTTGGGATGGATGGCGACGATGAAGCCGAGGCGCTCCAGCCAGGGCCGGATCGCGTCGGCCAGGTAGCGGCGGACGTCGGCCTCGTGGCCGGGGTCCTGCGAGGTGCTGGGGATCGCGACCAGCGCCACCAGCCGGTCGCGGAAGCCGTTGCTGTCGAAGAACGTCAGAGCGCGCCCGATGGCGCCTTCCCGGGATGGCATGGATGACCTCGTGCTGACTGGATCAGTTGGCGCTGTCTTCGCGCGACGTGGCGGCAGGGTCCAGCCTTCTGAGCCGGCCGGCGAATTCCACGCCGTCGATCGCGCCGTTCCACAGGTCCATCAGTGCAGCCTCGTTCAGCGTGATCCAGCGGGAGATCTGTTCCAGGTCCGCCGCCGCCAGCCGGCCGCGCACCAGATGCGGTTGCGGCCGCAGCCCGACGGTCGCGGTGTTGGCCGTGTCCATCTTGCCCGGCGTCAGCGACACCTTGATCCGCGCGTCATACCGAGCGCGCCCGCGCGGCCCCGCCCAGACGGTGAGCGGCAGGCCGGTGCTGCGCGGGAACAGATTGGCCATCTGGTAGGGATCGATCCGGTCGGACGATTGGGGCCGGCGACGTGCCGCGGTTTTCCCGGCTGCACGCCCAACTGCATAGGCAAGTGCCATTCATGCCTCGTTTTGATTCGGCGCATCGTAGCAGTTTACCATCCGCCCCGATACCAGCCCGCGCCCTGCCTTGACCCGCTGCGCCGCGCGCTGTCCGATCCGCCGCAAGCAACAATCCGAGGGAGCGCCCCGTGACCCGCCTCATCCGCGCGTGTCTTCTGCTGTCGGCCGTGTTGATCCTGCCGGCGCGCGCCAACACCACGCTCAACGTGTTCATCTCAAGCGCGCTGCGCCCCGAGGTGATGCGCCAGGCCTTCGACCGCTTCCAGGCCGCCAATCCCGGCGTGAAGGTGGCGATCCAGACCGGCGGTGCCACCAGCGACTTGCAAGCGCAATACCTCAACACCGTGATGTCGGCGAAGGACAGCACGTTGGACGTGTTGTTGCTCGACATCATCCGCCCGGCGCAGTTCGCCGCCACCGGCTGGACCGTGCCGCTGGACAAATATGTCGGCGACCGCGCGACGTTCCTGAAGCAATACCTGCCGGCCTACGCCGAGGCCGACAGCGTGGACGGCAAGCTGGTCGCGCTGCCCGCCTTCGCCGATGCGATGTTCCTGTATTACCGCAAGGGTCTGCTGGACAAATACCACCTGCCGATCCCGCAGACCTGGAGCCAGCTCGCACAGGAAGCCAAGACCATCCAGGCCGGCGAAAAGAACCCCAACCTGCAAGGCGTAAGTTTCCAGGGCGCGCCGATCGAGGGCACCGTCTGCACCTTCCTCCTGCCCTACTGGAGCCAGGGCAAGACGCTGGTGAAGAACGGCCGCCTGACGTGGGACCGCGACGCCGCATTGAAGTCGTTCGCGCTGTGGACCGGCCTGGTGCAGCAGGGCGTCGCGCCGAAGAACGTCGCCGAGATTCCCACCGACCAGACGCGCAAGGATTTCC
This sequence comes from Acetobacteraceae bacterium, assembly GCA_036489395.1. Classification (GTDB taxonomy): domain Bacteria; phylum Pseudomonadota; class Alphaproteobacteria; order Acetobacterales; family Acetobacteraceae; genus JASHVB01. The sequence goes on along the minus strand of DASXFW010000151.1, from coordinate 17,432 downwards.
AGGCCGGCAAGGCGGTGTTCGCCGTGTTGTGGTCGTATGGCTGGAACTTGTTCCAGAGCGCCGACAGTCCGGTGAAGGACAAGGTCGGCGTCGCCGTGCTGCCGGCGATGGATGGCGGCCAGCACGTAAGCTGCATCGGCGGCTGGCAATGGGGCGTGTCGGCGTATTCGCAGCACCAGGCCGAGGCGATCAAGCTGGTGAAGTTCCTGTCCTCCCCGGACGTGTCGCGCCTGTTGGCGGAAAAAGCCTCGCTGCTGCCGGTGTTTCCGAAGCTCTACACCGATCCGCAGGTGCAACAGGCCGTCCCATGGATCGGCGCCGCGCTGCCGGTGGTCGAGGCCGCGAAGTCCCGCCCGGTGACGCCACGGTATAATGACGTGAGCGACACGATCCGCACGCAGACCAACGCCGTGCTGGCGGGTTCGGAAACGCCGGACGCCGCCGCGGCGCAGATGCAGGCCCGGCTGCAAAGAGTGCTGCGATGAGAAGAAAACACCTCGCCCGCGGAGCGGGAGAGGTCGAGACGCGAAGCGGCGAGGGTGAGGGGCGTAACGCACAGACCGACCGTGCGTTACGGCCCTCACCCTCGCCGCTTCGCGTCTCGACCTCTCCCACTTCGTGGGCGAGGTGTTTTAGCACTTGGCGCGACGCCAACGACGCCGCCCTCGCCCGCGTCCTCCTCGCCCCAGCCTTCCTCCTCCTCGCGCTCATCGTCGTTTACCCCGTCTGCCGCCTGGTCTGGACCAGCTTCGAGGCACTCAGCCTAACGTCCGGCCTGCCCGCGCACTTCACCGGCCTCGACAACTACACGTCCCTGGCGACCGACCCGGAATTCTGGACCGCGCTGACCAACACGCTGCTGATCACCCTGATCACCGTCCCCGCCGCCCTGTTAGCGGGGCTCGCACTCGCGCTGATCGCCAACCTGCCGTTCCGCATCCGCTGGCCGGTCCGGCTCGGTCTGCTCGTGCCCTGGGCACTGCCGCTGGCCTTCGTCGGCCTGATCAGCGGCTGGTTCTTCCAGTCCGACTACGGCGTCGTGAACGACGTGCTGCGCCACGTCATGTCCACGCGCATCATCTGGTTCAACTCCGCCTGGCTGGCGTTCCTCGCGATCTGCCTGACCATCACCTGGAAGACCTCGTCCTTCGTCGCGCTGGTGCTGCTGGCCGGCTTGCAAACCATTCCCGGCGAACTTTACGAGGCCGCCTCGGTGGACGGCGCCAACGCGCTGCATCGTTTCTTGAACGTCACGCTGCCGCTGCTGCGCCCGTCGATCGCCGTCGCGGTGATCTTCCGCACCATCACGTCGCTGCAGACCTTCGACATTCCCGTCACCATGACGCGCGGCGGGCCCGGCACCTCCACCGTCACGCTGGCGATGTATATCCATCAGAACACGGTGGACTTTCTCGATCTCGGCTACGGTTCGGCGCTGGCGGTTGTCCTGTTCCTGGTGAGCATGAGCGTCACCGCGCTGTATCTCCGCCAGGTGCGCACGCCATGACCGCCGCCGCGCTGCGCCGCTTCGCCGCCCTCGCGGTGATCGTCAACGGCGTATTCCCCGCATTGTGGATCTTCCTCACGTCGCTAAAGACCGAGGCCGAGCTCAGCCAGACCCCGATCACCTGGCTGCCGCACGCCCCCACCATCGCCAACTACGTGCGCGCCTTCCACGACCAGCCGCTCGCGCTCTATTTGTTCAACAGCCTGGCCGTCGCGCTGATGTCAGGTGCACTAACGTTGTTCATCGCCACGCTGGCCGCCTACGCGCTGGCACGCCTGCAGATCGGCTATCGAGACCTGGCGCTGGCGGCGATCATCGCGGTCTCCACCTTTCCGCTGGTGACGCTGCTGGTGCCGTTGTTCCAGACCATGCGCGCGCTCGGCCTGTTGAACACCTACGCCGCGCTGGTGCTGCCGTACACCGTGCTCTCGCTGCCGATCTGTACGCTGGTGCTGATCAGCTATTTCCAGACCATTCCGATCGACCTGGAGAACGCCGCAATGATCGACGGCTGCAGTCGCGTCGGCGCGTTGTTCCGCGTCGTCGTGCCGCTGTCGGCGCCGGGCGTGTTCACCGCCGGATTGTTAGCTTTCGTAAATTCCTGGGACGAATTCCTGCTGGCACTGTCCTTCAATTCCGCCACGAGCATGCGCACCCTGCCGGTCGGCATCACGCTGTACCAGGGCGAGTTCGCCTTCCCCTGGCCGGTGATCTCGGCGGCGCTGGTGGTCGGCATCGTGCCCGTGGTGGCGCTGATCGTGGTGTTCCAGCAGCGCGTCATCGCCGGCCTGACCGCGGGCGGCGTGAAGGGATGACCGTACTGCTCGAGACGCGCGATGGCTTCACCCTGTCGCTCGCCGGCCGCTTGCTGCTGCGCCATTCCCCCGCATCGCCGTGCGTCTTCGCCGGCATCGGCCAGGAACGCATGGCGATGTACCGCGGCAATTTCGATATTTCGGATTACCTGACGGAACGCGCGCCGCTCGCGCACGTGACGATCGACGGCGTCCTGCTGCATTTCCGCCGCGACGCCGGCGGACCGGTGTGGCTGACGCTTGAGTTGCGCGGCGACGATACGCTGGCCGAACTGCACGTGCGTCATGCCGATCCGCAGCTGAACCGTTTCTGGTTCCGCATCTGCGCCGAGCCGCAAGAAAATGTGTGGGGCTGCGGAGAGCAGATGTCGTATTTTGATATGAGGGGGCGGAGGTTCCCGCTGTGGACGAGCGAGCCGGGAGTCGGTCGCGACAAGACCAGCCCGATCACCTTCCAGGCCGATGTCGCCGGCCACGCCGGCGGCGACTATTACACGACGAATTATCCGCAGCCGACCTACGTTTCCTCGCGCCGATACGCCGCGCATGTCGAAACGACCGCGTACAGCGCCTTCGACTTCCGCCACGACGATTTCCACGAGCTGGAAGTCTGGGCCGCGCCGCAACGCCTGGAATTTCATGCCGCGGCGGACTTCCCCGCGCTGGTGCAACGCCTCTCCACCCGTTTCGGCCGGCAGCCGCCGCTGCCCGAGTGGCTCTACAACGGCGCGATCATCGGCCTGAAAGACGGCGCTAACAGTTTTGCGCGCCTGGAGAAATACCTCGCCGCCGGCACGCGGGTTTCCGCGTTATGGTGCGAGGACTGGGCCGGTACCCGCACCACATCCTTCGGCACGCGCTTGTTCTGGGACTGGCGCTGGAACGCCTCGCGCTATCCGGACCTGCCGCGGCACATCGCGGAACTGCGTGCGCGCGGCATTCGCGTCATGGGCTACGTCAACCCGTATCTCTGCACCGACGGCGCGTTGTTCTCCGAAGCCGCCGCGCGCGATCTTCTCGCACGTAACGATTCGGGAGAGACCTACCGTGTCGACTTCGGCGAGTTCGATGCCGGCATCGTCGATTTCACCTTGCCCGACGCGCGCACTTGGTTCGCGGAGCATATCCTGCGCGGCAACATGCTGGACCTCGGCCTGTCCGGCTGGATGGCGGATTTCGGCGAATACCTGCCGATCGACGCACGACTCGCGCACGGCGACGCGAAGCTGCTGCACAACGCCTGGCCCGCGATCTGGGCCGAGGTCAACGCCGACTCCGTACGCGGCACCGACGCGTTATTCTTCATGCGCGCCGGCTTCACCGGCGTGCAGCGTCACTGCCCGCTGTTATGGGCGGGCGATCAGTGCGTCGATTTCTCGCGGCACGACGGGCTGCCGAGCGTGATCTGCGGCGCGCTGTCCGCCGGATTGCTCGGCAACGCGTACCACCACAGCGACATCGGCGGCTACACCAGCTTGTTCGGCAATGTGCGCACGCCGGAGCTGTTGCAGCGCTGGACGGAAATGGCGGCGTTCACCCCGATCATGCGCACGCACGAGGGCAACCGCCCGCACGACAATCTGCAGATCGACCAGTCGCCGGAGGTGCTCGCGCATTTCGCGCGCTTCACGCGAGTCTGGTGCCATCTCGCGCCGTATCTGCGCGCGGTGTCGGCGGAAGCGGCGGCGTGCGGCTTGCCGGCGCAGCGTCCGATGTTCCTGCACTTCCCCGACGATGCCGCGGGGTATGCGGTGCAGGACCAGTACCTGTACGGCGCGGATCTGCTGGTGGCGCCGGTGCTCGCGGCGGGCGCGACCGATTGGCCGGTGCAGCTTCCGGCTGGTGCGGACTGGACGCATGTGTGGTCCGACGCGACGCGCCACGGTGGAGGGCGCATCACGGTCCCCGCGCCGATCGGTCAGCCGCCCGTGTTCTTTCGGGTGGGGTCGGTGTGGGAAGCGGTGTTCCGTCAGGTGCGCGAGGTCATGTGAACGCGTTGCTGCAGGTCTGACTGTCTGTCATTGCGAGGCCGCTTGGCCGAAGCAATCTTCCCCGGGAGATTGCGTCGGCCAAGCGGCCTCGCAATGACAGAAGGCCGGGGCAGTTTCTTGCCAGGAGCGTAGCGGTCTTCAGGCTTGATCTGAGGAAGAAATCTCGGCGGCGCCGCGGGTGCGTCAACCCTTCGGTCATCATTCGTCGGCAGCATCGCGAAGAAAGAATTTAAACGCAGATGACAGACGATGGACGCAGAACACGCAGATAGCGCGCGGCTGAATGATCTGTCGGGGCAAGTCGTCGGTTGCACATTTACTGTGCTGAATACGCTCGGGGCCGGGCTCTTGGAAAAGGTCTACGAGAATGCCCCGGCACAAGAGCTGCGCGACGCTGGCCTCGTGATTGAGCAACAATGTAGCGTCAAGGTGACGTATCATGGCGGCGTGGTCGGCGATTACAGCACGGACCTGTTGGTCGAGGGCGTGCTTCTCGCCGAGATGAAAGCAGTCAGGACATGGGATGACGGGCATCGCGTGCAACGCACCAACTACCTGAGAGCGACCGGCCTGCAGCTCTGCCTTCTGCTCAATTTCGGTAAGCCTCGCCTCGAAATCAAACGCGTTGTCCGAGGCCTATGAACCGCACGAAACCATCTGCGTGTTCTGCGTGCATCTTCTGTCATCTGCGTTTAAATTCTTTCTTTTCCTGTGGCGTCGCAGCATTGGCAGGCGTGGTTGGGCCATATGCGATCCTGGCCAACGCGAACCACGACCGAAGCATGCTCAGTCGTCAGCGGCAGCCCCGTGGTGCGCGGGAAGAGAACCGTCGTTTCGTAAGGATCGACACGATCGGCTGGCTCGCCAGATTGCAAAGGGCGAGCTGCCGTGCGACCTCCCGACGGAGATTGTTTCGGCCGTATGGGTCTCGCAATGACAGAACTTCACCCATTCAGGTCAGCAAACTTCTTCCCCGCCGCGGCCATCTCCACCAGCAGCGGCGCCGGCTCCCAGCCAACCCGGCTCGCCTCGTGCAGCACCTCCACCCGCCGCAGCATCTCGCGAATGCCGATCGCATCCGCCTCGTGCGTCGGCCCGCCGCGCCATGTCGAGCACCGCGAAGGTGTCGCCATGCCGTAGGCTCCAGCGCGGGGGCCACGTCGGCCGGATACCGATCGACCGCTACCGCACCGCGTCCCCGCTACTCAGCCCCCCATCCCCCATCGATCACCAGGCTCGCCCCGGTCATGAACGCCGAGGCATCCGATGCGAGGAACACCACCCCTCCCGCCATGTCCCGCGGCGTCGCGAAGCGCCCCAGCGGCGTGCGATCCAGCAGGCGCTTGCCGTGCACGTCGTGCTCCAGCAGCCCGTGCGTCAGGTCGGTATCCACCCAGCCCGGCGCCAGCGTGTTCACCCGCACGCCGCGCTTCGCCCAGTCCAGCGCCAGGCCCTTCGTTAGCATCTCTACCCCGCCCTTCGACGCGCAATACGGCACCGAGCGCGGCAGGCCGCCATGCCCCGCGACGGAACTGACGTTGATCACCGAACCGCCTGCCGCCATCGCGCCGCCGAGATGCTTGCAGCACAGGAACACCCCGGTCAGGTTCACGTCGATGATCTGCTGCCATTCTTCCAGGCTGATCCGTTCGATGCCGCGAAAGATCGGGTTGACGCCGGCGTTGTTGACCAGCACGTCGATCCGCCCGCAGCGTGTCAGTACCGTGTCGCGCAGCGCCAGCACGTCAGCCTCGCGCGCGACATCCGCCAACTGCACCATCGCGCGGTCGCCGATTGCCGCGGCGGCTTCCTCCAACGTCGCCAACGTGCGGCCCACCAGCACGACGAAGCCGCCGTGCCGCGCCAGGGCCTCCGTCATGCCGCGACCGATGCCGCGGCCGGCGCCGGTGACGATACAAACCTTGCCGGTCAGGTCGAAATCCCGCGTCTCCATTGGGCTCACCAGTTCGCCCCCTGCCGGGCGATACGTTGCGCCAGCGACCAACGGTGCACCTCCGATGGGCCGTCGTAAATCCGGAACGCACGCACCTCGCGGAACAAGCGTTCCACCAGCGTTTCGCCGGTGACGCCCTGGCCACCCAATACTTGCACGCAACGATCGACCACGCGCCAGATCGCTTCAGAACATACGACCTTGGCGATCGAGGACTCCGTCGTGCCGCGCGCGCCCTGGTCCAGCAGCCACGCGGTGTGCCAGATCGCCAGGCGGCTCATGCGGATGTCGATCTCGTTGTCCGCCAGCATGAAGCCGACGCCTTCGTGGTTGACCAGCTTCGCGCCGAACACCTCGCGTTCGCGCGCGTAGGCGGTGGCGATGTCGTGCGCCCGCCGCGCGGCACCGAGCCAGCGCATGCAGTGGGTCAGCCGCGCCGGCGCCAGCCTCACCTGCGCATAGCGGAAGCCTTTGCCGGGCTCGCCCAGAATGTCCGATGCGAGCACGCGCAAATCGTTGAACCGCACCACCGCGTGGCCGCCGGCGAACGCCTGGTCAAGGCTGTCCATCGTGCGGACGATCTCGATGCCCGGCTGGTCCATGTCGGCGAGGAACATCGTCGCGGCCCCGTCCTCGCCCTTGGCCATGATGATGGCGAAGGCCGCGCCGCGCGCGCCGGTGATGAACCATTTGGTGCCGTTGATCACCCAGTGGTTGCCGTCCTTCACCGCGGTGGTGTTGATCGCGGCGGGGTCGGAACCGGCACCGGGCGCGGGCTCCGTCATGCAGAAGCACGATCGTGTCGCGCCGCTCGCCAGCGGGCGCAGCCAGCGTTCCTTTTGTTCCGTGGTGGCGACGGATTCCAGCAGATGCATGTTGCCTTCGTCGGGCGCGAAGATGTGCATCGCAACGGGGCCGAGCAGGGAATAGCCGGACTCTTCGAAGACGATGGCCTTGCCGACATGGTCGAGGCCGAGGCCGCCGTATTCCGTCGATACGTGCGGCGCGAGCAGGCCGGCCTCGCGGCCGAGCGCGACGAGCTCGCGGCGGAAGTCTTCAGTCGGGCCATGGCGAGTCTGCCGCTGGTCGGATTCCAGCGGCATGATTCTGTCGCGGATAAAGGCCCGCGTGCGTTGCTGCAGGTCCTGGAGCTCGGGGGAGAGGGAGAAGTCCATGGGGCACCTGTTTTTGTTGGCCTTCTGTCATTGCGAGTTGCCACCGGCCGGAGCGTGGGTTCCCCCTCCCCTTGAGGGAGGGGGTCAGGGGGAGGGGTCTGATCTGTATCTCGACCCCTCCCCCTAACCCCCTCCCTCAAGGGGAGGGGGGATTTTGGTCAGAACGCGCGTCCTTGCGCGATCTCGTGGGTGAATTCGAGAATGCCGGTGCCGATCGCGCTCAGCTTTTCGTAACGCCGATCCGTCGTGACGCCGGTCCGCCAGCGCAGACCAAGCTGCAGGAAGATCACCGCCAGCTTGTACATCGCCAGCACGCGGTAGAACACGAAGTTCGACACATCCCGTCCGGTCAGCCGCGCATACTCGGCCACCGCCTGCTGGCGCGGCCACAGGCATGCCTCGTCGGCCGGCATCTGCGCCATGTCGTGCATCGCCCACGGATCGCCGGCGTGGATCCAGTAACTCAGCAGCGTGGCGAAATCGAACAGCGGATCGCCACGCGTGCCCTGATCCCAGTCCACCACGGCGACGGGAGAGAAATCGCGCGGGTCCAGAATCATGTTGTTGAGTTTGAAGTCGTTGTGCAACAGCCCGGGCGGCCCGTCCGGCACGATTCGGTGCTCCAGCCACGCACCGACCTCCTGGTGCAGTGCGTCCGTGCCATCCTCCTTCGCGGCCAGGCCACGCTTGCGCCAGCCGGACACCGCGCGCGCCAGGAATCCGTCGGGCCGCCCCAGATCATCCAGTCCGACGGCCGCGGTATCCACCGCGTGGATTGCCGCCATCGTCTCCAGCAGCACGTGCGACAGCCGCTCGCCGATCTCCGGCCGATGAGCCAGTTCCGCCGGTACATGCTCCCGGATCACCAGCCCGGCGCGATATTCCAGAATCTGGAACCGTTGGCCGATGACCGCCGGATCGTCGCACAGCAGCACGCTGCGCGGTACGAACGGCAGGGCGTCGGGCAGCCGCGACAGGATGCGATGCTCGCGCGCCATGTCGTGGCTGCCGGCGGGCAGCTCGCCCATCGGCGGCCGGCGCAGCACATACGGCGCGCCGTTCAGATGGATCAGGTAATTGAGGTTCGCCAACCCGCCGGCGAACTGCCGCGGTGGCGGACCGTCATCCAGCCGCAGCCCGCGCGCGGCCAGGAACCGGCGCACGGCGGCCCAGTCGAGCGCCACGCTGTCCTCGGGCGAACGCAGATCGGCCGGCGCTTCGTTCGGCACGGTTCCTCCTGTCGGCACGCACCACCCGGCTTCTGATAGCGGAAAGCCGCCGCCAAGGGCAGCGGCGCGGATTACACAAATGTAATTCGGCTCGCGAACAGGCGGCCCCACCTCTCGTTGAGGAACCGCGAAGAGGACCGGGGCGGCATGTCCCTCAATCCGCTGCTGTTGTCGCGGCTGCAATTCGGCTGGGTGATCGGCTGGCACATCCTGCTGCCGGCGTTCACCGTGGGCATTGCCTCCTACATCGCGCTGCTGGAGGCGCTGCATCTCGCCACTGGCCGCGGGGTCTATTTTCGCATCTCCGCCTTCTGGACAAAAATCTTCGCCATCGCATTCGGTATGGGCGTGGTGACGGGCGTGGTGATGCCATTCCAATTTGGTACCAACTGGAGCCGCTATTCCTACGCCACCGCCAACGTCCTCTCGCCGCTGTTCGCTTATGAAGGTCTGATGGCCTTCTTCCTCGAGGCCGCGTTCCTCGGCGTGCTGCTGTTCGGGCGGCACCTCGTGCCACGCTGGGCCCATTGCTTCGCCGCCTGCATGGTCGCGGTGGGCACGCTGTTCTCGTCATTCTGGATTCTGGCCGCGAACAGTTGGATGCAGACGCCGGCGGGAGCGAAGCTGGTGGACGGACGGTTCGTGCCGACGAACTGGCTGGAGATCGTGTTCACCCCATCCTTTCCATTCCGGCTGTTCCACACCGTCGTCGGTTTCTACATCACCACCGGCTTCGTGGTGATGAGCGTCGCCGCCGGTTACCTGCTGCGCGAGCGCTTCGTCGAGGAAGCGCGCCGCATGCTGTCCATGACGCTCTGGCTGCTGCTGTGCTTTCTGCCGGTGCAGATTCTTCTGGGCGATGCGTCGGGGTTGATCACCGAGCAATACCAGCCGGCGAAGCTCGCCGCGATCGAGGCGCACTGGCACACACAATCCCGCGCGCCGCTGACACTGCTTGCGATCCCCGACCAGCAGCACGCGGTCAATCGCGATGCGATCGAAATTCCCCTGCTGGGCAGCCTGCTTCTGACGCATGACCCGAATGGCACCCTGGTCGGACTGGACCAGTTTCCGCGCAGCGACTGGCCGCCGGTCCTGCCCGTGTTCTTCTCGTTCCGCATTATGGTGGGCATCGGCTTCCTGATGCTGGCGATCGTGGCGGCCGGCAATGTGCTGCGCCGCGGCGAACGGGTTTTCGTCAACCGCATGTATCTGCGCGTCTTCCAGTGGAGCGCGCCGCTCGGCTTCATCGCCGTGCTCGCCGGCTGGGTGACGACCGAGGTCGGGCGGCAGCCCTGGACGGTGTATGGCCTGCTGCGCACGGCGGATTCGGTGACGCCATCGCTCACCGGCTGGAATGTCGCGCTGTCGCTGGCCGGCTACGCGCTGACCTATCTGATCATGTATCCGTCCGGCCTGTGGGTGATGGCACGCGTGGTGCGGCGCGGTCCGTTGGATGTCGACGAACACGCACCGATCGAGGGCGCGCAGCCGCGTTCGCCGACGCGGCCGGTGCCAGAAACGCCAGGACAGCCGGCATGAACCCGGCGTTCGACTTCGTGCCGGTGTGGACGCTCATCCTCGGCGCGGCCGTGTTCTTCTACGTGCTGCTCGACGGATTCGATCTCGGCATCGGCATCCTGCACCGGTTTGCAGCGGATGAACGGTCGCGCGCGGTGATGGTGGCCTCGGTCGCGCCGGTCTGGGACGGCAACGAAACCTGGCTGGTGTTCGGCGCGCTCGCCTTGCTCGGAGCCTTCCCGCTGGCATACGCGATCATCATTCCGGCGGTGTATTTCCCCGTCGCCATCATGCTGCTGTCGCTGATCTTCCGCGGCGTTGCCTTCGAGTTCCGTTATCATGACACGCCGTACCGCCGCTTCTGGGATCGCGCATTCGAGGCCGGCTCGCTCATCGCCACGTTCGCCCAAGGCATCGTGCTCGGCGCATTCATCCAGGGCTTCCAGACCGACGGCCATACGTTCACCGGCAGCAGCCTGGATTGCTTCACGCCGTTCTCCATCGTCACCGGCGCGTTCCTGGTGTTCGGCTACGCACTGCTCGGCGCAGGCTGGCTGGTGCTGAAGACGGAAGGCGCGTTGCACGCGTGGGCGCGCGAGTGCGGACGGTTCGCGTTGGTCGGGGTGTGCGTGGGACTGCTGGTGGTCAGCATCTGGACGCCGCTGACGCAAGCCGACGTGGCACAGCGCTGGTTCACCTGGCCCAACTTTGGCGAGCTGCTGCCGGTGCCGTTGGTCAGCGCTGCGATCGCCGGGGCAACGTGGCGCGCGCTGGGTCGCCCGGGCGCCAGCTTCGGTCCGTACGCCGGTGCCGTGGGGTTGTTCGCGATGTCGTATCTCGGGCTGGCGATCAGCCTGTGGCCAATGATCGTGCCGCACCACATCACGCTGTGGCAGGCCGCGGCGAACCCGTCCACGCAGGCGTTCCTGCTGGTCGGCACGCTGTTCCTGCTGCCGATTATTCTGATGTACTCGGGCTGGAGCTACTGGGTGTTCCGCGGCAAGGCGCGCCCTGAATGAACAACGTCTCCCCTCCCCTTGTGGGAGGGGTTGGGGGAGGGGTGGGTCCCCGCACGAACCGCGGATGCACTCACCCCTCCCCCAGCCCCTCCCACAAGGGGAGGGGGGTTTTGTTTCTTTGTTACGCAGCGGACGCGATTACGCGAGCCGCCGCCGCGCCAGCGCGGCACCATCCGCCAGCGCGCGCAACTTCGCCGCTGCAATCTCGCGTCGCATCGGCGCCATGCCGCAATTCGTGCACGGAAACAGGTGCTCCACCGGCACGTGTTCGGCTGCGTCCTCAATGACCGCGGCGACTTGCTCCGGCGTCTCCACCGCATCTGTCGCCACGTCGATCGCACCCAGCAGCACGTCCTTTCCCGCCAACAGCCGCAGCAGCCGCAGCGGCACATGCGAGTTGATGCACTCCAGCGACACCTGATCGATCGAGCTCGCCGCCAGCACGGGGAACGTCGCCTCGTATTGCCGCCACTCCTCGCCCAGGGCCGCCTTCCAGTCGATATTTGCCTTGATGCCGTAGCCGTAACAGATATGCACCGCGGTCTTGCACGCCAATCCGGCGCAGGCGCGTTCCAGCGCGGCGATGCCCCAGGTGCCGACCTCGTCCATGTAAACGTTGAAGGCCGGCTCATCGAATTGGACCACATCGACGCCGTCCGCCACCAATCCGCGCGCCTCCTCGTTCAGCGCCGCGGCGAAGGCCATCGCCAGGGCAATCTTATCGCCGTAATATCCGTCGGCGATCGTATCGACGATGGTCATCGGCCCGGGCAATGTGAACTTCAGCCGGCGCTTCGTGTGCGCGCGCGCGGTCCGTGCCTCCATCGCGTGGGCGCGCCCGCGCAGGACGATCGGCGCCGTGGCAGTCGGCACCATCGCCTTATAGCGGTTGTTGCGAATCCCCATTTCGACCTGCCGGCCGAAATCAATGCCGTCCACGTGCGCCAGGAACCCGTGCACGAAATGCTGGCGCGCTTGCTCGCCGTCGCTGACGATGTCGATGCCGGCTTCTTCCTGCTGTTTCAGCCACAGCACCGTGGCGTCGCGCTTGGCCTCGGCCAGCGCCTCGCCGTCCAGCCGCCATGCCGGCCACAGCTTGTTTTGCTCGGCGAGCCAGCCGGGCTTCGGCAGGCTGCCCGCGATGGTGGTTTCCAGCATGATTTCCTCCCTGTGCGTTGTCCGACACACTTGGCATGAATCCGTTGATGCGCAACCGAAGTCAGCCCCGCCGTGGCACCAGCGGCTCATGGGCCGGTTGCTCAACGATGCCGCCGGCCGGCGTCGCCGGCACGCGACGCGCAGCCAGCGGACGCCAGAGCCGGTGCAGCGGTGTCAGGCAAAACGGGGCTGCCATTCCTGGCATCATCTCTCCGGCTTTGCGCGCCAGCTTATGGCGGCGCCGTGCTCGAATCGAGCGATCAACCCCAGCGTTCGATGCCGGCGCGGCGCGCGCGCATCGCGACGAACGCAACCCAGTTGAGCTGCGGCAGCAGTATCAGCGCGGGCACATACGGCTTCAGCGATGACGGCGCGGCGATGAACGCCAGACAGCACAGGAAGCCGAACACCACGAAACCCCAATGCACCAGCGTGACGACGACCGCCGGCACGCCGGAGCGTTGCGCGACCTGATACAGATGGCCGCGATGCGGCTGGGTCAGGCGCTCGCCGGCAACCGCCCGACGCACCAGCGTGAACGCCACGTCGAACAACACGCCGGACAGCAGCATCGGCACCAGCAGGAAGGACACGCTGAGGCCCTCGAACCGGCTGGCGACCACGGCCAGCACGGCCAGCATGAAGCCGCAGAACTGGCTGCCGACGTCGCCCAGGAAGATGCGGGCGCGGGGGAAATTGAACGGCAGGAATCCCGCCAGCCCGGCAGCCAGCATCAGCGACGCCGCATAGGCGAACCAGCCATCGTGCGTTGCGGCGAGGAACGCCAGGCACGCCGCGGCGATCAGCGACACGCCGCCGGCCAGCCCGTTCAGCCCGTCGATGAAGTTCATTGCGTTGGTGGCGAAGACGATCCACGCTACGGTCAGCGGCGGGCCGAGCCAGCCGATCGGCAGCGCTCCGACGTACGGGACGCGGTAGTCGCGCACGTAGATGCCGCTGGCGACGGCGACCAGCGCGGCCAGCACCTGCGTCGCCAGCTTGACGCTGAAATTCCAGTCCTTGAGGTCGTCGAGGAAGGAAACGACGGCGATCGCCACGGAAGCCTCGATCACGCCGCGGAAATACGGATCGGCGAGGCGAGCGAATTCGGCATACCGGTAAAGCACCGCGACGCCGACCAGGAACGCCGCCACCACGCCGACTCCGCCGCCCTTCGGAATGGGCCGGTCATGCACCTTGCGCGGGTCCGGGCGGTCCATCACACGGACGGCGATCATTGCCCGCACCACCGAGGCGGACAGCAGGGCCAGTCCGGCGGCGAACGCCAGGTGACGGAGCAATGCGGCGAGGGTCACGCCGCCATCAGTGCTGCGAGGCGGTCGCGCTGTCGAGTGCCGCGCCATTCAGCACGAAATGCGCCAGCGCATTGCCGATGCAGACGCCCAGCCGCGCAATGACCTTGTCGCGGCCGATGCGCGGGGTTCGCTCCAGGTCGATCACGTCGCCATCGACCCAGGCGTTCATCAGGTCGTAGCGATGGAACAAGACGACGCCCTGCATCGTCGCGACCTGTTGCAGCACCGTCTCGTAGGGATCGAGATCGACGTTGGCGCGCAGGAAGCGGCTGAATTGGGAGTCCACCAGCACGAGGTCGCCGCCGGCGTCGGCAACGCGCTGCGCACCCGCTTCCAGCGCGGCCTCCATCGCGTCGGGGGCCTCGCCGCGCACCGCCTCGACCGTGCCGGTCTGCCAGATGACGAGCTGGTAGCGTTGGCTGGCAAGCGCCTCGACGATCAGCGGCAGCATGGTATCCGCGGTCATGCCGTGGCCGCCGCGCACGGTCAGGTTGAACGTCGCGCGCGGCCGTGCGGCGTGCAGCGCCTCCACCATGCGGTAGGGGAACGATTCGACCGTCTCGGCGTGGCGCGTCAGGCCGACGGTCGATGCGGTCCCGACGGCGAGAATGTTGACCGGCCGGCCGGCAGCGATGGCTGCCGCAACATGCAGCAGCGGTGCGTCCGGCATTGCGAAATCCTCGGCAACCGGACAGGCGAAGGGACCCGCCGGTTCGTCCGCGGCCCGGGATGATGTCAGGCTGGCAACGAGGCAGAGAACGAAGAGAACGGCGATCCTGGGGAGCATGATGGGGCTCAGTCGGAGTGGGATTGCATTGGCACCGGGACGGCAGCCGGCGGCCGGGCCGGCGCGCGGCCCTTGCCCCGGTACCACGCGGCCGTGGTCGCGACGGTCAGCATGGCGACCGCGCCGAACAAGTTCACGGCCAACTGCATGGCGGCACCGTCGCGATACTCCAGCCCGAGGCGGGCGATGAACCCGAAGAAGATGCCGGAGCAAAAGACCGGCAGGGAGTTCTGGCCCAGCAGCACGAACGGCGCGGCATAGCGCGACCGCAGCCAGCGGGCTCCGAATGGCACCAGCCGTACCACGCCCCAGGTCAGCGCCAGAATGGAGAACAAGCGCGTCGGGTGCAGGTCGGTCTTGTCCTGGTCGATCAGCAGGCGAATCACCCAGGCGGGCATTTCCGCGAGCATACGTGGATGCACGTTGATCACAAATATAACGATCAGGCCGAACGCCAGGACCGCGATCGACAACGCGTCGAGCGGCCAGGTCACGCGGGGCAGCGGCGGCGGCGAATACGCCAGCACGGCGCCGATCATGAACAAGAACTGCCAGGCGAAGGGATCGAAATACCAGTCCTGGTCGCCCCAGCCCTGCATGTTCAGGCCGGTCACCAGAACGATCACGTACAGCGCGAACGAGCTGCTCAGCAGCAGCACCGGCCGGCGCAGCAACGGCAGCGCCAGCGCGAAGATCAGCAGCAGAACGACATAGAGCGGCAGGATGTTCAGGAAATTGGGCTGGAAGCGCAGCAGCAGCGCCTCCAGCATGGCGTGGTAGGGCGAGTCCGCCAGCACATCCAGCCGCGCCTCGTCCAGGTAGTAGGCGCGGTCGAGCAGGTTGGCGGAATAGGCAACCTGCGCGGTGAACACCACGAACAGGAAGATATGCGCAATGTAGAGCGTCCAGGCCCGGCGCACCGTGTCGGCCGCCGCATACAGGTAGCCCTGGGTGTTCATCGTGAAGCCGTACGCCAGGCCCGCGCCATATCCCGCCAGCAGAACGAACATCTCCGCCGCGTCGCACATGGCGAAGTTGTGCAGGCTGTAATACCCCAGCGCGTCGCCCGGGATGTGGTCGGTGAAGATCCACCACAATGCCAGGCCACGGAAAAAGTCCACGCGGAGGTCGCGTGTGCCACTGATGCGGATCAGAGCCATACCGGTCCCCCTCTTGGGGGGGAATGTGGGCCGGCGTGTGGCGTAAATGAACAGGCAACCGCATAACGAAATGTCACCACACCAAGGCGCGCGCCGTCTGCTCCATGTCGGCGGCGGCATGACAGGCGGGATGCCGGGTCAGCAGCAGCGTCTGGCGGCGGATCGCCTCGCGCACCCGGTCGTCGCGGCGGATCACGCCGGCAAGCGGCGGTTCCAGTTGCAGGAAGGTAGTGCAGGCGCGACGCAGGGTGCGGTAGGTGCGCTCCCCGCCGCCGCGGCTGGCCGCCTGGTTGACGATCACCCGCGCGTCGCCGTTGGGCCGATCGGACGCGTGCAGCTTCAGCACGGCGTAGGCGTCGGTCAGGCTGGTCGGCTCCTCCGTCACCAGCACCAGCAGGGTATCGGCATACGCGGCCATGCGGCGGACGGCACGTTCGACGCCGGCGCCGAGGTCCAGCAGCAGCAGGTCGTAGCCGGTCGCGAGCTTGTGGAGGGCGGTCAGGGTGGATTCCAGGGCGGCCGGTTCCAGCGCGGACAGCACTCCGGAGCCGGAGTGGCCGGCCAGGATGTCGAAGCCGCCGGCGTCGTGGCGCAGCCTGGCTTCCACAAGCGAGGCGCGGCCGGCGATCACGTCGCCCAGATCGTGCGCCGGGGTCAGGCCGAGCTGCACATCGACGTTGGCCAGCCCGAGGTCGGCATCGAACAGCAGCACGTTGCGGCCCTCGCGGGCCATGACGTGCGCCAGGGTGATGGCGAACCAGGTCTTGCCGACGCCGCCCTTGCCCGAGGCAATGGCGATGCAGCGAGGCTTACGCATGGGCGGGGCGAGCGGCATGTGATGGGTTCCGAATCTGCAGCAGGCGTTCGGCGAGCAAGTCTGGAGTGAGCGGCACGAGGCCGTCGGCGGCGCCGGGACCGACGCCGGCCTCGGTCAGCGCGAGGCGGCCGGCGGCGGCGGCGGACAGCAGGCCGCCCAGGCGGCGGGCGATGTCGAGGCGGGTGGCGACCATCAGGGTGGCGCCGGCCTCGGCGTAGGCGGCGGCGAGGTCGGCGGATTCCGCCGGGTCCAGCCCGGCCGGCATGATCACCACGATGGTGGCGTTGGCGGTGCCGGCGAGCGCGGCGAGGTGCTCTGCGTGGGCGGGGTTGAAGGGATCGTGGCCGGGGGCGTCGATCAGCACGGGCGAGCCTGGCGGGCGGCGCGTCAGGGCCCGGCCGAGCGTGACCGGATGGCACGCGACAGTCAGGCTAACGCCGAGGATGCGGGTGAACGCGGCAAGTTGCTCGGTGGCGCCGGCGCGGTTGCCGTCGGCGGTGATGACCATCGGGGCGACGCCGGACATCACCAGGCGGCTGGCGAGCCGGGCGGCGGTTAGCGTCTTTCCTGCGCCGGGAGGGCCGGAGAGGAGCAGCGGCGGGGAGTCCGGCGAGAGCGGCAAGGGCTGGAACGTCAGCAGCGCAGCCAGTGCGTCGGTCAGGGGGCCGGCGTGCAGGGCGGGGTGAAGCGGCGCCGGGACGGCATGGAACGCCAGCGCGGCGGTGCGGGCCGGATCGGGCAGCGGGGTCGGCGGGCGTGGGTCGGGCGGTTCCAGGGCGGCGGTGATCTCCACGCCGTCGCCGACGCGGCGGGTGGAGAGGATCAGGGCGTCGGCACCCAGCTCGGCGCGCACGCGCGCCATCGCCTCGGGCATCGTAGCGGCGCGGAACAGCTTCAGGCGCATGGGGGTGGGGTGCCATGGTGGCGTAGCTCCCCCTCCCCTTGAGGGAGGGGGAGCCGACGCGCGCATGCGTCCGACATAC